>NZ_JBINJY010000003.1:0-229603 GCF_043951805.1 Companilactobacillus sp. FL22-1
CGTTTAAATTTTGAAATTTTTTATGCCAAAGGGATCAAAAATAGACTATAATTATTAATTATTCCAATGAGAGAAGGACTTTCCATGGTAAAGATCAGACAGGCAACTCCAGACGATGCCCAAATTTTACTCGACATTTATGCACCTTATATCACAAATACCACGATCACGTTTGAAGATGCCATTCCCAGTCTTGAAAACTTTCGTCAAAGGATCATCGACATTTCCAGAGATTTTCCATATCTCGTCGCTTTAAATGATGACGATAAAATCTGTGGCTATGCGTATGCTCATTTGTATGGTCCCCGTGCTGCATATGCTTGGACTGTGGAAGCTAGTATTTATGTTGACCGTGAATTTAAGGGTCACGGACTAGGAACTAAATTATATCAAGTACTAGAATCTACCTTGAAGAAACAAGGTGTAGTTAATCTGATGGCTTGCGTTACTGAAGGAAACGACAATAGCATTCGTTTCCATGAGAAATTCGGCTATCAAAAAGTTGGGACGTTTCCTAAAGTTGGCTTCAAATTCAATCGCTGGTTAGATGTGGTATGGCTTGAAAAGAATCTCAACCCTCGTCTGGACAAGATGGACAAAGTTTTGCCCTATAATGTTTGACTTAGAGTAAGCTCTAAGGTTTATTATCATCTCTAATGATGATTTGAAGGGAGCATTTTATGACAAAATTAACTGATACTTTTGATATTTATAATGGTGTAAAAATTCCCAAGGTAGCTTTTGGTACTTGGCAGATTCCCGCCAATGAAGCACGCCAAGCAGTAAAGGATGCTTTGGATGCCGGTTATAGACATATCGATACGGCTCTAGCCTATGAAAATGAGAAAGAAGTTGGTCAAGGTATTAGAGATTCTGGTCTCAAACGTGAGGATGTCTTCGTGACATCGAAGCTGCCAGGTCAAACTAAGTCTTACCAAGGTGCTTTAGATGACTTTAATACCACGATGAAGAACCTTGACCTCGACTATTTGGATCTCTACTTAGTCCACGCTCCATGGCCATGGAATGAGATCGGTGCTAATTATGACAAAGAAAACCTTGAAGTTTGGAAGGCAATGGAAGAGATTTATCAATCTGGACGAGTTAAAACGATTGGAGTTTCCAATTTCAATGTCCACGACTTGGAAAATGTTATGAAGACGGCAACTGTTAAGCCAATGGTAGATCAAATTCAATACTATGTTGGTTTTACAGAACCAAAAATCACTGAATTCGCTAAAGAGAATGATATCTTAGTAGAAGCATATTCGCCTCTAGCTACTGGTGGCTTGATTAACAATCCTGACATGCTAAAGATGGCTGAAAAGTATGATATCAGCGTTCCAAAATTAGCAATTCAATTTGTAATTCAAAACGGCGTCTTGCCTTTGCCTAAGGCGGTTCATAAAGAACACATCTTGGCCAATGCTAAGTTAGACTTTGAAATCAGTGCTGAAGATATGGCAACTTTGAATGCTATGCCTGACACTGCACCATCACATTTTCATAATCCAACCCAAGGCTAAAAATAAGCTGTGAAATTTAATTTTTATCCGGAAAAACTACTTGTTGATTCAAAGTTAGAATCGATGAGTAGCTTTTTTGTTCGAAAAATTAAAAGAATTATATAATAATTAGACTTTTCACATTTAACATGCTAATATAAAAATATACTAATGATAACGATAAGATTTTATGGAAAAGAAGAGGAACTATGAAATTACAAAACGATAACTTAATGAAACTTCTAAAATCCGATTTGGAACCTAAAATCAGCATTATTTTACCAATTCATCCGACAACTCCTCAAGCAGAGTCTAATTTGTTAGCCTATAAAAATCTTTTAAAAGATGTAAAAAAAGATCTTGAATATAATTATCCACGTCGAGAATGGAATCAAGCAGTTGAGAATTTGGAAGCTTTAATCTTAGATCGTAAATTATGGAACAGTTCTAAGAAGGCACTTTTAATTTTTGCCAACAATGAACAGATTGAAATTTGTGAAATGGAACATACTGTTTTAGCAAAAGAACATGTGGGAAACACCTTTTTAGTTCAAGATTTATTGTTACCGGAAGAGGAAGTTCACAGGCCTGAGTATTTGATTAACTTAAGTCGGGATCGAATCAATATCTATGATATTAAAAGTTTGAATGAAGTTGAAATAGAGGGGATTCACTCCAAGTTTTCAGACTACTATACAGATTTTGACGCTAACTCCAATTTGAATTCAGGTTCATATGGAGGATTGACAGCGGCTTATCATGGTCATCGGACTAAATCTGAAGAGCAACAAAAGGACCAAACTATCTACTATCGATATTTAAACCGTGAATTATCGAAACTTCATCGTGAGACTGGGAAAACTGTCATTTTAACAGGCTTACCAGAGACCTTAGATATTTATCTGAAGTCTTATGAGGATAGTGCATATATCGGTGGTGTCATTCGTGAATCAGTTATTAATCCGTCACGAACAGTCTTAGCGGAGATAATCAATAATTTCTTTGCCGCACAGAGATTAGCTGAAGTAGAACAAGTGAAACAAGATGTTAAATTGGCTGAGGAGAAACAACGCGTAGTCAGCGATATCAGTATCATCGATTCAGCATTGAACAATCGGATTGTTAAATCTTTAGTGTCGTTTAATGATGGTAGTTCTTATTCAGTTGAACATAATAAATTACTGATCAAATCCTTACTCAATAAAATCAGTTGTCGGGTATTATATACGCCTGGCGACACTAGTTATCCTAGTATAAATGCAATTTTGTATTAGTTTAACAGTAATAAATTAGAAAAAGTGTTGGTCTGATAGTAGACTGACACTTTTTTCGTCTTGTCTATAAGAAAAACAACCGTTTTTTTTAGAAAAGAGTTAGGATTAGAGTGTAACTGAGGAGTAAAAAATCGGAGGTAGAGTAGCATGACAAATGTATTAATTATTGGTGCAACTAGTTTGATGGGACAAACAGCTGCCAAATATTTTTTGAACAAAACTGATGATAATATTACTTTGATGGCACGTTATACCGGACTTTTGTCAGTTGACCAAAGCCGAGAGCGTGTATTTCAAGGAGACATTATTGATGAGCAGATTTTGAATGAAGCGATGGAAGGCATCGATGTGGTGTTGGTATCACTTGATAGCAATGAAGAACGCATGATTCAAAAGATCGTCGATGCAATGGACAAAGCAGGCGTGAAAAGATTCTTGTTTTTGACTTCAATGGGCCTTTGCAACGATGTTCCTACGACAACTGGAGCATCAGGAAACTTGACAGAAGAAGAGATTTTGGCCCCATACCGCCAAGTAGTAAATTTAATCGAAAACTCAGATTTGAATTACACTATTATCCGTCCTAGTTGGTTAGATGATGGAAAAGATGTAACCAATTATGAAATAGTTCATAATGGGGCTCCCTATAAAGTGGATGAAGTTTCTAAAGAGAGTGTGGCCGATTTGATCGTCCATTTAGCCCACAGCGATAAATTAGATTCGCATGACAGTATAGCTATCAGTCGTAAAGCCGATTAAAAAAAATTCCGGTGAGTTAACCAATTAAAATAGTTAATTCACTGGAATTTTTGTATGTATTTTTAAGCTTTAGGCTTATTTTCTCTAAGGATTCGTGCCGGATTGCCGACTACAATTACATTGTCTGGGAATGAATGAGTGACTACAGATCCCGCACCAACGACAACATTATTGCCCAGTGTGACACCTGGTAAGATACTGGCTCCGCCACCAACCCAAACATCGTTACCGATCGTAATGGGAGCGACTGTTTCAGCTTCAGTACGACGAACGCTTGGATCTAGAGGATGCTGTGGCGTGTAGAGACCCACCTTGGGTCCAAACTTGACATCATTACCGATGGTGATTTTGCCTTCGTCACAGAGCATCACATCGTGATTAGCGTAAAAGTGATTTCCGATGGTAATATTCACGCCATAGCTAAAATAAAGAGTTGGTTCAACGAAGAATCTATCACCGACTGATTTCATCAAACTTTTGATCTTTGTATTACGTTCCTCATTATTGGCAATTCGGTTATATTCCATTAATTTAGTCCGAACGTCATTACGTAGCTTAGCTAGATCCTTTGATTCTAGATACAGCTCTCCATTGATCATTTGTTGGTACGATGAATCTTCTTCAATATTCATTTAAAATTAATCTCTCCTCAAAATTGACATATGTTAAGCATAGCACAATTAGAAAATAGTCAAAGTCAGCAAAAAAGCTAAAACAATTTAGATTGGGAATTATCTAAATGTTTCAGCTTTTTTTGAGGTTTTAAACAAAACCAATTAACCATTTTTATGTGTGTAATGTGGGAGAGTGGTTAATCGATCATGAATGATGGAGCCCATTGACTACTTCATACTTGAAGAAGTCAATGTCAGATTGCTGTAGAATTCTGTATTTGCAGGACTGACATCGAATCCTTTGACACGGTTGTTAACTGGTTGCCATGCGTAGTTGAATTGTTCACCAACGACAGCAGCTTGAGAGTTCATATAGTTTTGCCATTCCTTGAAGGTCTTAGCACGTGTAGCATCATTCCAAGAAGTACTGTCGTTCATCTTATTGATCAATTGAGTATTCTTGGCAGTTACAAAGTGACCATAGTTGAATGGAGCGGTTTCGCCATATAGTTGTGTCTGAGTAGGTTCAGATGATAATGACCAGGCACCTAACCATAGATCCATCTTGTTTTGTTCTGGTTTTTCCAAAGTATCGTAGAAACTATTCATTTCCATTGGTTTGCCACTAGTAAATTTAACGTTCAAACCAACTTTGTGCCATTGTTGTAGATAATCTTGGTAAACAGCTTCAGTACTGGAGTTACTTGTCATAGCACCGAAGTAAATTGTTAATGGTTTGCCCTTTGGATCAGAACGCCATTTACTACCGTTACGTTTCTTGTAACCAGCTTCATCAAGTAATTTTTCGGCTTTCTTAGTATTCAAAGTGTAACCTTTAGCACTCTTATCGTAGTAATTCTTGAATACAGGTGGGATCAAAGTATTAGCACGTTGTTTAACACCATTACTAAACTTCTTGGTTACTTGGTCAACGTTTAGAGCATACATCATAGCTTGACGTAGCTTCTTGTTGGCCATCTTCTTATTAGAATCTTCGACATTTTTACCAGTCTTAGTATCGAAATGACCTAAATTAAAGGCAAAGTAACTGTAAGACAAAGCAGGTTGTCCAACATCAGTGTAACCTTTGAGGTTCTTCAAGGCCTTATAATCAGTACCGCCTAACAGACCAGCAGTACTTGGAACAACTGAATCATATTTCTTTGATTGAAGAGCTTTATCAATATTATTTTGAGAAACAACATTGATGGTAATGTGGCCGATTTGAGCTTTCTTACCGTAGTAGTACTTGTTTGGTGACCATGATGTTGATTCACCTTCAACAATTTTATCTAGCTTGTAAGGACCAGTGAAGATAGGATTCTTACGAACTTGTTCAGAAGAAGCAAGTTTGGCGATAGGAACATCTTTGATGTATTCGTAAGGTTCAACACTACCCCAGATGTATGAGTTACCGGAGAATTTCATACTTGGAGCCATTTGTTTGAAGTGGATGACGACAGAATTACCATTTTCGCCATTAGGATAAGTAATACCGGAGATTGTGTCAGCAGTACCATTATGATAAGCTGCCATACCTTTGATATTCTCAAAGTCTGAAGAATATTGTTGAGTAGTAGATTCCTTATTACCCAAAACTTCATAGGCATATTCAATATCTTTAGCAGTTACTGGTGTACCATTAGACCACTTAGCACCTTTACGAAGTGTGATTGTGGCTGTTTTGGCTGAACGATCGAGACGTTGGTTGGCAAGACCACCATCGACGATTTTATAATTTTTATCGGTATTGAATAATGTATCAAGACCACCTGGAGAAAAAGCCATCTGATCAGATGCATTAGATTGTAAGACTGCATCAGTAATACCTTGGAATGGTGAACTGGTTGGTAAAGCCAATTTCAAAGTACCATTTTTGGTAGCAGTGGCATCAGTTTTAGCAGTATTCTTAGCAGCAGTTGGTAAGTCAAGTGCCTTACTGGAAGTTGCTGAAGAATTGCTATTTGAACAACCGGCCAGAGTTAAAGCTGCTAGAAAAGTTACAGCAATGGTAGCTAGTTTATTTTTAGTTTTAACCATATATATTTCCCCCTTGGAAATTATTTAGTCAGAATAGGTTCAATAGAACTGTTGATAAGAGAAAACTGGTGGATAAGATTCTAAAACAGATATTTCGCTTGTGGTAATAGAGGCATCACTTCTTTCACAGGTTTGTTTAAAATAGTTAGGCTTCGATGCCGTGGCGTTGAGAAGCATCTGCTGAACGGCGAATTACTTGGCCAATATAACTGATCGATAAACAAAGAATGATAATCAAAAGTGCTGCTGGTAACCAAGTCCACCAATATTCTGTAATATTGTTAGGATCATTGGCGTTAGCAATTAAAGTACCTAATGATGGTGTAGAAATTGGTAAACCAAATCCTAGGTAGGAAAGCCCAGTTTCAACACCGATATTTTCAGCAAAGGATAAAGTCGTGTCGACAATGATCAACGATGAAATATTAGGCATGATTTCCTTAAAAATAATTTTAAAATTACTAGTTCCAGAAGTTTTTGAAGCGGCCACGTAGTCCTTCTTCGACTCAGAAAGCGTTCGTGATCGAATCAAACGGGAAGTTCCTTCCCAATAGAAGATTGAAAAAATTAGTGTTAGTGTCACGGCGTTATAGTTTTTAATGATTGTAACTAAAACGATGATCATCATTGTCATAGGTAACATCATCATGAAGTCGTAAACACGTTGCATTGTCCAGTCAATATAGCCATTAAAATAACCGGATATTAATCCCCAACAAATACCAAAAGCTGAGGAGATGATCGTCAAACCAATTGCGATACCAACCGAGTTTCTAGCCCCAACGATCAACTGTTTAGCAATTGATCGCCCAGCTGTATCTGCCCCTAGGATGAAACCATTGGTACCAGGAGCCGCATTATAATTCATGATATTGGTTTGCATCATCTGGGATGTGTTGATAAAAGCCGATGCGATAATGATAAACAAGATGAATGCCACGACGATGATCAATGCTGCCATAGCAGGCTTATCAGCCTTAAACTCATTCCAGATGATTTTAGTTGCTGAAGGAGTAGCTTCTTCTTGAGCCTCTTTAGAGAGACGACTTAAATCGTCAGCTGAAATTGTTGAATGTTTATTGAGATTTTCTTCCATAATTAGTCGCCTCCTTTATTGAATCCTGATTCTTGGGTCAACCAAACTGAGAATGATGTCAGATAGTAATGTACCCAATAGATTTAAAATACCGTAGATCAGGACCAAGGCCGTAATAACAGTGTAATCACGGTAACTGATCGAATTGATGAAAAGTAGTCCCATACCTGGGTAAGAGAAGACTGTTTCAGTAAAGAGTGATCCGTTCAACAAACCAGTAAGTGAATAACCTGCAAATGCAGCGATTGGTAAGAGTGAGTTTCGGAAAATATGGTGTCGATAAATATCTTTTTCAGGAACACCTTTTGAACGGGCAGTTCTTACATAGTCAGAACCTTTGGCGTCGATTGCTTCCGAACGTAAGTATTGAACGACGTTGACGGTTCCGAAGAGTGCTCCTAATAGACCTGGTAAGAGGATATGGTAGAGTCGAGAGCCAATTGAGGCAAATCCCGGATTAGCAGTAGACGAGATCGAACCAGTTGTTGGGAACCAACCAAGAACGTAACCAAAGATCCAGATACCAATAACTAAGATAACGAAGAAAGGAATACAGTATGTAACGTAAGTATAGATTCTGATAACGGTGTCAGGTAATTTACCTTCGTGCTTAGCAGCGTAAAGTCCCATTGGTAAAGCCAAGCAATACGTTAATATAGTTGTAAAAAGAGCTAACCAGAGTGTATTGACAGCTCGATCGCCGATTAAACGAGCAACTGGTTCTTGGTATTGATAACTATCTCCTAGATTACCGTGGAATAGATGAACTACCCAATTCCAGTATTGCTGATACCAAGGATCGTACAGGCCATTTATTTTCATCAAATGATGTAACTGAGCTGGATCAGCTTTAGGATTGATCGAACCAGTAAAGGGATCTCCAGGCATTGCTTTAGCTAAAAGAAAAACTAGAATGCTGAGAATAATAATTTCTGGAATCATAATTAAAATACGACGAAGAATTGTTTTCCACATTATGCCTGCACCGTCCCTTCATGTTGAATTTTTTCGATCATATTTGGTGGCAAAGCGACTGAATGAGTCGGACTAATTTGAACTAGTGGGTAGGCCAATCCGCTTTGATCGTAATAATCATTTTGCTGCTGTTTGTAGATTGCTTCCACCTGCAGTCGATTAGCTCGATGTTCTTCACGATGATTGACGTTAGTTTCTGGGATGGCAGCTAACAAACGCTTCGTGTAGATATGAAGAGGGTGATTATAAATATCATCTCTGGAACCAATTTCAACCAACCGACCTCGGTTCATAATCGCAATGTTGTCACACATATGTCTGACGACGCCCAAGTCGTGGGAAATGAATAGATAGGAGATATTGAAATCACGTTGGATCTTTTTCATAAAATTAAGAACTTGAGCTTGAACTGATAGATCCAAAGCTGAAACTGGTTCATCAGCAATAATCAATTTAGGATTGGTTGCTACTGCTCTGGCGACGCCGATTCTTTGCCTTTGACCACCAGAGAATTGATGCGGATATTTGTAGAGTGCATCGGCATCAAGACCGACGATATCAAGCAGTTGCAAAACTCTTAACTTTTCAGCGTCTTTATCAAGATGTTCAAAATTTCTTAACGGTTCAGCGATAATGTCTTCGATTCTTTTACGCGGATTCAGACTAGAAAGTGAATCTTGGAAAATCATCTGGACATCATGGTTGTAATCCAGTGACTGACGATTGGCTTTTTTGGTAATATCTTTTCCTTTATAAGTAACGGAACCACTAGTGGCATTCTCTAAACCAACAATGGCCTTACCAGTAGTAGATTTACCAGATCCTGACTCGCCAACTAATCCATAAGTTTGACCAGCTTGAATATCAAAACTGATACCATCTACGGCTTTAACATAATCGGTGATGCGGTTAAAAAAACCTGAGCGGATAGGGTAGTGTACTTTTAGATCATTGATTTGAATTAAACTCATGAATTGGTGACCCCCTGTTCATCAGGAAATGAAAAGTACTGGTAGCAAGTGCAACGAACTAGATGACCATTTTCAATTTCATGCATGCTAGGTTCTTTTTCGTGAGCGCTAGCAGGTACCCATGGAATTCTGGGGGCGAAACGATCGCCCATTTGCGGCATTTTTTGAAGAGAAGGAACATTTCCTTTGATTACGTAAAGATCATCATTCTCATCGTCCAATTGAGGCATTGATCTCAAAAGAGAACGAGTATAGGGATGTTGTGGATTATTAAAAATTTGATCAACGCTGCCTTCTTCAACAATCTGCCCGGCATACATTACGGCTACTCGATCGGCTGTTTCAGCTACGACACCAAGGTCGTGGGTGATTAAAATAATTCCAGCATGATTTTTCTTTTGAATACTTTGCAAAACGTCGAGGATCTGTGCTTGAATAGTTACATCTAGAGCAGTCGTTGGTTCGTCAGCGATAATTAAATCTGGTTTACAGGCAATTGCAATCGCAATGATGACCCGTTGTCTCATACCACCAGATAATTCATGTGGAAACTGTCGTGCTGTTCTTTTGGGATTGACAATTCCGACTTGATCAAGTAATTCAAGGACTCTTTGATGTTTCTGAGTATCGGAAAGGTAAGTATGATAGTCCATAACTTCTTGAATTTGATCTTCAATTCTTTTTAAAGGGTTCAAGGCTGAAAGCGGATCTTGAAAAATCATACCGATCTTGGCACCACGTAAATGGTTATAGCCTTCTTCATTGAGCTTTAACAAATTGGTTCCTTCAAAATCAATTTCGCCAGTGGTCTTAGTTTCATCGGGATTATGAAGTCCCATGATAGTTGTGGCTAAGGTACTCTTACCGCAACCTGACTCACCGACAATTGCTAAGATCTCATCATTTTTAACTTCCAGATTAATATGTGAGATTGCATTGTAAAATTTTCCGTCGATTTTAAAAGCTGTGCTGACATCCTTGATATTTAAAAACTTTTCTTGTTGCTCCAAGGAATCGCCTCCCCGTTTCTAATTTGTTTCTTATTAACCTAATCAGCAGTTAGAACTTGTATGGCTGATGTGCTTGCTGGCGGATCTAATGTTTGATGATGATTATAATTAACTTAAATTTAATTTACAAGTCTTATTATTAGAAAAAGATTAAAAAGATTAATTACGTTCAAATGTACATTTAACAGCTTTTTGAGCTAAAAAGAGAGATTGAAAGCGGTAATATTGGCCAAAAAGATGACGCTACGTCTTTAAAAAAACACGGTATTATGGCGTTATAACGATAAAATTTATTCGTATTTCTTTTCTAATTTTTTTTACAATTATTTTATTGAGGAAAAAGATTGCAGAAATCAAGACATTAATCCATACTAGGACGATGCTTTTTGAAGCTAATTGTTGAAATTAATAAGTGTTAAAATACGTAACTAGAAAAGGGTGGTTATATGCGTCATCGTAAAACAAGTAAGAAATCGTTGTTCCTGACAATTGGGGGAATCGTGGTTATTTTGGCTTTGTGTATCGTTTTTTTCTTTCCATTAAATAACATCGTCCGTGATTTAACTGGTAATGACACTGCTAGCGACAAGGTTGTTAAGTCAGAATTAGTCAAAAAAGTTAAGTCAAAGAAGACTGGAGATTCAACTAAAGATAAGAAAATTGATCAGGCAGCTTCTATTTTAGGTAAGAAGAAAATGTCGCAATTGATTTCAGCTGCTAACAGTCAAACTAAGACAGCTAATTTGATTGAAGATTCATCTGACTTGTCCGCTGCACAGTCCCAAAGAGCGGCCCAAGAAATTTTTTCCAATAAAAGTTATGGCGGCTTACGTCAAGCCATTGCTTCTGGAAACTGGTATCAGGCTTATCAGCAATATCAGAAATTATCCAATAGTGGGCAATTAAATCAGTTACAAACGGATATTAATAAATAAAAATTAATTTTGTATTTTTTGCTGGAGCTAATCTGACATAAAAGGATATAATAATAAAAGCATTAATTTGAGGGATATTATTTTAATTTAAGGTTTCTCTAAGGAATAACTGATATCCTACTAAATAGTGCAGTCATAAAAAATTATTTCTTTTAGAATATTTTTTGTGTTATGTTAAAGTCGGCTTTTTGATATGGTTTAGTTGAGAAGTCATATTTTGGGTAAGACTATCATTTATGAAAGGTATAGGTTGTATTGGCATATGATGACAATTGGAAGATATCTTCGGACCAAACGGTTCTTTAAGGAAATGACCTTGCAACAAGTCGTTGATACTGTGAAGAGCGATTATAATTTTTCTACATCGACCTCAGTTTTAAGTGCAATTGAAACTGATAAGAATAAGATTATCGATGGGGAATTATTATTTGTCCTATCAGACTTGTACGGTGTGGATTTAAAGGAAATGCAAGAGCTGATCTTAAAGAATTTAAAAGAGAATAAGAGCAGACGACAATAGAAAATGAGAGCTGGTTTGAAAACTAGCTTTTGTCCAGCAATTAAAAATACCTTCTGATTCAGTATTTAGAATCAGAAGGTATTTTTGTTTAGACAGAAAATATAATTTATGATTATCTTTATTGCTGATGATAGTAATAAATTAGTCAGTGCATAATTCCTCTTTTTTTACAATATAAGCTGAATCGTTTACAATGGTCTCGAGGAAGTTTAAACAGGTCAACCCATTTACCAGTATTGAGGCAAATTATTTTTGATTGGACGATGAGAAATGAAATTTTGCATAAATACAGATAAGAAAAATAGTTGGCGTATCGCAACTAACAATCATGATGACGAAACAGTCAATAAAATTGAAACCTTAATGTTTCAAGGCAATGGTTATTTGGGGATCAGGGCCGCAGAAGAAGAAAGCACTTTGCATGAGCGGCGTAATATGTTTGTCTCAGGCACCTTCGATGCGTTTCCTGGTGAAGTGACAGAGCTGCCTAATTTGCCTGATATTTTAAATATTGACCTTCAGGTGGACGGTCATCCACTTTGTCTAAAAGATGGTAAAGTGGAACATTATCAAAAATATTTGAATATGAAAAATGGTGAATTGACCCGTATCTTTGATTGGATCATTGATGGCAAACGGATCACTTTTAGATATAATCGTTTCGTTTCAATGGATGACAAGCATCTATTCGTCTCCAAAGTTGAGATTACGGCTGATCAAGATATCAACTTGAAGATCAAATCAGGTATTGATGGACAACAATCCAATAGTTCTACTCAACACTTGATTGAAGGTGATAAGCGTCTCTTTGACGAGAACTTTATTCAACTGCAAATGAAGACGCAACAATCTGGAATCGATTTTGCTTTTAACGTCAGACATAGATTGTTCGTTGATGAAGTGATGTTGAATACTAAGCCGTCTTTGGATATGGGACGTCGTCAAATCTTTGGTAGTTTTGAAGTCAACCTGCAAAAAGGTCAGAAATTAGCTTTCGTTAAGTACGTTAACGTCTCTACAAGTATTGATCGTGACATCTATGATTTAGTCAACCAGTCAATTTCGGCTTTGAGATATGCTGGCTTGAGCAGCTATCAAGAATTGTTGCATAAGTCCACTCGCGCATGGGACAAAGCAGTTTGGCAAAAAAATTATCTAAAGATTGAAGCAGCGGATGAGAAACCTCAAGTGGCAGTTAACTTTGCCCGCTATCAACTGGCTGCTAGTACCCCACATGATCCACGGATGAGTATCGGTGCGAAAGGTTTAACTGGTGAAGGGTACAAGGGACATACTTTCTGGGATACCGAGATTTTCATGTTGCCTTATTATATTTTTACCAAACCTAAAGTAGCGAAGAGTCTCTTGAACTACCGTTATCTAGGTTTGGAAGGTGCCCATCGTAAAGCCCGTAATAACAATTATCAAGGAGCTCAATTCCCATGGGAAGCCGCTAATCCTTCTGATGGTGAGACCGCACCATTGTGGGGTTCAGCTGATATCATTACTGGTAAGCCAATGAAAGTTTGGTCAGGTTTCATTGAACCTCATATTACCAGTGATATTATCTTTGCTGTCATGGAGTATCTGAGTGTGACCCGTGACCAAGAGTTTGCTAAAAAGATGGGCTACGAGATCGTTTTGGACGGAGCAAAATTTTGGAGTAGCCGCCTGGAATACGATTACGAAAAAGACCGCTACGAAATCAATGACGTTATCGGTCCGGATGAGTATAAGGAACATATCAATAACAATGCTTATACGAATTACACTGCTCAGTGGAGTATTCAAAAAGCCATCAAAGTTTACAACTTAATCAAAGAAGATTATCCAGATCTGTATGTTGAATTGAATAACAGATTGGATTTAGATGATACTTATACACAGTGGGTCGAACAAGTTAATAAGATCTATTTGCCACAACCAAATGAGGCTGGGGTAATTCCTGAAGACGATCAATATTTATCAAAGAAAGTGATCGATGTCTCTCGTTTTGTTGAGAATAATCAATTGAGTAATATTTTTAAGACATACAATTTGACTCAAATCGGTCAAATGCAAGTTACGAAGCAATCAGATGTCTTATTACTGATGTGTCTGTTTGAAGATATGTTCAGTGATGATGTCAAAAGAAGTAATTGGGATTATTATGAACCTAAGACAACCCACGATTCATCATTATCACTGTCAACGCATTCCATTTTGGCTAGTGAATTAGGACTGGCTGATAAAGCGTATCATTATTATGAGATGTCTTGTGAGACAGACCTGGGTGTTCATGTCGGCAAGGCTGTACAAGGAATCCATCTAGCTAGTTGCGGTGGAATTTGGAATATGACAGTGCAAGGATTCGGTGGGTTAAGAACTGACAACGGCAAATTACAGATCGAACCACATTTGCCAAAAGAATGGAAGAGTCTCAAATATCAGATCAATTGGCAAGGCAGCGAAGTTTTTGTTGAAGTTGATCATCAAACATTGAAAGTTCATGTTCATGGAGATCCAATCGAGTTTATCAATCACGGTCAAGAATATCAGGTATCGGCGAATTCTGGTGTTGAAATAAAAAATTTAGTTGAGGTAATCATCACATGATGATAGAAAAGACCAATTTATATTGATTGGTCTTTTTTTTCTGCTCAAGGTTTAAAATAGTAATAAAAGTGAACTTGGAGGGGAATATGGCACAAGTAGTTATCATTACCGGTATTTCATCAGGAATGGGACGTGAGGCGGCCTTACTTTTTAAAGAACAAGGTTTCTCAGTTTATGGTGGAGCCCGTCGTATCGAGCGTTTGAAAGATCTACAAGAAAAAGGTATCCATACCCAAGCGTTGGATGTAACTGACAAATTATCAGTCCGTGGCTTGGTCGATCATGTCATTAAAGAAGAGGGACATATCGACGTTTTGATCAATAATGCTGGTTATGGCGAGTATGGACCCTTAGAGGAAGTGCCGATTGAAAAAGCTAAGAAACAATTTGAAGTCAATTTGTTTGGTGCTGGTCAATTAACAAAATATGTTTTGCCATATATGCGCCAACAAAAGTCTGGACGAATCGTCAATATCTCATCGATTGGAGCCAATGTTTATAGCCCATTAGGTGGTTGGTATCATGCCACCAAAGCTAGTTTGAACATGTGGAGTGATGTTTTGGATACTGAAGTTCGAAAATTTGGTATTCGCTCAGTTGTGGTACAACCAGGCTTAACTAAGTCAGAGTGGAGTAAAATTGCTTTTGAAAATGCACGTGAGAATCTGTTTGATGATTCCCCTTATGAAGATTTAATTGACAAAGTTGAACACTTATTTGGAATGCTTGGTTCTGGGGCGACTTCAAGAGACTTAGCAAAAGTCTTTTATCAAGCTGCGACAGATATTCATCCTAAACGTCGTTACTTTAATTCGGTTATGGATCATGGCATGGTGATGATTGCTCGGACTATGCCTAATACTTATAGAACTGTACTGCACAGATTGATGAAGTAATAGTAAATATAAAATGGTGTCCTAAGTGATTTTTATATCATTTAGGGCACTTTTTTTGTTCTCTAAGAATTTCTTATTTTAACCTTATTGAATCATCAAGACCCTACACCTCTAGGGATGCTATAACTTAAATATGCTTTTGATAGAAACAAGAAACAAGTTACAGAGGTGACCTTTTGACACAAGTAAAAAAGAAAAAATATTTGTATGAAGTCGACCTGATGCGTGTACTTTTTATCGCAGGGGTGTTGTTGAATCATACGACCACAGCTTTTAAGAACAATGTCGGCAGTGGTTCTGGCAGTGAGTTGTTCTTAGAGGCGACTCATTTGGCACTTCACTTTACGAGAATGGGTTTTATGTTTATGACCGGACTCGTTTTAGTTCTCAATTATTACAATAAAGAACAACATTGGTTCAAATTTTGGAAGAAACGTTATATCAGTGTGGGAATTCCTTATATTGGTTGGAATGCTATTCTGATGTGGTTTGCAACGATCACCGCTGGGATTGCGATAAATTGGCCTAATTACTTCAAAAACTTATTTGATGCAATTATTCATGGTAATAAATACTACATGTACTATATCTTGGTCACTTTCCAATTGTATTTGATTTTTCCATTATTGGTCTACATGTTCAAGAAACTGAAAAATCATCACGTGACCATTTTAGTAGCTAGTGCCATCATCCAATTACTGCTAGTCATTGGTATCAAGTACTGGTTGCCTGGAGTTGACCGTGACAGTTGGTGGTACTTATTTAGAGCTTATGGCATGAATATTTTGGTTTACCAATTTTATTTCATCGCTGGAGCGTTCGTGGCAATTCACTATGATGAAGTCGACCGTTTTATCGAAAAAAATCATCGGGTGATTGGTTGGTCCACCTTGGTATTAGCGCTAGGAACAGTTGCCTTATTCTTTGGTAACTTAAAGATTTTGAAGTTAAGTATGGGTGCAACAGAATCCATTCATCAGCCCTTTATCTTCATTTACGATACTTTTATGATCGCTTTCGTATTTTGGATCGGTAGACAGTATGCCAAGGCACGCGAAAAGAATTTCCCACATTGGCTCGATAAAATTGTTAAAAATATGTCGACGGTTTCCTTTGGAATCTATCTGACCCAAACGATTCCTATAACGCTGTTATACGGTATCTTGAGTGTAATCAAATTACCATCAATCGTGACATTACTATTATTGCCAGTGGGCTACGCCTTTGTTTTAGGCGGTGCATTCTTAATTTCCTGGTTCTGTTACAAAGTTCCCCCATTTGGTGTCTTGATTGGACGTCCACAGTGGCATCTCAGTAAGGCTAAAAAAGAAGTCGAAGGAGTAAAAGAAAATGTCAAAAATAACAAATCAATTAAACAAGCAATTAGAGAATAATATGTCTGAAAAAATTATTAAAGATGAAAAAATGAATCGTTGGTTTACTGGATATGAGATAGCTGACGATGTCAGAATTTTACGAGAGGAATTCTTAGATCTTCACATTGGAATGGGCGATGTCGTCTTGGTTTGCTTACCAAATACGGCGGCTTATCCAGTAATTGCTCAAGCTCTTTGGGAAGTTGGTGCCGTCATGCATCCCATCGCAGCAACTACCCCTGAACTAGAGTTAAAACAAGCATTGAGTGAACATGATTATGTGGCTTCGATTGTTGGCGAGGAGTTGATCAACGCTGCACTTGATGACAGATTAGCCATTGTAACGGCGTTACATTTGCAAACTTTTTCTCTCTTACACATTATCCGTGACCGCAAATTGATGGGACATGATGCTGGCGTAGCTGAAGATAAAGATTTGGCTTTGATCATGAATACCTCTGGAACAACTGGTAAACCTAAGCGAGTGGGTCTTTCACATGAAATACTCTTTAATGGTGTTGAACATGATATTGAAAGTCATAAGATGACACCACAAGATACGACTATGGTGGTTATGCCAATGTTTCATATCAATGCCCAAGCCGTTTCAATTTTGGCAACGAGATTGTCTGGAGGCAAGTTAGTTATTGCAGAAAAATTCAGTGCGTCTAAGTTTTGGAATCAGGTGAGAGATAATCAAGTAACTTGGGTCTCCGTAGTCCCTACGATCGTCAACATCTTACTGATCAATCAAAAGGCTAATGCTAGTTACGATGACGATATTAGATTACGATTCGTCAGATGCTCGTCATTTGCTTTACCGTTGGATAAATTGACCGCCTTTCAAACGAGGTTCCACACAACAATCTTGGAAGGATACGGGATGACAGAAACGGCTAGTCAATGTACGATCAATCCTTTCGATGCGCCTAAAGTAGGTTCAGCCGGCAAGGCTTATAAAACCGAAGTTCAAATTATGAATGATGGAGTGATTGAGACTGAATCTAACAAAATTGGTGAAATCGTAGTTCGTGGTGACCATGTTATTAAAGATTATCTCGATCCGCACCCAGAATCATTTGAAGATGGCTGGTTTTTAACCGGTGATCTAGGTTATCTGGATGAGGATGGGTATCTCTTTGTCAAAGGGCGTAAAAAAGACATCATCAATCGTGGTGGTGAAAAAGTTGCTCCTGCACAAGTGGAGAACGCTTTGAGTCAGTTGAGTTTCGTCAAAGAAGTTTCTGTTATTGGTACACCTGATTCGATTTATGGTGAAGCGGTCACGGCAGTGATTATTACTAATGGGAAGCAGAATGAAGAGCTAGTTCGTGAAAAAATATTAGCTCATGCTAAAGAGACTTTAGCTAAATATGAACAACCAACGCGAGTCTTTTTTGTACAAGATTATCCTCGCAATGCAACGGGTAAGGTTATTCGCTTAAAATTACGTGAACAAGTTATGTCAAATCTAGTTGGGAGAGCTGTATGAGAAAAAAACGTAAAAAATTACTGATTGGGATTGTCTTATTATTCTGGGCTATCATTGCCTTCTATGGATTCAAACAGACTGATGCAGGAGCTGCCAGTTCAGACCTACAAACAGTGACGATTGGTTATCAGAAGGGTGATCCTTTCGATATTGCCAAAGAACGCGGCGAATTTGCTAAGAAGATGAAGGCTAAAGGCTACAAGATCGTCTGGAAGGAATTCCAAGATGGTAATTCATTAATGCAAGCCCTAAAGGCCGGAAGTATCAATTATGCTAGAACTGGTGATACACCGCCAGTATCGGCTCTTTCAACTGGAACTAAATTGACTTTCGTCGCTGCAGGATATTCTAAGGCTAAAGGTTCAGGAATTTTGGTCAAGAAGACTTCCAGCATTTCCTCCATTAAAGATTTGAAAGGAAAGAAGGTAGCTTATACTAAAGGAACCAGTTCCCAATATATGTTGTTAGCAGCTTTGAAGAAGGCCGGTTTAAAGGCTAGTGATATTACTTGGGTCAATATGGACCAATCAAGTGCCAGTGTCGCTTTTTCAAAAGGTAAAGTAGACGCTTGGGCAACTTGGGACCCATACACGTCACAAGCTGAAATTACCCAAAACGCTAAATTGTTAACGAATGGTGTTGGTATCACCAATAACCGTGATTACATCTTGGCAATGCAAAGTTATGCTAAGTCTAATACTGAGGTTTCAAAATATCTGATCAAGTATCTTGAAGAAGATATGAAGTGGGCTAACGAGAATCACAGTGAACTTATCACAATGATGAGTAAGTCATTGAACGTTTCTAAAGCCGTGGTTAAGAAGATGGTCGACCGCAGAACTTACGGAATTAGTGCTATGAACAGCACGTATGCCAAAGAAGAGCAGAAGATTGCGGATCTGTTCTATGAAGAAAACTTGATTGAAAATAAAGTTACCGTGAGTGACTCAGGCGATTATAAGAATCAATAAAATTTCAAAAAACTCCAATCGAATAAATTCCGATTGGAGTTTTTTGTCGTTCATTTTCAATTGTTATTTTGTACTTAAGAAACAATCTTGGAAAGGTTCGTTTGAATAAACAGTCAGAGTGCTTATTAATTCATACGCTTATCCATAATCGAACGGAGAGCCTTTTCCCGCAAGGAAACAGCATCTACATCGTTTTGTCGTTCATAACCATGGATCAGTACTTCGCAGACATACAATTGCGATAATTGCCCAGCTAATGAGCCTCCGTCTAAAAATTCTTCAATTGAAGTTCGTAACGTTATATCGCTGATTTGAGCAATTGAGGAGAGGTTGTTATTGGTGATAGAAATGACTTTTGCGCCACTTTTTTTGGCAACTGTTAAAGAATCATAAGTGTCCTTAGTTTCACCGGATAAGGAGATACCAATAACTAGGTCATCTTTGGTCATCATCGCGGCCATTTGTGACTGGAAGTGGGGATCAGTTTCAGCTTGAACGATTAAACCGATTCGCAATAGCATTTTTGAAAAATCTTTACCAATTTCACCACTGTGACCGACGCCGAAAATATACATCTTTCGACAATTGGAAATTAGAGAAATTGCTGAATTGAGATCTTCAGGATTGATCAACGCGACCGTGTCCTTAATGGTAGTGATTAGGTGATCGGCAATGTCATCATAGTAGTCGTGACTGGAATCGACATTATTAGCTTCCAATTCATTTTTAGCAAGATCGATTTTTAAGTCGTTGAATCCCGAATAGCCTAATTTTTTTGAAAAACGGACGATTGTAGCATCTCCCACTGCAATGTCTTTTTTTATTGTCTCCATCGTGCCATAAATAACCGATTTTTTATTATTGAGGATATATTGAGCAATTCGCTTTTCAGATTTGGTCAGAGTTTCATATTTACTTTTGATAAGATCATCGATATTCATGCTTAAACCTTCTCCAATTATTTTGTCTTTATAATTATACAATTTCAGGCTCTAATTTAGAAATCGAAAAAGAAAGGGTTTACAAACAAGCTGGGATGTTTTATATTGCTTATGGAGAATTAAATCCAAAGATTTATATTTTGGAGGGAAATTGGAGAATGAATAAAGATAAGTTTATTAAACAAATTAAGGGTGGATTAATCGTATCTTGCCAAGCTTTGCCAGGAGAACCGCTTTATACAAAAGCTGGCGGAGTAATGCCCTTGTTAGCTTTGGCAGCTAAACAAGCTGGAGCAGTCGGGATACGTGCCAATTCAGTTCGTGATATCAAAGAGATTCAAGCAGTTGTAGATTTGCCGATCATTGGCATTATCAAGAAAAGTTATCCGCCAGAGAAACCTTTCATTACAGCTACGATGAAAGAAATTGATGAATTACATGAAACTGGCGTAGAGGTGATTGCTTTTGATTGCACCTTGAGACCTAGACATGATGGCAAAACCGTTGCTGAATTCATCAAAGAGATTAAAGCTAAATATCCTGATCAGTTGTTGATGGCAGATACTTCAACATTTGAGGAGGGTCAAAATGCTTATGCAGCAGGAGTGGATTTTGTCGGCACTACTTTAAGCGGATATACCGAAGAGAGTGTGGAAAAAGATGGCCCAGATATTGATTTGATTCAAGCTTATATCGATGCCGGTATGCCCGTTATCGCTGAAGGTAAAATTCACACGCCACAACAAGCCAAACAGATTCAAGATATGGGTGCAACAGGGATCGTAGTTGGTGGTGCGATTACTCGTCCTTTGGAAATTGCTCAACGTTTCATCAAAGCCCTTCAATAAAATAAGGAGTTGATAGATATGTTTAAGAAGTTCTCACAACTGGGAAGAGCCTTCATGCTGCCTATTGCTATTTTACCTGCAGCAGGTCTTCTTCTAGGTTTAGGTGGTGCCTTGACAAATGATGCTGCCGTTAAAGCTTATCCTTGGTTAGATGCAGTTTGGCTACAAACAATTTTAAAGGTCATGAGTTTTGCTGGTAATGCAGTATTCTCAAATATTGCTTTGATTTTCGCAGTTGGTTTAGCAGTAGGGTTAGCTAATGGTGATAAAGGAACCGCTGGTTTATCCGGAGCAGTTGCTTTTCTAGTTTATACTGCTACAATTGCAGGTTTGTTGCAGCTATTTTCACCTAAAGGTACTACGGTTGATACAGGTGTCGTCGGTTCAATTGTAATTGGTGGTATGGTTGCATATCTGCACAATCGTTATCGGAAAATTGAATTACCACAATTTTTAGGATTTTTTGGCGGTTCGAGATTTATTCCAATTATTACTTCATTTGCTGCAATTTTTATTGGTGCAATTTTTTATATGATCTGGCCTCCAATTCAAGATCAAATGATTGTCGTTGGACATGCCATTGCTAAAATGGGTAGTATTGGTACCTTCTTATATGGATTCTTATTACGCTTACTAGGTGCAGTCGGGTTGCACCATACAATTTATCCATTATTCTGGTATACATCATTGGGCGGAACAGCTACTGTTGCTGGACACACTGTTGTTGGTGCACAAAATATCTTTTTTGCACAATTAGCTGATCCAAATCATGTTGGACTATTTACTTATGGTACACGCTTCTTTGCTGGTAGATTTGCAACAATGATGTTTGGACTTCCAGCAGCTGCCTTTGCGATGTACCGTTCAATTCCCAAGAAGAATAGAAAGAAGGATGGCGGTCTTTATCTCAGTGGTGGTTTGACTTCATTCTTAACCGGTATTACAGAACCGCTTGAATATACTTTCTTATTTGTTGCTCCTTGGTTGTATGTTATTCATGCCTTTCTAGATGGATTGTCATTTTTCTTTGCTGATATTCTTAATATTAGAATAGGTAACTCGTTCTCTGGTGGGTTCATTGATTACTTATTGTTCGGTGTCCTACAAGGTAAAGATAAAACTAATTGGCCAACGGTTATCTGGTTTGGCTTAATATGGGCCGTAGTTTACTATGTAGTATTTAGATTCTGCATCTCTAAATTTCATGTTGCCATTCCAGGTATGGTAGATGATGACGATAGTTCATCTTCAGAATCAACCGCTGATAAAAATTCCAGTTTACATGAACAATCAAATCAAATTATTGATGCTCTCGGTGGTGCTGAGAATATTCAAAATGTTGAAGCATGTGCAACAAGATTGAGAATTTCTGTAGTTGATAATACTAAAGTCAATAAGCAGGTTTTAAAGAATCTTGGTGCAACAGCTGTTCTTGATGTAAGTGGTGGATTACAAGCCGTTTACGGTGGCAAAGCCGATCTTTACAGTCAAGAAATTAATGGTATTTTAGGTACCGATGAATAGAGGTTAGGCTAATGGGACTATTTGGATTTGGTAAGAAAAAATTAACTGAAACATTATATGCTCCAGTTAAGGGTAAAGTACAAGCATTAGAAAATGTGAGCGATCAAGTCTTTGCTCAAAAAATGATGGGTGAAGGATTCGGGGTTGTACCAGACGATGATAAAATCTATTCGCCGATTGAGGGTACAGTGACTTCAGTTTTTAAAACGAAACATGCTATAGGTTTTAAAACGCCTAATGGATTAGAGATTATGGTCCATATGGGACTCGATACCGTTGATCTAGAAGGTAAACCATTTAAGATTTTAGTTAAAGATGGGGACAAGGTCGGAGTTCATACACCTATTGCAGTTATGGATTTGCAACAAGTTGAGGATTCTGGTAAAGATACTGTCGTTCTAACGATTATAACTAATACAACTGATAAGGTTGAAGGTGTTGAGATCGAAGCCAATGATTCTACGGCTATTAATGATGGATCGGCAATGATGGTCGCCACGGTTAAATAAAAAAACAGCTTCTATTCCGAAAATGCAATGGAATAGAGGCTGTTTTTTGAAATTTATAGTTGAAAGAGAAAAAGGCCTCCAATTTTGGAGGCCTTTTTAAGCTGTTTTAACGGCTACAGGTTCTTCTTCAAGAATCTCACCCAGAACTCGATCAGCTACGATACCGATCTGTCCGGCATTGCGGTTCTTAGGGCAAGTTTCCTCGAACGAATTTGTTGAATTCTTCATAACGACGATGCGGTCGGCCATTCGAGCGGCTTCTTCAACGTCATGGGTAACTAAGATTGTCGTTAGATTTTGTTTCTGACAAATGTCGAGAATCAAGTCTTGCATCTTACGTCTGGTCAAAGCATCTAAAGCTCCAAGGGGTTCATCTAACAGCAATATCTTCGGATGGCTCATTAAAGCTCTTGCTAAAGCGACTCGTTGTTTTTGCCCACCAGATAATTGATTAGGGTAGTGGTCGGCGTAGTCTTCGAGTTCGACTAATTGTAATAATTCTTGGGCATGCGCTTTAGTATTTTTATCCTTTGAACCAAAAGATAAATTGTCTAAAACGGACATCCAGGGAAGTAGTCGATCTTCTTGAAACATTACGCGTATCAAAGATTTAGTTTCTGACTGATTGATAGTGACAGAGCCTTCTGTTGGCTTTTCTAATCCAGCAATCAATCTTAATAAGGTACTCTTGCCGCCACCACTCATTCCAACTAGAGCGATAAATTCGCCTTGGTTGATATCGAGATTGACGTCGTGGAGTGCGGTCAAATTATTGTACATTTTATTAACGTTTTTTATTGAAATCATTGTATTGTTCATTAGGCATTACTCCTTGCTGTATTTTGCCAATCAAGTAAGAGACTTTCAAAACTCTTGGCAATTAAATCTGAAATTTTTCCTAAAATAGCGTAGACGACGATACATAAAACAACTGTTTCCATATCGACAAAGTCTTCTGCGTTATTAGCCATATAACCGATACCAGAACTAGCAGAGATCGTTTCAGCGACGATCAAAGTAGTCCACATAACACCTAGAGCATAACGAACACCAACTAGTATTTGTGGTAGGGCGGCTGGGAAAATAATTTTGAAAAACATTTGCTTTTTAGTTAATTCATAAGATTCACCCATTTCAATTAAATCAGGGTCAACGGATTGGATTCCGTGGAAAGTATTGATATAAACGGGGAACATGGTTCCGATAGCAACCAATGAGATCTTGGCTGATTCATTAATTCCTAACCAGAGAATGATTAAGGGAATAAGGGCTAAATGGGGGATGTTACGAAACATTTGAATGGATGAATCGAAAAGTAGTCGGCTCGTCTTAGACATTCCGTTAATGAAGCCAAGGATAAAGCCAATACCACCACCGATCAAGAGGCCAACTGTGGCTCGATAAAGACTGATGCTCAAGTTTTTTGGTAATTCGCCGGAAGCGGTCAATTTGATTCCATCTTGAATGACGGATAATGGCGATGGCAAAACTGAGCTAGAAAGCCATCCCAAAGAACTACTGACTTGCCAAAATAAAATTACGATGATTGGTATTAAGAATGGTAAAAATTTTTCGACTGGAACGGTAAATTTTCTGCGCTTAGCCGTTGAAATTGAAACTGGTTTCTGCATTGATTAGGCCTCCTTGAGTTGTTGAGTCACTTCTTGAGCTAGAAGTGTTCGTTGAATCTTTCCCGTCGCATTTTTCGGTAACTGAGTACTGAAAATGTACTTGGTTGGGCGTTCAACTGGTAATAATTGCTCATTTGCTAATTCATTCAACAACGCTAATTGGTGGCGATGATCATGGCTGAGTTTCTTTGGAACGATAACGGCGGTGACAGTTTCACCATAGATTAAATCAGGAGTTCCGATTACAGCAATTTCTCTAATGAATTTTAAATCATGGAGACAATCTTCAACTGCCAGTGGATTGACGTTTTCACCACCACGGATGATCATTTCTTTGATACGACCAGCCATATGCAAGTAACCTTGAGAATCAAGTGATCCTAGGTCTCCAGTTAAGAGCCAGCCGTCGTGAAAAGCTTCTGGTTGGGGATCAAGATAATGAGTGATGACTTGTTCACCTTTCAGTGCGATTTCACCGACTTCGTTAGGAGCCAATTCTTGATGATTACTGTCTAAAATTCTGATTTGAATATCTTTGACGATACCAACCGAATTTCGAATTGGATGATTCAAAGGATTTTGAGCAATTTGACTAGCAGCTTCAGTCATGCCATAACTTTCGATTAATGGAATTGAAAATCTTTGGCTAAATTCCTCGTGAATGCTTGGCAACAGAGGGGCTGAAGCAGTTCTGAGAAATCGAAGCTGATTAGATTTTGGTTGTTCTTCTCTTTGTAAAAGAATGGCGACAATTGCTGGAGTCAAGGAAACCCAAGTCACTTTTTCACTACTGACATCTTTCCAAAAGAGGTGGGCGCTGAACTTAGGCCGAAAAAGCAATTGTCCGTGAGAAAGGCGGGTTGCCAAGTTTGAGATAACCATCGCATTGATGTGGAACATTGGCATTAGAATAAAGGTACTGTCTTCATGAGTTAGTTCTTGAGTGTCGATAACGTTAAAGGCACCTGCTAGTAATTGTTGATGAGTTAGGCCCACTCGTTTTGGCTTACCAGTTGTTCCCGAGGTATGCATAATCAAAGCCAACTGCTCGTCGTCAGGAATCTCAGCTAGGTGAGTGATGTGATTGTTACGAAGATAAATTTGAACTTCTGGTTCATGGAGAGTTGTGAGGCGTGGTTGATTATTAAAAAGCTCATTTAAAATATCGAATGGTTTAGTCTCAGCATCTAAAATAATTGCGGAATAATGATATTGATCTTCTAGTTCACTGATTTGAATTTCATTTGTTTGGGGATTGATTGGTTGAACAATTGCGCCAACATCCCAGAGACTTTCGATAACTAAACTATAAGTAACTGAATTTGTTAAGCTGATTAAGACGATATCGTTATGGCCGATACCTTTATTTTCCCAATAATTTTTCCAAACATTTTTTTCTAAGTTAAGTTCATTGCCGGTGTACCAATTTTGATTTGCATCTTGCATCAAAGGACGGTTGACGCCAGCCATTAATTGTTGTTGTAATCTTTCTGTGAGTTCTGACATATTTATTTACCAGAGTTTCATAAACTTTTAGGGGGAGGATAGTTCTTACTAGAAACTCGTTGTCCTTTCGATTGAATAACCATAGTTTACAAGCATCTCTTTTTAGCAACTACTTAGGTTTGATAAGGTTTATCTAAGAATTTCTTATGATTGAACAAAAAATGCCCTCTGATTCTGTATTTAGAGTCAGAGGGTATTGGTTGAAACTATTGAAAAGACAGGCTTTTAATCCGGTATTGATGATCTTAAGAAATTTCGTCAAAGGTGATTCTAAAGATTGAACCTTTTGGCTGATTATCTAAGACAGAAATTGCGCCGTTATTGATTTTGACTAGTTGCGAGACAATTGACAGACCTAAGCCGCTACCTTTGATTTCGGTTGAATGAGACGTATCAACTCGATAGAAACGCTGGAAAATCAAATCCTTTTGGTCATCAGGAATTCCCATACCTTGGTCCTTCACGTCCAAATAAATTTTCTGCTCTTGTTGTTTGAGCGCCAAAACAATCGGACTTTTCTCAGGAGAATATTTGTGGGCATTGTCCAATAGGGCAACGATGATCTGCTTTAAAGTATCGGTATTGCCTAAAATCGAAATATCAGGTTCGATGTCTAGTTGTAATTTTGGTATGGTCTTTTGGTACTGGCTACCGATTTGGTTCACTACTTTGGAAAGGTCAGTCTTTTCTAAGACTAAATCAGCTCGATCAGCGCGAGAAAGGTGCAATAAGTTAGTGATCAAGTCTTGCATTCGCAGGGACTCTTCATCAATGAAGCCAAGGGATTCGGGAATAACATCGGGATGTTTGTCACCATGACGTTTGATCAAAGTGATATTGCCTCGAATTGCGGCAATGGGAGTCTTTAATTCGTGCGAGGCATTGGAAACAAAGTCCTTTTCACGCTGTAAACGCTGATTTTGGGTCTTCAGTAACTCGTTGAAGGCATCGCCCAGTTCCTTAATTTCTTGAGGATTGTCAGGAACTTTTAGAGTAGGCTGGTCGACAGTATCATTGGCTGTACGATGAATTTCATCTACTAATTTAATTGTAGGAGCACTCAGTTTAGCGGCTAATTGTTGAGCCCACCAAGTTCCAAATCCTAGTGTTACAAAGACGATGATAATAATGAAGATCAATAATAAAGCTAAACTATTGATCAGACGACTCAGACTGGTCCAGAGTTGGTATGTTGTATCGCTATCTTTTTTAGTGTAAAAGAGAAATAGACCGTATCCTGGAACGTAGACGATATGTTGTCCGGGCAGGACGATATATTTTCGTTGACTGATAAACCTTTGGGAGGCTGAAGTTGTCATGATTGCTTGGCCAGTGCGATTAGAAGCAGCGGTGATTGAAGATTTCTTGGTTTTCACTCGGATAATAGTATTTTGTTTGGTGTGACGGTTGTTTTGATTATTCCACTGAATGAAACTGGGGATATCATCAATGTTAGCTCGATAGAGACTCATCATTTGTCCGTTGGCTTCATGAACTGTTTGAGAGTACTGTTGGACCCCAACTACCAGCAAAATTAAAGCGCTGATAGACAAGGTAATGATGATGACAAGTCTCCGGATACCTTGATTGATTAAGGCTTGATAAGTTAATGATCTGGGATTATTCATTCGGTCACATCCTCAAGCGAATAGCCAACGCCACGAATAGTTTGGATCAAAGGCTTATTATTTTTGCCGTCAACTTTGTTACGTAAGTATCCAACATAGACATCGACCACATTTTGTTGTCCGAGAAAGTCTTCGCCCCAGACGTTATCAAGCAGTTCATCACGTGTGAAGACTTTGCCAGTGTGTTGTAGGAAAAACAACAGTAAGTCATATTCTCGACGTGTCAATTGGACATTCTCATTATCTCTTGTAACTTGGTGAGACTTGGTATTTAGAATTAAGTCAGCAATTTGATATGTCTGATCAGGTTCAGCCAAATGTTCTGTGCGTCGTTGGATCACACGGACTCGGGCTAATAATTCTTCAATTTCAAACGGCTTAGTGATGTAGTCGTCCGCACCGTTATCCAGGCCAGCCACTTTGTCACCGATGTAGTCGCGGGCGGTCATCACAATGACGGGTACTTGATCGTGCTTTCTAATTCGCCGCAAAACTTCCATACCATCAAGTTTAGGCAACATCCAATCCAATAAAATCAAGAGTAATTCGTTTTGATATTTTTCATAAAGGTCCATCGCCTCAGCCCCATCATTGGCTACGACGACCTCAAAATCCTCAAATTGTAGCTCCTTTTTTACATAGCTGGAAAGGCTACGTTCATCTTCGACAATTAATATTGTATTTTTCATTAACAAATCTCCCAATGATTAATTTTTAATCATTATAATATCAATTCAGTCTTAATTCTAACTAAAATATATTAAATAGTAATAATTACTAATTGTGTTATACTAAAAAGACTAATGAAAAGGGTGAGATTTTGGAAAAAGCACTTAAGATTCTTAAACAGAACAATTACAAGATAACGAAGCAGAGAACTGACTTGATCGATTATCTACAAAAGTTTACTGTGCAGTATGTATCGATTAATGATATTGCAAATTATATGCGGACCCTTTACCCGGGGATGAGCAATAATACGATCTATCGTAACTTGAAAGAGTTCGCTGAAATTGGTTTGGTCGAATATCAAGAAAAGGATAAGACTTTAGTGAAATATCAGTGTGATTTTGATCATCGGCATCATCATCACTTTGTCTGCAAGAATTGTGGCAAAGTAACGGAAATAGAGTCTTGTCCCATCGAGTTTTTTGAAAAGCAATTGCCAGGATATATGATTGAAGGACATACGATTGAGGTGTATGGCCTCTGTCCAGAATGTATTAAGAAGCTAGAGGTTGAAGTATAGGCAAAGTCTGTTGAGGCTCTGCTTATTTTTTTTGCTTTAACTTGTACAGTGTATCGAATCGATATACAATGGGAAATTGTGGAAAGCAGGCGATTACTTGTACGAACTATTTATCTTAGGACAGTTGATGGATAATCCAATGACTGGATATGCCTTACGCAAGGCTTTTAGAAGCATTGCTGGAGCCGATCAGACGATCAGTTTTGGCACTCTATATCCGATCCTTGATAAACTAGCTGAAGCTGGTGAAATCAAATTAAATTATCAAGAATCTTGTGGTGGGCGCCCTCAGAAATTGGCAACTATTACGGTCACTGGCAGACAACATTTTTTTAAAATGGCTACGGAACCAACTCCAATCAATAAGAAAACACAATTTACTTTTTTGATGAAGATCCAATTTTTACATTTGTTAGATCAGAATCAACAAGTTAATGTCCTAACAGATTTTCGTAACTTTTCCATGACCAAGTTACAACAGATTATCGATTCACAAGAAGAATTAGCAGACAATCCACACATGTTGCAAAAAGATATCGAGGATGCGCTGTTGGTCAAACAATTACAAATCAAACATGCCCAAGTTCAAGTAGATTGGGTTAGTAAACTTCTAGAAGAACGAAAAGGGGCGTTAATATATGGAAAGCTTTGCTAAAGATCCTGCAATTCAAAAACACCGTTGGTTAATATTGGTAGCAGTCTGTATGTTTACTTTCATGTCGACTTTGGATGGAAGTATCGTCAACATTGCTTTGCCAGTAATGAGTAAAGATTTAAAGATTCCGATGAATCAAGCCGAATGGGTCGTTTCAATTTACTTGATTGTCATCTGTGCATTGTTGTTGCCATTTGGAAAGCTCGGTGACGCTTATGGAAAGATCAGAATTTTTAAAATTGGTTCAATTTTATTTACTGTCGGTTCACTACTCTGTGGCTTTAATTCAGGATTGATTGTTCTGTTAGCTGCTAGATCATTACAAGCTGTTGGGGCTTCGATGACAATGAGTACTAATAATGGAATTATCACGGAAGTATTTCCCTTTTCTGAACGCGGCCGGGCTTTGGGGATGATTGGATCATTCGTCGCTTTGGGCAGTATTGCTGGTCCTGGTGTCGGTGGTTTGATTTTAGCTCACTTACCTTGGGGCTACATTTTTTGGATGAATGTACCTGTTGGAATTGTGGCAGTTTTGTTAGGAATGAGAGTCTTGCCAAAAGATATTACGTTATCTAAGCAAAAAATCGATAAAATTGGTTCTTTCTTATTTGCATTAGTTATGGTGACACTGTTTGCTGGCGTCTTCTTAGGTCAAGAAATTGGTTTCTTACAGCCAGTGATTTTAATATTGTTCCTAGTAGCTTTAATCAGTTTTATTATCTTCGTTCGGATCGAACTAAGAATCGAACATCCCGTCTTAGATTTACGGATCTTCAAAAATATTGATTTTTCAATTAGTATCTTCTGTGCCTTTTTAATTTTCGTGGCTAATTTCTTCTTCAACGTTATATCACCGTTTTATTTGGAAAATGCTCGTGGTATGGCTGCTAATTACGCCGGCTATGCTTTGATGACTTTTCCTATCGTGCAAGTCGTTGTTGCCCCAGTGGCCGGTGCTATTTCGGATAAAATTGGTCCAGAATTATTGACGTTTATCGGTCTGATCTTGATTTCTATCAGTCAGGTCGGTTATCTGTTTGTCAATTTAACTTCGCCATTATTGATCTTCATGTTTTTCGTGGGCTTAGTTGGCTTAGGAAATGGAATCTTCCAAGCTCCCAACAACTCGATCGTTATGAGTTCAGTCGATGTGAAAGACTTTGGGATTGCTGGCGGGATTAGCGCTTTAGGTCGAGAATTAGGCATGATTGTTGGTATTTCGGCTGCTACGACTGTGTTATTCTCTGCAATGAGCCACGCCGCTGGTCGAACGGTAACTTCATATTTGCCAGCTCAACCGGAGATCTTTATTACTGGAATGCACGTTACTTTCATAGTCTCCTTTGTCATTTGTCTGATAGCTACAGTTATCACAGGTGTCCGCTTGTTTAAAAAATAATCAAAAGCTAAAGGTGACTTTGACTGATAAAAAGGCCCTCCGCTTCTAAAATTTATAGAAGCGGGGGGCCTTTTTGCTACAGCGTTAGTGAGTTAATTTCCAATTTTTGTAACCTAAACTGAAAAAATACATCATGACTTCAAAAGTCGAAATAAAAAAGGTTACCGGCCAATTGGTGATATAAGCCAGATACAGACCTAACCAAACGCCAATCAAAGATAATCCAACGGAGACTAAAATCATCTGTGGAACCGTATGAACGAGATATTTGGCCGTGGCTGCGGGTAGGGTCAACAATACAAAGACCAGTAATGAACCGACAATCTGTGCACCGATACTGACGCTTAAAGCTAGAGTGATTAAGAAGATAATGGAGAGAAAAGTTGAATTTTGGCCAGCTGCCTGTGCTCCAATGTGGTCGAATGAATCAAAAGCCAACGGTTTATAAAAACTTACAAAAGCGATTATTACAAACAAAGCAAGCACTAGTAACTGTTTGACTTCTGGTGTGCTGATACCGACGATACTTCCGAAGAGAATGTTAGTAGCATAGCTACTGGATTGGGCAGAAAGCGATAAAAAGAGAATGCCTAAACCGATAAATAGTGAAGAAATTGCACTGATGGAAGCTTCACGGCGGGAGGCTTCATTACTCAATTTGCCAACCGCAATCGAACTGATCAGCGTAAAAATTATCATGCCTACAAGCGGCGTTAGACCAACCAAGATACCAAAAGCAGCTCCAGCAAAACCGATCTCGGACAAGGTGTGTGACAAAAAGGACATGTTGCGGGCAACGACGAAGACGCCAACTAATCCCGCCGTTATAGCGATAAAAGTGCTGGCAATAAAGGCGTTACGCATAAAATCATAAGCAAACATTTTTTTCCTCCTGCGCAAACATATTTTCAGAGACGTCGGTTAAGGCAATTTCTTTGAGGGTCTTATCTTGAAATAATAAAACTCGATCAGTGTATTCTTTGGTTAATTCGTAATCATGGGTAATTAAGATTACTGTTAGTTGTTCTTTTTGATTTAATTCTCGCACCAGATCCATTAATTGCCTTTTGACAGCAACATCTAAACTAGCAGTCGCTTCATCTAAGATCAAAACGTCAGGTTGAGTTAACAAAGCTTGAGCTAAATAGGCTTTTTGTTTCTCGCCGCCCGATATCAATCCTAAAGGACGATCTTGGATCTGAGAAAGCTGCGTTTTCGTGATGACTTTTTGTAGCAGGGCCTTATTTTGACGACGTTTCTTTAAGTTAAGGGTGAATTTTAAGTTTAAATCGATAAATTGTTTAATACTCAAGGGATAATCGTTATCTATATTGCGAAACTGAGGAACATAGCCGATCTTTCGTTGATTGATAGTAATAAGACCAGTAGTCTGAGACTCTATACCTAACAATATTTTAATCAAGGTTGTTTTACCAGAGCCATTAGTACCAATCAAACTGACAAATTCCCCTTGTTTGATAGTAAAGTTTATCTTTTTGAAAACTAATTGTTGGCCGAATTTTTTGGTTAAATTATTGACTTCAATCATTATTTGGACTCACTTTTTAGGATTTTGTTTAAGGCTTGATATTGACTCAACATCCATGACTGGTAATTTTTGCCCTGGGGTAAAGTTTCAGTGACTTTTAAGATTGGCAACTGTTGTTTTTGCACACGTTTGACCATATTCTCCACGATATTGCTATCAGCTTGAGTATTGAGGACAAATAGAGCAATTTGTTTGTCAGTAATTTCCTTTTGCATATCTTTGATTACCGCTGGGGAAGGGTCAGTACCATTTTCAATTGCGGCTTCGAATTTTTGATTTGTGACCTTTAAACCAATGGCAGCTAAAGAATAATCAAAGACTGGTTCGCTGACATAGACATTTTTATTAGGTAACTTTTGAGCAGCTTTTTTTAATTGGATTAGTTCATTTTGAACAGGTTCAAGCGTAGTTAAGTACTTTTGGGCATTCTTTTCAAAATACGCTTTGTCCTGAGGATATTTCTGGCTCAGTTTTTTGGTTAAGTAATTAGTGTAGCGGATCATAGTTTGCGGGTCGTACCAGATGTGCGGATTATCGCCGATCTTTTTGTGCATAATTTTTTCGCCAATTTTGATGTATTGACCATTCGTATTGAGTTTATCCATCCAAGCGTCATAACCGAGGCCGTTAGCGATAACAAAGTCGGCCTTAGTGACAATTTTTGCCACGTTAGTCGTTGGTTCGTAATCGTGGGGGTCAACGGAGGGACTATTAATAATGGAAGTGACAGACCCTTTGTTACCAATGATTGTCTTAGCAGCATCGGCGTAAAAGTCAGTCGTAGTCACAATTTTTATTTTATCGGGGTTTGTCGAAGCAGTTTTGTTAGAACAAGCCGCCAGAATTAAAATGAAAGCTAAAAAAGTAAAAATGATTCCGAAAAATTTTTGGTTATGATATTTCATGCTTTTCTCCTTAATGATAAAAAATACTATTTAACCTTACATTAATCCTTTTTAGATGTAAATAGTAATTTTTACTATCTAGTTGACGACAAAAAAATAGCTAGACCCACAAAGGCCTAGCTTATTGGTGTTTATTGATGTAATCAGTTAATTCTAAAATATGTTGTTTAATGTCATCTCGGACACTACGATACGCCTGCATGATCTCGTCATCATTGCCATTAGTTAAGGTAGGATCAGCGATAGGCCAGTGCAACCAGCGAGCTCCTTGAGGGATGATATTTTTGTCTCGAGCCTCGCCGCTTAAAGTAACGATCACCGTGGCATGTTTCAAGAATAAGTCATCGATCTTTTTAGATTGCTGCTGTGAAATATCGATCTTGTCTTCGGCCATTACTTGCACAGCTTTGGGATCAATAGCTTCAGCCCGTACGCCAGCGCTTTGAACTTCCCAATCGGGCAAGTATTTTTTAGTATACCCCAAGGCCATCTGACCACGACAGGAGTTGCCGCTACAGAGGAAATAGATACTTTTAGTCATTGTTAATACCTAATTTAATCTGACATTCTGGACACAAACCATAGACTTCCATATGATTGCCGGAAATCATGTAGCCAGAAATCTCAGCTGTTTTTTGCTCGAGGTTTTTTTCAGTATCGCTAAAGCCAGGATAAGTGACGTCAACGATCCGACCGCAGTTAGTACAAATGGCATGATAGTGGGGTGAACCAAAGTAATCGTAGTGAGTACTACCATCACCATTTTGCAGTTCAACCACGAGATGATGGTCAACAAAAGTATTCAACGTATTGTAGATCGTAGATGACCCGATATTTGGTAATTCTTTACTGAGGGCATCACGGATTGTTTCGACCGTGGGATGATTATGATGACTAACCATATAAGCCAAGATAATATGTCTTTGCGGAGTGACTCTTAATTTATGATCTTTTAAAACTTGCAGAGTTTCCTCCATTACTGCGTTACTAGCCATGAGCAATCTTCCTTTCTACCTAAGAATCATTACAAGTTAATTATAATACGGAGTCTGTGATAATTCCAAGTAATCTATCCTTTTTGTTGAAACAGTTAATTGTTTACTTTTAAAGAAACATGCGTTAGTATGAACTCGTTAGTAAGTGAGAACCATTCCAATGTAAGATAAAGCTAAGGAGTGACAAAATATGGCTAAAGAAAAGAAACAACGAAGCTTAGCTGAAAAAATCAACGTTATGCGGGCCAGCGTCATGGGTGCCAATGATGGGATTGTTTCAGTTGCCGGGATCGTAATCGGTGTTGCCAGTGCACAGAGTAATAGTCGAGCCATTTTTCTATCAGGAATTGCAGGTATGCTAGCTGGAACTATTTCAATGGCGATGGGTGAATGGGTCTCGGTTAGTACTCAACGTGATAGTGAAAAACGAGCTCTAGAGAAAGAATCTTCGGCGTTAGATGGTCATTATGAAGAAGAGTTCAGCTTTATTCGTGACAAGTATCAAGCAACCGGGATTTCCAATGAGTTAGCCACACAAGCTACTCAAGAAATGTTGAGCGATGATCCTTTGGACGTAGCAGTCCGTGAAAGATATGGTTTTAATCCGAAAGAAAAGACTAGTGCGATTGCGGCTGCTTTGGCATCAATGATTTCATTTCCTACCGGTTCGATCTTGCCACTAGTTTCAATTACAATGTTTCCCCAAGATATTAAGATGGTTGCGACCGTTATCGCTGTCATCATTGCCTTGTCGATTACAGGATATACAGCAGCAGCTTTAGGTGGAGCCAATCGTTTCAAAGCGGTTATTAGAAATGTGGTTTCAGGATTATTAACAATGTTTGTAACTTATGCGATCGGTTCGCTGTTTGCGCATTAATAGGGAGTGAAGATAATGAAACAAGTGACAATTTCTAAACCAAGAAAACAAAAAAAGACCATGGCAGAACGTTCTAATACCTTGCGAGCAGGTGTCTTAGGCTCAAATGATGGTATCTTGACAGTCGTCGGCGTACTTTTCTCAGTGGCGGTTGCGACAACCAATCAATTTACGATCTTTATTGCCGGTTTGTCAGATTTGTTAGCATGTGCTTTTTCAATGGCTTCAGGAGAATATGCTTCCGTTAGCTCTCAAAAGGATACCGAAAGAGCTGCAATTGAAAAAGAACGTGACCTAATCAAGACCGATTATGAAAGTGAACTAGCTGTGGTAGCTAATTACTATGTAGAACGTGGCGTTACCAAAGATACAGCTACAAAGATTGCTGAAGAATTGATGAAAAAAGATGCCCTAGGGACAGTCGTTCGAGTTAAGTATGATTTGCAACTAGGCCACTATATGAATCCTTGGGATGCCGCCTTTTCTTCACTAGTTTCAGCCGCTTCCGGTGGAATTTTCCCATTAGTCGCAATGACCTTTTTACCAGTGTCAATTCAATGGCCCGGTACAATTTTAGCTGTGACTTTGTCCGTGGCCTTAACTGGCTTCTTAAGTGCAAAGTTAGGTGATGGTTTGGTCAAAACTGCTATGATCAGAAATATTATCGTTGGTCTAATCACAATGGCAATTCACTATTCAGTCGGATTGATGCTTTAATTATTCGTTTTGTAAAATAAGTTTGACTAAGAATTACAATTTCTTCGCAAAAAATCCCAGGAATCAATCATCTGTGATGGTTAATTCACTGGGATATTTATTATGTGAAAATTGGGTAAAGATATTTTCCAAAACTTATTTTGTCTTTAACATCAAATCAAGAGATTTTTGTAATTCCGCTAATTGAGCTGAATCTTTACAGTCAGTATTTTGGCGGATATTTTGAGCAATGACCAACTTCATCGCCTTATCAACGCTAGATTTAACAGCGGATAATTGCATTAAAATATCATCACAGGGTTTATCTTCGTCCATCATTCTCAAAACAGCGTCGAGCTGTCCACGGGAACGCTTGAGCCGAGTAGTGATTTTTTTTCTCGCCGCCACATTTTCTTCGGGTGTTTGAGCCATAATAACCTCCCAAATTAATTTCTTATTTAAAGTATACCCGCACGGGTACCGGTAAGCAAATATTTGCTTTTTTAAAAGGATAAATGCTAGTAAAACAAAATATTTGCGTGAATTTACCCTAGGGGGTATATTGTATATGCAAAGTTAATGAGAAGGAGAATTGAATAATGGCTAATATTACTGAGCTAACAGACAAGACGTATAACGATGAAACTAGTACAGGACTAGTTATTACTGATTTTAATGCAGATTGGTGTCCTCCATGTAAAATGATGAACCCAATCTTGGAGAAGTTATCTTCTAAGGATGAGTTAGGGGACAAGATCAAGTTTACTTCAATGAATGTTGATCACAATCCAGAGACACCAAACAATTTTGGTATCCAAGGTATTCCAACTTTCATCATCAAGAAGGATGGCAACGTGGTTGGCCGTTTGGTTGGTTATCAACCTGAAGAGAAGTTTAAGATGGCACTTGAAAAGTACATGTAGTTTATAAGTTCACTGCCGGCTTCCGTTCGGCTCTGAGGGGTCTGGAACGCCATGGGCATCGCTTTGAACCAATTGAAGTTCGCAATTGTTTCAAAGTCGAGCCTTGTTCTAAGTGTGCTTCGCCCACTAAGAACAATTTCATGGCTGAGACCCCTCAGAGCTCTCACTACAGCCTAGGTTGTTAAAACATGTTTGGATAACCCTCAAGTGAACAAGTTCAAGAGCTAAGGCAAGTTCAAAGGCTAAAGATTAAAGTCAAAAATTTAAATCCTTAAAAGATAAAATGAACCGGTGTCTTTAAATGAATTAATATCTTTGATAGAAAGTAAATAATGTATTGAATTGATATAAACATAAGTCAATTCAATACTTTTTTTGTCTTGCTTTTTATCTTTTGCTCTTAAGCATCAAGGTTTTCCAGCTTCCACTCCTACCAAGCAAAATAAGGAACGTAGGATTCCTATACATATCACTAACAAATAAAATATGCAGTAACCCTAGTCAGGAGCGGAAGTTCTGGGGGATATCAGTGGTGAAATTTTACTTAATTGGCGTCTTTTGCCAATTTAGTAAAAGGACGAGCTTGAAGACAAGCGGTCTTCTTGGCTCCAAGTCGGCCCACCACGTTCCATATCCCCCAGAACTGGAGCGGATGACGGCAGTGAACCCAAACAACTGCACTCCCCAAAAATGAAACTAAAATAAAATACATTAAAGTTAAAAATGGTGGTATATTATCAGTGATAAAGTAAGCGGTTACATAGATGGCATATCTAATAGGGGTGAGTGTAAATGAGTAAAACGTTTGGTCAAAAATTGGTTACTTTTTTGCAGGGTGAAATTATTACGATCGACTTTGGTCGTCCCGTGAAATTTTATCCTGATACATGTCCAACATTGTCGGCAATCGGTCGCTGGTATGCATCAGATGACAAATCAAAATACTTCTTAGTTTACGAAATCGACCATGCTGAATTTCCCGATCGAATCATCAACGATGAACTTGACGATCAACATTTGACTGGCTATGAGATCGTTCATAGTTTCGTTACATATCCTTGATTTCTAGTAAAAGATCACTTCAAGTGGTCTTTTTTTTGTAAAGAAAATATACACAAACTTTGCAGATTCTAAACATTAAACATACTTTATTTATACATTTTTTCCTTAACATTTATGGTATTGAATGGAGGAAATTAGTATGAAACATAGCAATATAGGGAAAGTTTTATTATTAATGGGGATCTTACTGATGGGAGTCGTTTTTACTGGTTGTAGCAAAAAAACTTCGGCTTCGTCAGTCAAACACATAACTTATTGGCACGTTAATGCACAAACTCAAGGTGGTGCCACTGTTGACGATTTAGTTAAAAAGTTTAATTCAACACATAAGAATATTAAAGTTACTGCTAAGTATAATCCTGATATGTATAAGGGATTAATGCAAAACTTACAATCAGCTCAAGCCTCTGGGAAGGTTCCTGATGTTGTTCAAGTTGGCTGGGCTTATGATAACTATTTTGCAAGTAATTTTAAATATATGACGCCAACGGACGCAGCGAAAAAATTCGATGGTAACAATAAATTTATCGAGACAAACTTTGTTAAAAGAACGCTAGATTTTGCTAAGGATAGTAAAGGTAATTTGGTCGGATTGCCATATTCATTGAGTACACCGGTATTATTCTTAAACAAAGATATTTTGAGTAAATATAATATCTCTGAAGATTCACTAACTACTTGGGAAGGTGTTAAAAAAGCCTCAAAGAAGATTCATGATCAATCTGGAAAATACGGACTTTATATTCAAGAACCTGGTGATACTTGGGCTCAACAAGCACTTATGTTAAGTAATGGAGCGAAGATTCAAAAGAGTGGTAAAGCCGCATTTGGCAGTACAGATGGTATTAATGCATATAAATATTATCAAGAAATGGTCAATGATAAATTAGCCCTTCATACACCATGGGCTCAAGGAATGGATTCATTCGTGAAAGGCGATGTAGCAATGGCTTTTACGACTATTGCCCAAGCTTCTCACATTAAAAAGAGTGCTAGTTTCAATGCTATAGCAATAGTTGCACCACATTTCAAAGGTCATCAAACAGTTGTACCTGTCGGCGGATCAATGCTCGCTATTACTGCTCAAGATTCTGAACAACAAAAAGCAGCTTGGCAATTTGAAAAGTGGATGTACAAAGCTGAATCGGCGGTAGCTTGGAGTAAGGGAACTGGTTATTTGCCATCTACGAAAGTGGCCTTAAATTCAAGTGAATTCAAAGATTATGTTAAAGCAAATCCAATGATGGACCCAGCGGTTAAGACTTTAGATAAAGCAATTCCTTGGACATCATTCCCTAAGAAAGGTCTACAAGCTGAACAATCAATGATCGATGCCCGGGATAAGATTTTGTCAGGCAGTGATGTAGCATCAACTCTAAAAACAGCTCAGGACAAGATAAATGCACAACAGAAGTAAAAAAATATTACCATTTCTTTATTTATTGCCAACGGCAATTTTATTGACGGTATTTATGATAGTGCCGATTCTTTACACTTTCTATCTAAGCTTTTTTGATTGGAACCTAATTGCACCGACAAAAGAGTTTGTTGGTTTTAGAAACTACATTGAAGTGTTCACAGATCCTGTAAATCAAAAGGTGATTGGCAATACCTTGATCTATATTGTCTTTTTGGTAATTATGAATTTTGTGTTTCCTTATTTCATCTCGCTGGTAGTGAAATTCTTTATCAAAAAAATGCAAGGGACATATAAAGTATTGTTCTTCATTCCTAGTTTATTCTCATTAGTTGTTGGAGCAATGGCTTTTACTTGGATCTTGAATCCAGTCTCAGGACCAGTTGGATACATTCTGCGAAACTTTGGTATTAATTTTCCAAACTGGACTAATTCGGGAATTATGGCCATTACAGTGATCTGCATTATTACTAATTGGAAAGTTTTTGGATATAATTTCATCCTGCTTTTGACTGGTTTGGGTTCAATTCCGAAGAATATTATCGACGCTGCCACGGTGGATAATATCCCCAAGTGGAAACTGATTTGGAATGTGATATTACCGATGAACCGTGGAATTGGGATTTATGTTTTGATTTTAACTATTGTTCAAGGGCTGCAGTATGTTTTTACGCCGATTAATGTAATTACGACTGGTGGTCCTTACTACGGATCTTCCAATATGATCTATCAGACATACTTGAATGCCTTCGTTTTATACAAAACTGGAACTTCTTCGGCCTTAGCAATAGTTACCTTTATAATCTTTTTAATTCTATTGTTCATTGAAATTCGGTTTGTGGAAGGGAGGACTAAGCAATATGTTTAGGAAAAAAATCAACTTGTGGCACTTGCTGCTCCTTTTGATAGTCGTCTCTTCGTTATTGCCAATCCTGTTTATGATTTCGAATTCGTTTAAAACGTTACGTGATTCATATAGTACGATGCTGAATCTGATACCGTTGCATCCAACTTTGGAAAATTACGCCTTATTGAACAAACAGATTAATTTGTTGGGACTAACAGGTAATACTTTTTTGATGGCTTCAATCGTAACCATTGGAAAATTAGCAACTGGATTATTGACGGCCTATGCCTTTAGAAATTATGAATTTAAAGGAAAAATGTGGATCTACTTAGTCTTTGTAGCAACAATTTTTGTGCCTTTTACGATTGTTATGATTCCAAATTATTTAGTGATTTCAAAATTAAACCTGATGAATAATGTTTTGGGTGTCGCTTTGCCACAATTATGTGATGCGACCGGGATCATGATTTTCTTGAAGACAATGGAGAAGATACCAAGAAGCTTGATTGATGCGGCCCGTGTGGATAATATACCTAACCGGAAAATCTTTTTGAATATCATTATCCCAATTTTGAAGCCAAGTATCGTTAGTGTTGGAGCCATCTTTTTCATCAACTCGTGGAATGAGTATGTTTGGCCAACGTTGATCTTAAAAGACAAGACCAGCTTCACGTTACCATTGGCATTACAAAATTATATTTCAAGTGAAGGTGGGACCAATTTTCCACTGGCAATGGCTCTATCGACGATCATGGTGATTCTTCCTTTGATCATCTACCTTGTATTTCAAAAATATATTCTAAACAGTATTAGTAACAGCGGTTTAAAGTAGGAGAAATTCATTAATGAATGAGAATAATGCAACAATTGAGTTAACTGGTGTTTGTAAACAATTCAAGAATACGAAAATTATCAATAATATGGATCTTAAAATAAAAGCGGGTGAATTTTTAGTTTTACTAGGTCCCTCAGGTTGTGGTAAATCGACGACTTTAAGAATGATCGCCGGTTTAGAAAAACCGACTTCTGGAAAGCTCGAAATTGATGGTCAGAGTCTTGATTCAATTAAAAACGATGGCAGTACGATCGCAATGGTATTTCAAGATTATGCGCTGTACCCAAACATGACAGTTTATCAAAATCTGGAATATGCGCTCAAAGTTCATAAGGTTCCAGCTCAACAACGAAAGACTACAATTGATAAAGCTTTGAAAACTTTGAACTTAGAAGATTATCAAGATAGACTGCCGGCCCAATTATCTGGTGGTCAAAAACAACGGGTGGCGGTCGGTCGAGGTATGGTTAAAAAGAGTAAGATCTTTCTTTTGGATGAACCTCTTTCCAATATTGATGTGCAATTGCGGGAAAAGGCCAGGGATGAAATTCAAAACTTACATGAGAATAATCATCAAACGATCGTTTATGTAACACATGATCAACTAGAAGCGATGGCGCTTGGCGACAGAATTGCCGTGATGAATCAAGGTATTATTCAGATGATCGATAAGCCGGAGAATATTTATAATCATCCGACTAATTTGTTTGTAGCGCAGTTCATTGGCACACCGCAAATAAATGTCATAGATGTTAGTTTGGATGAAGAAAACTTGATTTTAAATGGTCAGACCATCTTACAAGTAACCAACGATAACTTGCCTTATCAAGATTATTTATTAGGCGTACGGCCAGAGCATTTGAATTGTTCCAAAGTAAAAATGAACGACTATAGTATTGCTACCACCGTCGAAGAAATCGTTGACTACGGGCGCTTCAATCAGCTGCTTTTGAGAATGGAAAGTGGTAAAAATGTGAAAGCCATAGTGACTGAGAATTCCTATACTTTGAATGAACAAGTATTTATCACAATTGATCAAAAATCATCGATTTTGTTTGATACGAAGACAAAAGAGAACTTATATTGGGGGAACAATGAGTAAACTTAAAATTATCCAGATCACTGATACTCACTTAACGCCACAAGGAGCCGTTGACGCTAATAACCAAAAAGTTAGTCCCTATCAAAAGCTAGATAACATCGTTCAATCTATCGCTAAGATGCCAAATAAACCTGATTTGATCGTTATAACGGGCGATTTGATTCATGAAGGAAATGAGCAAGATTATCAAAGACTAGCTAAAATAATTCAAGAATATCAGGACTTTTTAGAGGTTCCCTTCCAAGTTATCATGGGGAATCATGATAGGAGCAAAGCTTTCTTTTCTGGTTATTTGAAAAGCGAGCCGCAAGGTAAATATTATTACTCAATTACTGCTGGCAAAACTGACTTGTACTTTCTTGATAGCAAATTTCACGATTATGAACAAGGCTATATTGGCCAGCAACAATTGAGCTGGTTAGAAGATAATTTGATGAATAGTAAACATGATGCGGTAATTTTCTTGCATCATCCAATTGACGGACCAGCAATTCATCAGATGAGATACAGCATTTTACAAGATGGAGAAGATTTGATGCGCGTCGTCAAGGATACCTCGGTGAAGGCTATCTTTTCAGGGCATATTCATTTTGAAACGTCTTTTGAAAGAGACAATATTTTACTGCATTCGGCTGATTCAAGCGCTTATCATATCAACTGCGATAACGATAAGATCCATTATGTTTACGATGCCACTTACTATGACGTGATTACTATCGATGATGGAAATGTTGGTGTAGAGACCAAATGTATTTATCAAAGTAATGAAGTGATTAGTCACGTTGATGTAGAAGATACTGAATTTGTAGATGAGGATGTTTTTAATTAATCATTAAGACTACTTGCCACTATTTCCATAGTGAAAGGTAGTCTTTTTTAGTCGCAAAAATACCCCTAAAGTTTAGTTAACTCTAGGGGCACATAAAATATCAGTCGAAAGCTATTTTAGAAGAAGATACCATAAGCAATCATCAATAGACCGATTACCAAGGCTGTGATATACCAACTCAATTTACTAGATATTATCTTTGTGCCAAAAGTTTTTGAATTGCTAATGAAACCAACGATAGCCAAGATTGCTAAAACAGTTAAGGCTAATCCTAAAATAATAAACATAATATAATTTCCCTCGTTTCATATACATGAATCTTACATAATATTCTATCAATAATTGCAGTATATTTGCGCACCTTGAGGCTATTATTCTACAAAACTGAGGAATCGATGATTCCAAATATTTTCAAAAAAGGAAATAGTTGAGGTGGTATCCAGATAATCGTTATCAGTCGTGGTCGTCATGTTATGTCCCATGGTGATCTTGTATCCTAAACCATGTGCCATGATGATCGTAGCGTTACAACAATAATTAGTTTGAGCGCCGCAGATTTCCAAAGCTTGCAGATTGTGGCTTTGAAGAATTTGTTGCAAATCAGTGTGATAGAAGGCATTGGCATGAGCTTTTTCACTGAACAAATCTGATTTTTTAAAATCTAATCCGTCAAAAAGTTGCCAATCCTCACTCCCTTTGATTAAGTCTTGGTCATGGTGTTGGATAAAAATGATTGGTCGATTTTCTTTTCGATAGGACTGAATGCGTAGATTAGTTTTTTCAATCAAATTATTGAAGTCATAACAATCTTGTAAGGCGTTTTGGAGATCAATTACGATTAAAGTATCAGCTAGTTGTGCCATGATTAATCCTCCTAATTATTATTTACAACTTTTTGACGTTAAGAATATCACTTTCAATTTTTAATGTACATTTTGTCTATTTAACAAAATAGCTGTCTCGGTTGTTGAAGCACAAGTCACGTTCATATAAATACAGTTATTTACATCTTGAAGACTTATTACCAAATTATTTGCGAGTAAGACAAAATTAGTTTTATAATTATTTCTAACAAAATGTAGGAAATAATAATGAAAAAATTTAAAATAATTTCTTTAATAATTGGTCTAATTTTAGTTGTCTTTTTAGCTGTTGGTGGAATCTTTATTTATCGAACCCAGCAGTCTTTGAAGGCTTTGAATACAAATAAAGCTAGTGTGTCCAAAAAAATTGATCAAGGTAAACCTTTTTCGATTCTGTTATTAGGAGCCGATACGGGAACTGATGGACGAGTTGACCGGGGTAATTCTGATACAATGATGCTACTGACGCTCAATCCTCAAAAGAAAAAGATGGTGGCTTATTCGATTCCCCGTGATTCTTTGGCAGAAATGGTCGGAGATACTCCTAAGAATGTTCAAAAGATCAATGCAGCTTATAATATTGGATTGTCCAAGATGGCTAAGAGCACGGTTGGCAGTTTATTAGGAGTACCAGTCGATTATCATGTAGCAATTAACATGGAAGCTTTGAAAAAGACGGTTGACTTTGTAGGAGGGGTGACGATAACTAGTCCGATGGATGTGTCCTTTGATGGAGTGACGGTACCTAAGGGAACCCATCATTTGAACGGTAAAGAGGCTTTGACATATGCACGGATGCGCTATCAAGATCCCCGTGGAGACTATGGCCGCCAGATTCGTCAGCAGCAGATTCTTAAAGCTGTAGTCAAAAAGATGGAACAACCGAAGTATATTGTTAAAATTCCTAGTTTGATCAAAGATTTAGGCAACGATATCAACACTGATCTGACTACTTCAGAAATTGATCAGATTGTCTTGAAGTATCATAATACTTCTAAGTCAATGAATTTCAATCAACTGCAAGGACAAACTGCTTGGATCAATGGAAGTTCTTATCAAGTTTTGCCAACAGCTACCATGCAAAAGGCATCCGATAAGCTACGTGACAATCTTCATTTAACTAAGCAAACTTTGGATAATACTGAAACTAAGCTCAATGCTAAGAATGAAACATTTTTCAGTGACCCTGAAAATACAGATTATGATACTTATGGGTTAGATACGATGTACTATACTAATACCACTTATTAAACTCAAAACACCCGTTGATTCATCTAAGGAATCAGCGGGTGTTTTTTGCTGTTATAGCGTTATGTCGGCGGTTAGTTTACTTGTCTTATAAGGGAAACGAGATTCGGAAATTTCGAAAGGCTGGCCGTCATCGAGGTAACTCAACTGATTGATAACTAAAACGGGTTCACCGATTTTCTCAGCTAGTCCATTTTCGACATCAGTTGGTTTAGCGGTATCAGCGCTGATGATACGGTGAGAACCTTCAATGTGTAAGCCGGCTTCTTGTAAATGTCCATAGATTGAACCTTCCAAGATATCCGTAGTCAGAGTTGTGATTGAGGTCGGCATGACGGTGTGTTCTGAAGCAAAGACGACACCATTGACGAAACGAATCCTCCGAATAACGTAGACGGGCTCAGTTTCTGGAATCAACAGTTTGTCAGCTTCATCCTTGGTAGGAATTCGAGCGGATAATTCAAGTACTTTACTGGTAACTTTTTTACCCTGATTGGTCATGGTTGCCCCTAGAGGTTTATCGATAGGTGAAACTTTACCATACTCGCTGTCATGTTCGGCCTGATTATAATCTTTTCTAACGTAGGTTCCTGAACCTCGCTTCGAATAGATCATTCCTTCAACCATCAATAACTGTAACGCCTTATGAACAGTGATCCGTGTGGTTGAAAAAACTTTGGCAATTTGATTTTGGTCTGGCAATAATTCACCTGGAGCATAGATACCATTTTGAATTTGTGTACGAATTTGATCCGCTACTTCTTTGTATTTATAGGCCATTGTTCCAATCTCCCCAACTTATTACTGCTATTTTATCATTAAAAAGAAATAATTGTTGGGAATAAAAGCATATACTTTTATAAAAATAAATATTCACATATCTCGAAAGTGAGTCTATACTGAAAGCGTATTCAAAAATAAACAACAGAGAGGAAGGTGGATATGACAGAAAAATTACCAGAGAATTTCTTTTGGGGTAACTCCACTTCGAGCATGCAAACTGAAGGAGCCTATGATCTTGGAGGTAAGGGCAAGTCGGTTTATGATATTCGACCTGCTACAGAGAATAGTTCTGATTGGCATGATGCGATTGATGAGTATCATCGTTACAACGAGGATTTTGATCTGATGGCACAACAAGGGATGAATTTTTATCGTTTTCAAATTTCTTGGAGCCGAGTCAATCCGCAAGGCGATGGTGAGTTCAATGAAGAAGGCATTCAATTTTACAGTGATTTGATTGACGCTTTGTTGAAACGCAATATAACGCCAATGATTTGTCTATATCACTTCGATATGCCGCTGCATTTAGCTGAGGAATACAACGGCTTCTTGTCTCGACATGTGGTCGACGCTTTTGTTCGTTACGGCCGGGAAATGGTTAAACGTTTCGGTGATCGAGTAAAATACTGGATCACTTTCAACGAGCAAAATCTATATCATTCTAGTGAAGCATTCCGAATTGCAGGGTACTTGACTGGTGACAAGACGGTCGATGAATTGTATCAAATAAGTCATCACGTTATGCTGGTACATGCCGGAGTAGCAAATTATATTCATGACCAGACTGATTGCCTGATTGGAGGAATGTTAGCTTATAGTGAAGTTTATCCAGCAACATCTGATCCAAAAGATATTCTTTATGCACGCCAGATCAATGAATTCATGAATAATGATCTCTTGGATGTGTTTGTTTATGGTCGTTATTCAAATGAAGTTATGACTTTTGTCAAGAATCGTGCAATCGATATGGATTATCGTGAGGAAGATTCGGATACTTTGGTTAAGGTTTCATCTGATTTTATTGCATTTAGCTATTATAGAAGCGACACCATTAATTCCAAAGCAGTTCCAGAAGGTACAATTCCTAATTATTATCTTGATAAAGGAAACGAAAAGAATCCTTATCTCAAGGCATCCGAATTCGGTTGGCAAATTGATCCATTAGGATTTAGAGATGTTTTGACAAAAGTTTATAACGAATATAGCGTACCTATGTTTCCGATTGAGAATGGTATCGGTTTGCGTGAGAAATTCGATGGTAATGAAATTCAAGACAACGAACGGATCGAGTATCATCGCGAACATATTCAAGCTATGAAAGATGCCATTTTCAAAGATGGGGTTAAAGTGCTTGGATATCTTGGCTGGGGATTGATCGATATTCCAAGTTCCAGCGGAAATATGGATAAACGTTATGGAACGGTTTATGTCAACCGTACCAACCATGATTTGAAGGATATGAAACGTGTACCAAAGAAGAGCTATTGGTGGTTGCAACATGTTATCGCTACTAATGGTGCAGATTTATCAGATTTGAAATAATCTAAAAGATATTTTGGGGGCGAAATTATGGAAAGTAATGAAACAACGTCAGAAAAACTAGAACATAGTTCATTTCTTGACAAGTTCACTAAAGTTTCAGTGACTGTTGGTAATTGGGTTTATCTAAGGTCACTTCGTGATGCTTTCGCGGTTATCTTACCAGTGTTCATTATTGCTGGATTAGGAACACTGTTAAATAACACAGTTTTTGTTTGGCTATTCAAGGGTGCCACATTGGCTAAAGTTCAAGTCTTTGGTAATGCCATCGCAAATGGTACTTTAAATGTCGCTGGTGTTTTGGTTGCACCAATGATCGGTTACATGTTGGCTCGTAATAAAGGCTTTAATAATCCTATTGCTGCAGCCGCAATGGCTTTGGCTTCACTCTTTATCATGATGCCAGGTCAAATTTCTTTAACCGGTCTAAATGGGAAAACGATGCATACTGTTACTGGTGGTATGAGTTATTTAAATACCGGTACACAAGGTATGTTCGGTGGTATTATCGTTGGTTTGGTTGCCACAGCCATTTTTATCAAACTAGCCGGAATTAAAAAGTTACAAATTAATTTGGGTGAAAATGTTCCACCTGCAGTCAGTCAATCATTCAGTGTTTTGATTCCTGCTTTGATTTTGATGTCACTCTTTGCATTGATTGCTGCATTACTATCAGGTCTATTCAATGCCGATTTGATCAATTTGATCAAGAATTGGATTCAAGAACCACTCAGAGGTTTCAACACAAGTATCGTCGGTTTCTGTGTCATTTACTTCTGTGCTAACTTCCTCTTTACTTTGGGTATTCACCAAACTGTTATTTCAGGTTCTTTGATGGACCCACTTGTTTTGATCAACATGAATCAGAATATGTTAGCTTATGCTCATCATGCAGCTATTCCTAACATCATCACAACTTCATTCGTTTCAAACTACGTACTAGTTGGTGGTTCTGGTTCAACTATTTCATTAATTATTGCTATTCTATTATTCAGTAAAGTTAAGTCTAGTCGAGACGTGGCAAAACTTTCATTGGCACCTGGTATTTTCAATATCAATGAACCTATGATCTTTGGTTATCCAATTGTCTTCAACCTACCTATGATGATTCCATTCGTCTTGTTCCCAGTGATTGGTGCTTTGATGGGTTACTATGCAACCTTGTTCGGCTGGGTTTCAAGAACCGTCGTCTTAGTTCCATGGACCACACCTCCACTGATTGGACCATATCTATCAACTGCAGGTGATTGGCGTTCAGTCGTACTACAAGTCATAATTTTGGCAGTCGGTGTTGCTTTGTATCTACCATTCATGAAGATCAGTGAACGTGTAGCCGCAAAACAAGCTGAAATGCACCGTGAAGAAGCTAAAGCCTAATTATGAAAATTTGGTTTAGTTATTTAGCGGTAGCTGCTTTGATCCTCTTAGGATTATTCGATCTAGTGAATTTTGGCTTAAATCTTACGACTGTCAGTACCTTTGTTGTAGCTATTTTGTTTATCGTTGAGTTAAGAAACAAGTTGGCTACTAATAAGAAAAAATGATGAAAAATCTCACATTAATTTGTGGGATTTTTTTGTTATATGAAAGTAAAGCTTCTATAATCCATAGTGGGCAAGGTTATTAAGTAAATTCCATCTTATCAAAATAAAGCTTTTATATGATTTATATAATGAACCTTAGAATGGAGGGATACGCACTTATATCAGTTTCCACTGTTAACCATGTGTATACACATGTTCACAAAACCTACACACGTTGGCAATTCTGTGACTTTATTTAAAGAAAATGTGATTTTAATCACAAAATTTGGTTGTTTTAAATGTCTGTAAGCGTTACCATAAAAATGAAATCAAACAAAGGAGAAAATGATAATTATTTCTTGAGCGAAACGAACCACTTTATAAGTTAGGGGATGTTTTAGATGAAGAAAAGTTTATCTAAGTCAGCTTACGGTGGCATATCTGGAGAAAAATATGTACCGTATGTGACTGATCAAGATAATCATGGCGGCAATTCTGTGGTCATGATTATGGGTGCCATCTTGGCAGTTATCTTTGCCGCTTCGACAGCTTATTCAGGAATGAAGGCTGGATTGACGGTTGCTGCTGGTATTCCAGGGTCAATTATTGGTTCTGGTTTGATTGCGGCTTTTGCCAAGAAGAAAGGTATCCTGGGAAAAAATCTCATGCAAGGAATGTCCAGTGGTGGTGAATCCATTGCCAGTGGGATGATTTATGTTCTACCTGCAATTATTATCATTGGTGGACGCGTCAATTTTATCTCTGGGGTTTTTGTCGGAGCCTTAGCGGTACTCTTTGCAATTGGGACGGCCTCCTTAGTTCAAAACTATTTGGTTGTTGAAGAGCATGGCAGGCTGGTATATCCAGAATCAATGGCTATCTCGGAAGCCTTAGTTGCTTCTGAAGCTGGTGGTGATTCTCTGAAATTTATGGGGATCGGTTTTGGAATCGGTGGTATTTTGACACTTTTGACGACGCAAGTATTTGGCTGGGTCAATAGTACGATCACCTACATCGGTAACTCGTTTTATCGTTGGAAGATGTCGACCGAAGTTAATCCAATGTTAGCCGGAATTGGTTTCGTAGTCGGGCTAGATGTTGCTTTAACGATGTTTGCTGGGTCGATTCTTTCTAACTTTGCTATTACGCCATTGATTGCTAATTTTACGCAAATGGCTGGGAATCATGCTAAAGACTGGAATGATGTTTCCATCGCGGTTAACCAGATGGGTGTCGACCAAGTTGCCGGTTCTTATTCGAAATATATCGGTGCCGGGATGATGCTCTGTGGTGGTATCGTTGGTGCGGTTAAATTGATTCCAGTTATCGTTACTTCAATTAAGAAAACTCTTAATGCCAGAAACAGTGGTGGTGACGATCGCAATATGCTAGGTATTTGGTCTTTAGTTATCGCTGTTATCGCTATCTTCGTTGTTGGTTTCTTTATTTCTGGCAATATCGCCATGGCCTTTGTTGGTGGTATTTTAGCTTTGATTTTAGCTCTATTATTCGTTATCGTTTCAGCACGTTTAGCTGGTACGATTGGCTGTTCTAACGCTCCAGTTTCCGGTATGACAATTGCTTCATTAGTTATTATGACTTTAGTCTTTGTCATTTGTGGCTGGACTAGCAATGCACATAATCAAACACTATTACTATTCGGTGTCTTCATCGTTACAGCTATTTCTGTTGGTGGTGCCTACATGCAGACACAAAAGGTTAACTATATTATCGGTGGTAACAAGAATGAAATGATGAGATACTTCATGATTGCTGCCATGATTGGTGTCATTGTTGTAGTTGGTACTACAGTAATCCTTGAACCTCAACTTAAAATTACAGGTTCAAATCCACCATTTGGTATGCCTCAAGCTAACTTGATTGCTACATTGACGACCGGTATCATGTCTGGAAATTTGCCTTGGATCATGATCATCATCGGTGTCGTTATGGCCATCGTTTGTTGGATGTTAGGTTTATCAATTATGACGGTTGCTTTAGGATTCTATCTACCAATTTCCACGACTTCAATTATCTTAGTCGGTGCTTTGATCAAACTATTGATCGAAAAAGTTACGGCAGATAATGAACTCAAGGACAGACGTGTGCAAAGTGGTGTCAGTCTTTCATCTGGTTTAATCGCTGGTGGTTCAATTATTGGTTTGATTGGTATTATCTTGCACGTAACTGGTGTCTTGAGTGGCAAGATGCCATCCGGCTTTGCCGGCAGCAATGAAATGGGCTTGATCCTCTTGGCAGTCCTAGTAGTAAGCATTATTATTCCATTATTAAATATTAAAAAAGAAACAAAATAATTAAGGGGCGATAAAAATGGCAAAACGTCCACAATTGACTGAAGCAGATTTAAAGAAGATGGTTTTTAAAAAGAATCCGGCAGTAACTTTTGAAAGAAAAGCCGGTATCATTACCATCGTGCGTGAACAAGATCATCCGATTCAGAAGTTTTTCCGGAAGCTGCATGTCAGAATTCCTGAGAAAACTTATTTGGAATTAGACGAGTATGGCAGTTACGTCTTTACTAAGGTCAATGGTCATCGTAATGCCTACGAAATTGGTAAGGAACTGGCCGAAAAATTCCCAGATACTGACCAATATCGCTATACGAGATTAATTTTGTTTTTACAACAAATTGAGAATGTTGATCATCTAATTGAACGTGTATCATAGGTATTATAAAAATAAATTAATGGGGGATATTAAAATGACAGATCGTATCGAATTATCAGCTTGTACATCAATCATGGTAGGTAAGAAGGCTTCAATGGACGGAGCAACTTATATTTCCAGAAATGAAGACCGTCTCAATGCTATCTACAGAAAACGGATCATTGTACAACCTGCAGTTTCAGGACGTCACGAAACATATACTTCACCATATAATCAAATGACAGCACCTTATCCAGAAAGCGGCTATCGTTATACATCGACACTTGATGCCGATCAAAGTACCGGTCCTAATGAAGAAGATGGATTTAACGAAAAGAACGTTGGTATGAGTGCAACTGAAAGTGTTTATGCCAATGAAAAAGTTCTTGCCTTTGATCCATACGTTAAGAATGGACTAGCTGAAGACTCGCTTGCAACTTTAGTTTTGCCATATATCGATTCAGCTCGTCATGGAGTTGAATACTTAGGTAAATTGGTTGCTAAATATGGTTCAGCTGAAGGTAATGGACTTCAATTCAACGACAAGAATGAAGTTTGGTATATGGAAGTCGTAACTGGACATCAATGGGTAGCTGTACGTATCCCCGATGATTGTTATGCAGTCGCTGCTAACCAAGTAGCTATCCAAGATATTGATTTTAACGATCCTGACAACTACATGTGGGCTGATGGTATCCAAGAATTTGTTTCCGAACATGACTTAAACCCTGATTTTGATCGTTGGGATTTCCGTCATATCTTTGGTACAGATACTGAAAAAGATCATCACTACAACACACCTCGTGTATGGTTTGCCCAACGTTATTTGAACCCATCTGATGACACACAAGACCCAGAATCAGCTGAGCTGCCATTTATCAGAAAACCAGACCACAAGATTGCTGTGGAAGACATTCAATATATTTTGAAGTCACACTACAATGAAACAAAATATGATCCACTTGGTAGCGGCAGTGAACATGACAAGAAGACTTATCGTGCTATTTCACTATCACGTACAGCCAACTCCCATATCCTTCAAATGAGAGATTCAGATAAGAATGGAGCTGCTGGTGTTGAATGGACTGGCTTTGGTATTCCTAGCTTCTGTCCACAAGTACCATTCTTTACTAATGCTAATGACATTGATGAATCATACAGCTACACTCCAGAAAAGATGGACTTAAAGAGTGCCTATTGGATGTATGAAGCTTTGGCAATGGTAGTTGAGTCACACTACAAGGAATTCGTCGAACCTAACCTAGACTATCAAAAAGCTTTGTCAGAATGGGCACGCAGAAAGATTGCTGAAGTTGACAAGAAGGCTGTTACAATGTCAGGCGATGCTTTGACAGATTACCTTACAGAACAAAACCATGAGATTGTAAAACACTACAATGAAGAGACAATGGCACATTTGGCAGACTTAGTTACTCAAGGTACTGAATTGAGCAAATTGACTTTCAAGATGGATCCAAATCTTTAATTAAAAAAACTTAGGAAACAGGAGGGCCTAGTGATCAAATTTTGATTGCTAGGTCTTTTATTATCTGAAAATAATAATGATTTTAATATCTATTAATTGTAAAATTTAGTTAATGAAAAAAGTCACGAGGTATTGATTATGAAGGATATTCGTTTTAAAAGTGTCTTTGATATTATTGGTCCAGTCATGGTAGGACCAAGCAGTTCGCATACAGCTGGTGCAGCTAGAATTGGTAAAGTCGTGCATGATATTTTTGGCGAGCAGCCTGACAAAATAACTATCGACTTGTATGAATCTTTTGCTAAGACGTACCGTGGTCATGGAACTGATGTTGCTATTGTCGGTGGTTTGTTAGGGATGGAGCCTGATGATGAGCATTTGGCCGACTCTTTGAAGATTGCTTATGATCAAGGAATCAAAGTTGCTTTTGTTCCTAAGAGTGACAAAGTTGATCACCCTAATACGGCTAAGATTAATTTAGTGAAGGGTGATCATGAATTATCAGTTACCGGAATTTCTATTGGTGGAGGAAATATTCAAATCTCTGAAATCAATGGTTTCAAGATGTCGTTGAGTTTGGGAACGCCAACTTATATTACTGTTCATCAAGATATTGCCGGGATGATCGCAAAAGTTACCGATGTTTTTTCCCAATTTAAGATCAATATCGGTACGATGACTGTTACTAGAGCGGCTAAGGGTGAAAAAGCGATTATGATTATCGAAGTTGATGAGCGTCGTGATCGTCCAGAAATCTTAGCTAGATTGAAAGCTTTACCAAATGTTGATAATGCGACGTATTTTGAATAAGGGGATTGAAAAATGTTCTATACAATTAAAGAATTAGTCGAAAAAAGTGCTGATTATGATTCAGTCGCCGATTTAATGGTTCAAACAGAAATGGAAAATACTCAGCGCAGTAAAGAATTTATTCGCCAACAGATGGAACGTAACTTAGAGGTTATGGAAAAGTCGATTGAAGAAGGAGTCGCTGGTGTTAAATCAGTTACTGGTCTCACTGGTGGAGATGCCAAATTAATGGACGAGTATCTCAAAAAAGGTGATTTTTTGAGTGGTGAGCCTATCCTTGAGGCAGTTCGCAATGCTGTGGCCGTAAATGAAGTCAACGCTAAAATGGGCTTGATCTGTGCTACACCGACTGCTGGTAGTGCGGGTGTATTGGCTGGTGTTTTGGTTGCTAATCGTGACCGACTCCATTTAACTCGTGACCAACAAGTAGACTTCCTCTTTACTGCCGGTGCGTTTGGATTAGTAATTGCCAATAACTCTTCGATTGCTGGAGCTGAAGGTGGCTGTCAGGCTGAAGTTGGTTCAGCTGCTGCAATGGCATCAGCTGCTTTAGTTTGTGCCAAAGGTGGTACAGCTCAACAGGCAGCAGAGGCTATCTCAATCACGCTTCAAAATATGATGGGCTTAGTCTGTGATCCTGTCGCAGGCTTAGTTGAAGTTCCTTGTGTCAAACGTAATGCTTTAGGTTCCTCACAGGCGATGATTTCAGCAGATATGGCTTTGGCTGGAATCAAGAGTGTAATTCCAGTTGATGAAGTGGTTGAAGCAATGCATAAGGTTGGTCAACAGATGCCTTCAATCTTTAAAGAGACGGCAGAAGGTGGTCTGGCAACGACACCAACAGCTTTGAAACTAAAGAAAGAGATTTTTGGAGACTAAGTAGTGTTTTGTCTATGAGGGGAGTTTACGATGAGAAATCAAAAACATATGGCCTGTACATCTATTATGGTCGGTAAGAAAGCCGCCATCGATGGGGTTAATTATATTGCTCGGAACGAAGATAATTTTGTGGCTAACTGGCCTAAACGTTTTATCGTTGTGCCAGCGGTTAAAGACCGCCACGAGACTTACACGTCACCTTACAATAAGTTAAGTGTTGAATTGCCAGAAAACGGTTATCGCTACACTGCTTCGCCTGATGCTGATCAAACTGAGGGATGGTACGAGGAAGACGGTATCAATGAGCAGAATGTGGGGTTGAGCGCTACCGAGAGCGTCGTTGCCAATGAGTTAGTTTTGGCATACGATCCTTTGATTGAAAACGGGGTGGCAGAAGATTCAATAACAACACTAGTTTTGCCCTACATCGACTCAGCTCGCCAAGGGGTTAAATATTTAGGCGATTTGATTGCTAAATATGGTTCCACTGAAAGTAATGGAGTGGAGTTCTTTGATCAAAATGAAATTTGGTATATGGAAATAGCGACTGGACACCATTGGGTGGCAATCAGAATTCCAGATGATTGTTATGCGGTCGCTGCCAATCAAATTGGAATCGAAACGATTGATTTTAATGATCCTGCCAATTATCAATGGTCACCAGGAATTCAAGAATTTGTTGCAGAGCATGATCTTAACCCTGATGACAACACTTGGAATTTCCGTCATATTTTTGGAACGAGTACTAAACAAGATCGTCATTACAACACACCGCGAGTATGGTACGGTCAAAAAGTGCTCAATCCTTCGGTAAAACAAGATCCTGAAGCTAGTGATCTACCTTTTTTGAGAAAACCAGAACATAAGATTGCTGTCGAAGATATTCAATATATTTTAGCCTCGCACTACAACGAAACGCCGTTTGATCCGCTTGGGAGTGGCACTGTCGAAGAAAAGCAACGTTATCGGGCTATTTCTTTGTCCAGGACGGCCAATTCCCACATTTTACAATTACGGGATGCCCAAAAGTTCCCTGCTAATGCGATCGAATGGAAGGCACTAGGAATTCCTAGTTTTACGCCTTATGTGCCTTTCTTTACTAATGCTGACGACATTGATGAGTCATACAGTTATGTACCAAAGAAATTGGATTTGAAGAGCTCTTATTGGTTGTATGAAAGTCTTTCAATGATTGTCGAGAGCCATTACAGCGAGTTTGCCCAAGTTAATCTAGATTATCAAAAAGAACTGTCGATCTGGGCTAGACAAAAGATAGCGGCCGTCGATAAAGCGACTGCTAATATGTCAGGCCAAGCTTTAACCGATTATTTAACACAACAGAATCACCAAATTGCAAAATACTTTAATGAAAAAACACGTGAACATCTCGGTGACTTGATCACGCAAGGAACTGAATTGAGTAAATTAACTTTTAAAATGGACCCAAATCTTTAATAGCTGTTAAATTTTGAGAAAAAATGGAGTTTCTTAGGCATTTTTCATTGTCTAAAAAGCTCCATTTTTTTGTATAACCAATTAATATAACATAAATAAAACGTTTTCCAACAACAAATTGGCTATATCATGAGCTTTTTTTTAGTCAGATGACAACTTCAAGCCTATAATAGATATTGGGAGTTTCCCAGATTGGGAATAAAATCAATGAAAGGTAGCGAAGGCATGCAGGTATATAAAAATTCAGAAGAATTGATAGACCAAATCAGAGAGAGTTATCATAAATTCATTGGTGAATATGAGGGTATCAGCGATGAGGTTGCTGATGAAAGAATCGAGCAGGTGGATAAAACACCTAGAGAGATGCTTTCATATCAAGTTGGTTGGATCAATATGATCTTATCATGGGAAAGAGCCGAAGCAGGTGGAGCAAAGATAACAACTCCAACCCCAGGTTACAAGTGGGATCAAATGCAACAGCTCTATCATGATTTCAATATCAAGTATGGCTCTGAAGGTTTGCAAAATGAAAAAGAAGAACTGGGTAGTACCGTTAACGAATTGATTTCATGGATCAAAGAAATGTCCCATGATGAATTATTCAATCCTGGTCAACGCAAGTGGGCTACAACTAAAGCAATGTGGCCCGTTGCTAAGTGGATCCGCATCAATGCCGTTTCACCATTTAATAATTACAGCAGACAAGTTAGAAAGTGGAAGAACTTCAATCTGCGTGATAAAAAAACGGTTAATTCCTAATAGACAAATAAGCGAAGCAAGCAAAAAATAGTTTAGCTTCCGAGCATTAATGCAATAGAGCGGCAACTCGATTTTGAGTTGCCGCTCTATTTGAATTAAGCACAAAAATATGTGCTTTTGTTCCATCGATATTAAAGATAAAAATAGTTATTTTCCAGACTCTTTTTAACTTATCTTTTCAGTGGTGAAGTCAAAACGTTCCTGTAAACCTAATAAGTAGGCGGTCTTTTTAATATCATTGATTTTAAAACGATCCCCTTGAGGAGTCCCGATTTCTGCCCCTTTGGCGTAGACTTGACTGTTCAATAGCTTCAGTTTATTAGTCTCAAATTTCCAAGCGTAAGTATAAAAGCCCGAAGAAAAAGGCCGCATGGAGATAGAAGTATTTTTACGACTGACTAACCATAGCGGAATTAATAAGACGAGGATACCTAATGCATTGATGGCTAAACTAGTTAATAATTTCATGATCATTCAACCCCTTTTTATTTATTATCTACCCAAGTTAGTACAATGTAAACGTTTTATTTTAAAAAAGAATATACATTTAAAATAATAGATGTCTCATCCATATCAATCTTCGTCCTTGCTAAATAGAATGGTTAATTATATCTATACTGAAGGGTTCGGCAGGGTACATTTATCAAGGGATCAGGATCGTCTATTGATTGAATTAGGGGACGTTAGTAAAAAAGCCGGATATAATGGAATGAATAGAGGAAACTTTACTGATAAATCTCAATTCTATGGATTATTTGAACCGATGCCACGTAAATAAAGCAATAAATATATGAAAAGAGGACGTGACATAAGTCCCAAAAAATAAAAGCTGATGAATGAGATTTTTATGGGTCTAAGCTTTATCGTGTCAGTAGAATTAATCTACCAACACGATAAAGCTTAGACTCTTTTTTATTTGTATTTTTAGAGAACAAAAAAATTCGATGTGAAATTTTTTCAAATCCACATCGAACTTTTATGATTCAGAGATAGTTTTGTCACAGCCCCATTGCTAATGATAATAACTTAAATCCCATTCAATGGTATTACTGAAATTATATAACTATTCAGCAGTACCCATTTTCTTCTTTCCACCAGTTATTCTTGATAATTCTTAGCGAGTTAAAACCAATAGTGGAAAGCAAAGTAAAATCGGTATCTTTTAAACCAACTATTTTCCACATATATATAAATCTTTATATTTATCCATGTTGTTTTTCTTTTTGAAGAAAAGCATCAAATAAAAGCATAAAGGTAACCAGCAGAGTCCCCCAAGACGCGAGAGAGAAGTCATGATGAAGGAATAAATCATTTATACAACCAGGTATAAACAATATTCCAATCCAAAATTGAAGCGTTTTATAAAATTTTTTGTTAAAGTTATATTTTTTTAAAAGAGACATTATACCCTCCATATGATTAATGCGTTTAAAATTTATAATTACATTTAGTATATCTCTTATAAAAGAAGAAACTAGGAAAATATCCTGTAATGACATTTAAGAATCTTAAACGTTAAGGTCTATTTATATCATCCCTAAATTCTTTAAAATTGATTATTCAATTTTGTCTTGCACTTCAAGTGAATTCTTGATTGGCGTTTTTGAAAATATTGTAATTAATGAATGCAAAGAATATTTACTGCTTATAGAAAAGTAAAAGATCCCAGTAGAATTAACCATCAAGCATGGTTGATCTACTGGGATCTTTGATTGATCAAGTGTCAATGATATCAGCTTTTTAAAGTCCAAAATCAATTAGGAAGAAGCCGATGGTACCGATAATTATTAACATCGTGAAGTTAATAATTGTAAAGTAGAGCAAATATTTGTCTGGATCTTTCTTGAAGAAGAAGCGATATTGTTTAAAAGCTAATAAATTAGCTAATGATCCAACCACAGTACCCAAACCACCGATATTGGTACCTAAGAAGATGGCGTGAACGTACTTTGAGAACTTGGAAACTAAGATTGTCGTAGGTACGTTACTGATAAATTGACTAGTAATGATTGAAGTTAAATAAGTGCTAGTTCTTGTTTGCAAAAATTGATGTAAGTTATTAACAATCGCTGGTTCACGATTGATATTGCCGACAGCAATGAAAAAACACATAAAAATTAAAACAATCGAATAATCAACTGACTTAAGAATACGAGGATTAATGAAAATCACTAACAAAATTGCTGCAATCAATGAACCCCACATAGGGATAACTGAAAAGATTCCTAGGAAGATAATGATAGTTACCGCTACAGTCAACGATAAGCTAGGAATATTTAATTCAACAGCAGGCAATTCCGTCAGTTGAATCGGATCTTTAGGAAAGAATCTAGTAATTAGAAAGACCGCGATGAAGGTCACGATTGTAATGGGAGTCGACATAATAAAGAATTGTTTGATACCTAAATTAAAATGCGACAGCAAGAACAAATTGTGAGTATTGCCAAATGGAGTAAAGATACTACCCAAGTTGGCGGCCATGGCGATAATTATTACAGGAAAAATCGGATTAATTTTTATATGTTTGGATAGTTGATAGAACAGAGGAACTAAAGTTAAAATTGTCACATCGTTCGTTAAAAACATAGCTCCGAAAAAGGCTAGTGACGCTAACATAAACATCATTTGCCTAGTGGTACTAGCTTTGTGGATCATGTATGCCGCATAATACTTTAAGAAATCCAAATAATCGTAAATTTGGATTATAATCATCATAGATAAAATCGATGCTAATGTCTTCCAATTAATATCTGCCATTTGTGGCGGACTAATGAAGATCGATGTCAAAATCGCTGCGGCACCAGCAATCCATAACACCTTATCTGAAAATACACGTTTTAATACAGCCATTACGTTTCCCCTACAAATAAGAAGTACTTATTCTAGTATAAAGATAAAAGTGTGGTTAAAAAAGATAATTATACAAAAAAGACCAAATTAATTTTTCAAAGTAATTTTTTTTAGATTTTTTTATATAAAGAGACTAATGTATTGTAACCTATGTATAATAAATAGCAACACAAGGGAGAGTTATAAATGAATGTAATTATTTCTATCTTAATGTTCATCTTAGGAATTGCCATCATCAGTGTATCCTTTAAAGCTAAACAAGAATTGATCTATTATTTAACGCTTACGATTGGTGTCGTTATCTTTTTTGCAGCGATATTTGTTATCTTTCCAAAATAATAGTAGTACAAAATTATCGAAACTTGGTATAATCTTCCTAGTCAATGAGTGGAGGGGATTGCTATGATATTTAAGCGTACATCTCTATTGGTATTAGTTTCCATGATAGTTAGTATTGTCGAGATGACAGTTGATCCTAGCTTTATTGTGGGAAGAGTTTTTTTAGCCGTTTCAGGCTTTTTAATGGTTATAATATCGCTTATGTTTGTCAAAGATTTATGGAGATTAAATAAATAAGTTAGGCCTGTTGAAAATGAAAAAAGTTGTTAAGATGTTTTTTGTTTCAGCTTTATTATTTGTCACGGCAAGTGGGTTCAAAACCTTTAAAAATAAACTTAAATTAAAAGAACGTACTCTCTGAATTTCAGAGCGTACGTTCTTTTTAAATCATGAAACAATTGTTTCACAAGAAACATCTAATAAACACCATCAACGATTTTGTCCAAAGTATCTTTGGAAGGAATGAAGAATAATGTTCCGCTGACAGGTGTACTGAAATCTAGTAGGCGGTCACTCTTAGTAAACATTCCCTCCAGCATTCTTTCAGTAATAGAGAAGTCTTTGGTATAAGCAATGAAATAAGTTCCAGTCAAGTTCTTAGCTGGGTCAGAAAAAGGTACGTTCATTCTAACAATTTTGTGTTCAACGTCATCTTTCATATCTTTAGAAACGACATTGTGGGCATTAGGTAGTTTTTCATCGTCTTCCAATTCACGATCTGAGAATTTGTGACGTCCGATGGCACGCTCTTGATCATCTGTTGACAGAGCCTTCCAAGCGTCCATGTTGTGATTGTATTTTTGGGCAAAGGCATATGAGCCGTTGACGAATTCAGGGTCTTGATCTTCATCAATTAAAGTGTAATCCATGGATTCGACTCCGGCAGGATTTTCGGTTCCATCAATAAAACCAATGATAGCGCGGCCCTCTAAGTATCTGAAACCATGGGTCTCGTCTTCTACTGAAGTAATAGGGCGCAAAATACCCATAAATTGATCCATCAATTCATAACAGACGGCCATATTTTTTGCCCGCACATGAATGAAGATATCTCCAGGAGTAGAAACAGCAGTGTACTTAGGCCCTTTGATCTCTTTAAAGGTATCTAATTGCTTAGGTTTGGGGGCATCGGGGAAAAGATAATCCCAAGCATCCGATCCAAAACCCCAGGCGATATGAGCTTGAGCTTCAGGATCACGGATACGCATGCTATTAATAATTGAATTTGATAAATCAGAGAAGTCAGCAATGGCTTCTTTTTCACTCTTTTGGTCCAAACGATTCAACATCAAGGTTGCAAAGACAACACTTTCACCGGCGTCTTTATAAACGTCTTGGGCTTTTTTAATGTCTACAGTCATGAATTTTCCTCCAGCATATCTGTTTATACATTTACTGTATCACATAACGAGAATTATTTTATAATTAAAATCTGTAAACAAAAATTCTTGATTATGATTCAAATTTAGAGAATAATTAAAATTATAGTTAACAATGGGAAACTTTGAAAGGAAGTACAATTTATGTGCACGAGTCTTAGTCTGGGAGCTTTAGATGGCTCCAAATTTTTGGCAAGAACGATGGATTTTGCCTTTGAATTAAACGGTCAACCTACTTTTTTGCCAGAGAACTATAAGTGGATATCCTCGTTTGATCAAAAAGCTTATACAACTGATTATGCCATCATGGGAACAGGGGCTAAATATGGTAACAACTATATGGTAGCCGATGGTTTCAACGAGTATGGTTTGTCAGCTGCCGAGCTTTATTTTGCCAACGCAGCTAAATATGATGAACAGCCAACTGAAGGCAAGATGAATCTAGTAGCTGAAGAATTCATTCTCTGGGCGTTGGGTAATAATAAGAATATCGAAGAATTGCGTCAAAATTTAAAAGATGTACGCCTGATTGAATCTGATGCCGGAGTAATGGGAGAAAATCAACCGCTACATTTTATTTTTAGTGATGCTACTGGGGCAACTTATATTCTTGAACCAGAAGGCAATGGTTTGGTGCTTGAAGAAGATAAAGTTGGTGTGATGACTAATACACCAGATTATGATTGGCACAAGATGAATCTTTCTAATTATTTAGGTACACAGACAACTGGCTTTGACGCTAAGAAATTTGGGGATGAAGAAGTAATTCCTCAAGGATCTAACGGTACTTTCAGATTACCTGGTGGTTTCACAGCAGTTGATCGTTTTGTTAGAACGGCCTTCATTCGTAATGTGACGGAAACTCCTAAAGATGCTAAACAAGCTGTCAATACGATTTTGCACATGTTGGACAGTGTAACTATTCCTCGTGGCGTCAACATCAAGGAAGATGGCAAGCCTAGCTATACGCAATATCAAACAGTACTCGATTTGACTAACAAAGTGATGTACTTTGTTCCTTATGGTAATCGCACTGTTTATGCAACAAAGATGACAGATGATTTGATCAAAAACCAAAAAGAACCAAAAGAATTCAAAGTGGCTTTAGACCAAGCAGTTACAGCTTTAAATTAATAAACCAATAGTGGTGCCTAAGATAAGGTACCACTATTTTTTTGGTATCTAATTTGATTCTGTTATAAGATATACCAGAATAGAGAGATAATTACCAAGTAGGTAATTGGTTCGTCCCAATTTATGAAACGAGGAAGAATAATGGCTGATTTAGTTTATCAAAAAATTATCACATCACTGAAACAAGCAATCGATGCTGGCGAATTTGCGGATATGCGCTTGCCAGACGAAAGGTCTTTAGCTGAAAGTTATAGCGTTAGCCGTAGCTCGATTAAACGTGCTCTAGGATTGATGGCCGATCAAGGGATTATTTTTAAAAAAAGAGGTTCAGGCACCTTTGTTAATCCACTCTATTTAAAGCAAGGTTCATCATTTAATTATAGTGGCAAAAATCTTGGCATCACTGACAGCTTCAACGCTAATGGTCAAAAGCCAGGTGTTCAAGTATTGAGTTTTGATGTCGTTCACCCTGACAAGGATCTGCAAGACAATTTGTTCTTAAAACCTTCAGAGTTCGTTTATGCCTTTAAACGTTTGCGGCTGCTGGATGACGTCCCTTTTATGATCGAAACTGGATATATTCCCATCAAGTTAGCTCCCGAGTTGTCTGAACAAATTGCTTCCGAATCTATCTTTAATTATGTAGAATCAGAGTTGGGAAAAGAAGTCAACAAAACTTATTTGACGATTGCGGCTGAACCTTCAGATACTGAAAGCAAGCAGCTCTTGAATTTAGCTGACAATGAACCAGTTGGTTTGATGGAAGGAATTTTCTTCCTAGATGATGGAACCCCATTTGAATTCTCGACAATGAAGCTACATTATAAATATTTCAAATATGATTCATTTGTTGATTTAGCAAGTAAGTAAGAGTTTTCAATAATTGGAACGCACCACTTTATTAAATGGTTGACTTTTAACAATATTCCCGTTATTATATGCATGTAAATACGTAAGGAGTGTGCTGGTAATGACAGATTACTCATCAAAAGAATATTTAAATTTAGTCGATAAATATTGGCGAGCAGCAAACTATATTTCTGTTGGTCAACTTTACTTAAAAGATAATCCTTTATTAAGACGTGAAGTTAAGCCTGAGGATGTTAAGGTCCACCCAATCGGACACTGGGGAACTATTGCAGGCCAAAACTTTATTTACGCCCATTTGAATCGTGCAATCAACAAGTATGGCCTTAAGATGTTTTATATTGAAGGCCCAGGTCATGGTGGGCAAGTAATGGTTTCAAATTCTTACCTTGATGGCAGTTACACTGAAATTTATCCAGAAATTACTCAAGATACAAAAGGTATGCAAAGATTGTTCAAACAATTTTCATTCCCAGGTGGTGTGGCTTCACATGCTGCCCCTGAAACTCCTGGTTCAATGCATGAAGGTGGAGAATTAGGTTATTCTCTATCACATGGTGTGGGTGCAATCCTTGATAACCCTGACGAAATTGCAGCAGTTGTAGTTGGTGATGGTGAATCAGAAACTGGCCCATTGGCAGCTTCTTGGTTCTCAAATGTCTTCATTAACCCAGTTAATGATGGTGCAGTATTGCCAATTCTAAACTTAAACGGCTTCAAGATCTCTAACCCAACTATTTTGTCACGTAAGAGTGACGAAGACTTGACTAAGTACTTTGAAGGTATGGGTTGGGATCCTATGTTTGTTGAAGGCGACGATCCTGAAAAGATGCATCCAGAAATGGCTAAGACACTTGATATTGCCATTGAAAAGATCAAGTCGATTCAAGCAGAAGCTAGAAAGCATCCAGCTTCTGAAGCTAAAATGCCTAAGTGGCCAGTAATCATCTTCCGTGCTCCTAAAGGCTGGACTGGTCCTAAGACTTGGGACGGTGAACCAATCGAAGGTTCATTTAGAGCTCACCAAATTCCAATTCCAGTTGACCAAAATGATATGCAACACATCGATAAACTAGTTGATTGGATGGAATCATACAAACCAGACGAATTATTTGATGAAAACGGTACTTTGAAGAGCGACATTGCTGCCATTACTCCTAAAGGTCAAAGCAGAATGGCTATGAACCCAATGGTTAATGGTGGAGTTGATCCTAAACCACTTAAATTGCCTGACTATAAGAACTATGCTTTGAAGTTTGATAAGCGTGGTGAAAAAATTGCTCAAGATATGATCGAACTAAGTAAATATTTGGAAGATGTTATCAAGCAAAATCCTGATAATTTCAGATTGTTTGGTCCTGATGAAACAATGTCAAATCGTCTCTATGGTGCATTTGAAGCTTCACCTCGTCAATGGATGGAACCCGTTCACGAACCCGCTGACCAATATGAAGCACCAGCAGGACGTATCATTGATTCGCAACTTTCAGAGCATCAAGCTGAAGGATTTAATGAAGGTTATACTTTGACAGGTCGTCACGGTATCTTTGCTAGTTACGAATCTTTCTTGAGAGTTGTCGATTCAATGTTGACCCAACACTTCAAGTGGCTGAGAAAAGCTAACGAATTAAGTTGGAGAAACAAATATCCATCACTAAACGTTATTGCTACTTCAACAGCTTTCCAACAAGATCATAATGGTTACACTCACCAAGACCCAGGTATCATTACTCACTTGGCTGAAAAGAAGCCTGAATATATCCGTGAATACTTCCCAGCTGATACAAATTCATTGTTGGCTGTTATGCCTAAAGTTTTGGACGACCAAGAAAAGATCAATTTATTGGTTACTTCAAAACAATTGAGACCACAATTCTATACCATTGAAGAAGGCCAAGAATTAGCTGAAAAAGGTCTAAAGGTGATCGATTGGGCTTCCAACGATAATGGCGATCCCGACATTGTCATTGCCGCTGCGGGTACTGAACCAAACCTTGAAGCTTTAGCTGCTATTAGTATTCTTAGAAAAGAAAAACCAGAACTCAAGATCAGATTCGTCAACGTGGTTGACTTATTGAAGTTGAGATCACCAGAAGTTGATCCTCGTGGCCTAACTGATTCTGAATTCAACGAAATCTTTACAGTTGATAAACCAGTCTTGTTCGCATTCCATGGTTTTGAAGATATCATTAAGGAAATCTTCTTTGACCGTGATAACCACAATCTTTATGTTCATGGTTACCGTGAAAATGGTGATATCACTACACCATTCGACATGCGTGTAGTTAATGAAATGGATAGATTCCACTTGGCAGAAGAAGCTGCCGTTGCTGTTGAAGGTGATGGAGCAAGTGACTTTGCTGATGAAATGGAAGCTGAAGTTGATAAACATAACAAGTACATCCGTGAATACGGAGACGATTTACCAGAAGTAAAGAACTGGACATGGGAATAATCGTTTAAAGAGCTCTCCTTTGGGAGGGCTTTTTTTTTTGATGTCAAACTTCAATTACATTTATTATTAGAAAACTTATTAGTGACAGATGTCGATTTAGTGTTCACATATCATAAACAAGTGTCTTTGAATGGCGTTATATCGGGGTTTATCAAGTAAATAAGTTTAAAAATAATTGAATAAGTTTCATTTTAAGAATCTCTTAGAATAATTTAACAAAAATTTGAACGATATTGAAAATACTACTGGCAGTAGAACTTTTCTTTTAATACATTTTAAGACTCAATCGATGATTATTAGAATAAAAATTGAAGTGCCTCCAACAACCTCCAATCCCAGTTCTGACGGGTTGTTAAAGGCTTTCTAACATGGTAATATCATCTTTGGAAAAAGAGAAAACACTAAGGGGTGGATGATATGACAACAAGAAACGTAAAATTCATGAAAGTAGCACTAATGGCGGTCGTGGCCATATTTTTGATGATGTTATTCGTCTTGCAAAGTCGATACATCATTCCAGTAGTTGCAATTGTTGCAATCGTCTTAGCTGTTTACTCAGAAGACAAAATTTCAAAAACACATACATTTACATTTATTGATTAATCATTCAGTTATAAATTCATTTAGTAAGACCTCGATATTTTTAATCGAGCTTTAACAGCAAATACAACTTGGAAAGTTGATAAACTAGCTCATATTAATGGGCAGGATTATTATCTGTTAGACACCAAGGAATTTGTACCGGTGGATGAAGTTACAGTTGAATTGAAAATTCAAGTCAATAAAAAATGATCTCACTAAATTTATGATTTAGTTGAGATCATTTTTAATTTCCAAACGTATTTTTAAATTAATTAAAACTAATATCGATTTTTTCCTGTCCAATTCCAGCATCAACATGGATGTTCTGCAGAATAATTTCGTAAACTTGCAGGGAAGGTCCGATTGCGTCCCACGTATTTTGATAATTAGGTATTAGTTCGAGGTAACGTGGCAATAAATCAATCATATTTTTTGAAGAAGGGACTGCTTTAACTGCCTTAGCCCTGACAAAAGGATTGTATGGCGTATCATCATGAGGAATAGTAATAAAGGCAATATCGGCTCCATCTTGGTATAGTTTGAGAGCGGTGGTGCCTTTAACTGAAGAAAAATAAAGCTTATTGGGAGTGTCAGGAAACCAAATGTAATTAACTATTCGCACATCGGCTTGCCCATTTAATGCAGTACTGATAGCAATCTTGTCAGAAGTTTTATAAATTTTTTGTAGTAATTGGATGGAATGAGTATCTGGTTGATTCATAAAAAACCTCCAGTTTGTTTGATGGCTATATTATACATTAGGATTGTTCAAATTATTTTATATGTAAATAAAAATAAACCATACCAACTTAGTTTTTCCAGTTGATATGGTTTATTATTTTTGCTTTATTTATACTGACTCTTAAGAGAAATCTTGTCGTTAAAGTTTCTAATCCGCATATGGCAAAGCATCATTTTCAACATCTTCTCTGTTGAGAAGAATAATATTTTCGCCATTTTCTTTACGTCGATCGATATCATTTTCACCCCAAACACAGAGGGCTTCCAAGATCTTATTCAATGAATGACCGTATTCAGTTAATGAGTATTCAACTTTTGGAGGAATCTGATTGTACACTTTACGAGCAACAATGCCGTCGTCTTCCAATTCGCGTAGTTGTTGGGTCAACATTTTTTGAGTGATGTTAGGAATAGCACGACGTAATTCACCAGTACGCATCTTGCCATGCTTTAAATGACAGAGAATGATAGGTTTCCACTTGCCGCCGATAATTCTCATGGTATTTTCAACACCGATATTATAAATTGCCTGTTTCATCACTAGTCATCCTCTCTATCCAGTAAATGTATCTTAACATCACTAATTAGTCTTAGCAATTTTCTAAATTTAAATCTTTTGAACGAACAGATGAACTTTCCATTCTCATTAGAATCCAAATTAAAACTATTCCGATAATCAGCATAATAATACCGATGAAAGGTGTATTTAAAATTTGATTATGTGAAACAGCAATTCCACCGGCGGTTGAAGCAAAGGTGATACCAACGTTAAAGGCGGAAATATTTAAAGCTGATGCCAAAGGAACTTCATTTGGCGTATATTTTTCTGCCAATTGCACGATATAAAGTTGTAGTCCAGGCACATTCATAAAAGCAAAAAGCCCCATCAACAAGACAGCAATCAAGCCAAGAAAATGAAGATTGATCGTCACACGCATTACAACCAAGGCAACACCTAGACCAATCAACATTTTCATCAAAGCACGAAGCGGATTGTTGTTAGCCCAACGACCACCTAAAGTATTACCAATAGCGACAGCAATTCCGTAGAAAATAAGGATGATGACAATGGCACTCTGTGACCAACCCATATTCTTATTTAAAATTGTTGTTAGGTAAGTGTAAACTGGGAAAGTTGCTCCATAACCTAAAGCTGTGATGATCAAAATCAAAAGTAATTGTGGTTGCTTAACAATCTTCCAAATACCCTTGACACTAGTTGGTTTTGGCAATGGTAATTCATTTGGTACTAAAATTGTGTTACTGATCAAACCGATCAATCCAAGTACGATCAAGAAGACGAAGGACATTCTCCAACCAAAAGTTTGTCCAATGAAAGTTCCAATCGGAACACCGGTGATTGTAGCGACAGTCAAGCCAGTAAACATAACTGCAATTGCTGAAGCACGTTTATTAGGTGCAACGACATCAGCAGCAATTAGTGAAGCAATAGTCATAAAAATACCGTGTGACAAAGCAGCGATCACTCGACCAATCAGAAGGATGGCAAAAGTTGGAGCTAGGGCAGCTAGGATATTTCCAAGCACGAAACTGATCATGATACCAATCAATAATTTTTTGCGGTTCCAACGATTAGTAACTAAGGCTAAGATTGGTGCGCCGAACATGATACCCATCGCATAGATGGACACTGTTAGGCCACCTTCGGAAATAGAAATGCCAAAAGTTTTAGTTAGTAGTGGCATAATTCCGACACTGATAAATTCTGTTGATCCAATGGCAAAAGCACTGATAGCTAATGACAAAAGAATCCAATTTGGTGATACTTTCTTGTTCATATTATTTTCACCCCTTAGGTAATATTTGATTATGTGTATCACATTATATGGGGTTGGGATTATAAAACAATTACGTACTTTAAAGTGCGGTAGGGACAAAAAAGTACCTATAAGCTGTGTTAAAGAATTGAATAAAGGTAAAAGGGAAATAATGATTTATTAGATTAAATAATATTTAATAATATTATTGACTTATTAATATAAGCGTGCTTTACTAATAACTGTAAATTGAAAACGAAAGAGGAACTTTATTATGAAAACAAGTAATAATCTTAACTCACATTTGAATAGTCAATTTGCCTTTAGCTTTTTCTTTAGATAGCGTTTGTATCCAACGTTTGGGTACGGACGCGTACGTGTTCGTATCTATCGATTGGCTAAAGCTTTTAAACATGTCTTTTGAAGCCAGATAGATACAGGGTTGAATCTATCTGGAGAAAAATTATTTGGGCCCAATTAATTAAACCAGTTAGATTCCTATCCGAATCTAGCTGGTTTTTTTTTACACTTTCTTAGCGACTATGTCGCTTAGAAAGTGTTATGGGGTTGTCGAAAGACAACCGTAATCCGAGAATTTAGCGACTAAGTCGTTTAGAAAGTGTTATGGGGTTGTCGAAAGACAACCGTAATCCGAGGGTTTAGCGACTTGTCGCATAGAAAGTGTTATGGGGTTGTCGAAAGACAACCGTAATCCGAGGGTTTAGCGACTTGTCGCATAGAAAGTGTTATGGGGTTGTCGAAAGACAATCATATATATATATTGGGAGGATAATTTTTCATGAAAAAAACACTAATCACTTTATTAACAATTACAATGGCAGCCTTAGTATTGGTAGGTTTCTCAAACAATGCTTCGGCATCAGATAAGCAAACTTTGAACGTAGGAATTTTACAAGTTGTACCACACGGCTCCTTAGATGCAGCCAGAAAAGGTTTCAAATCAGAGCTTAATAAAGAAGTTAAGGCACATGACAAATCAATCAAAATTAACTACAACTATCAAAATGCTCAAGGTGATCAATCTAATTTGAATTCAATGGCGCAGCAATTGACTCAGAAGAAAAACGACTTGATTTTAGGGATTGCTACTCCTTCTGCACAAGCTTTAGCTAAAAAGACTAAGACAACTCCAATCGTTGTCACAGCGGTTACCAATTTGAAGAGTGCTGGTTTGGTTAAAACTGACCAAAAGCCGGGCACAAATGTTACAGGAACAAAGGATCTCGGTCCTGTCGACAAGCAAGTTAAATTATTAACGACTTTGACTAAGAGCGATAAACCAATTGGAGTATTGTACAACTCATCTGAAGAGAATTCAGTTTTACAAATCAAAATGGTTAAGCAATATGCTAAAAATCATAATTTGAAATTGAATATCGTCAGTGTCACAAGTACTAACGACGTTGCGAGTGCTTTATCAGGTATGGCCAAAAAAGTTTCTGGTATTTATATTCCGACTGACAATTTAATGGCTAGTTCAATGAAAACTGTTGGTAAAAAAGCTCGTGAGGCTAAATTACCAGTCGTAACTGGCTCAATTGAAATGGCAGAAGATGGCGGTACGGCTACATATGGAATTAATTATCACGACCTTGGTAAGCAAACAGCCAAGATGGCTTATCAAATTTTGATCAATAAGAAAAAGCCTCAAGATATGCCAGTGGAAACTTCGCATACCTTAAGACTTTACGTAAATAAGGACAATGCGAAAGCATTAGGCATCGATCCTGATCAAATTAAGCAACCTTAGTTAGAAATTGGTGGAGGTAAGAAACATGTTTTTATCTAGTTTAGGACAAGGATTATTATGGGCGCCACTGGCAATTGGCGTTTTTATCACTTTTAGAATCTTGGATATTCCTGATTTAACGACTGAGGGTAGTTTTCCTTTTGGGGCTGCCGTAGCGGTCAGTCTGATGTTAAAAGGAAGCTCGGCTATTGTAGCAGCGTTTGTCGGCTTTTTAGCTGGTTGTCTGGCGGGATTAGTCACTGGTATTTTAGATACCAAATTACGGATTCCTTCGCTATTGGCAGGAATTTTGACGATGACAGGCTTGTATTCGATCAATATGCATATCATGGGAAAGTCCAACGTGCCATTATTGAGTCAAAAAGTTTTGACAGAATATTTACCTCAAACTTGGAGTCTGGAACTTCAAACAATAGTTTTAGGAATAATTGTGACAAGTATTGTTATCTTGATTTTATATTTGTTATTCAAAACGCGGTTGGGATTAGCTCTGATGGCAACTGGTAATAATCCGCATATGTCAGCAGCAAACGGAATCAATACAGATAAAATGGTCATTTTTGGCTACATGATCTCCAATGGCTTGATTGCTTTGTCAGGAGCATTGATTGCTCAAAGTAATGGTTACGCTGATATCGGTATGGGGATCGGGACGATCGTGATTGGATTAGCATCAGTGCTTGTGGGAGAAATTTTCTTACGTGGACACGGTATTCTCACCCGACTATTAGCAATGGTTGTAGGAGCAATCGTATATCGATTATTATTAACCATCGCCATGGGATTAGGTTTTCCAGCCGATGACCTTAAAATCCTCTCGGCCATTATTCTCGTGATCGTTATCTGCGTGCCAATTGTGCAAACTCGCATCCAAACGAAGCGACAATTAAAGAAATATTTGAAACAAATGGAGGAACAAGATGATGACAGTTTTACAAGTGAAACATCTGCAAAAAGTATTCTTTCCCGGGACTGATAATGAGCGTCATGTTTTAAAAGATATCAATTTGAATATTCATGAAGGAGATTTCGTCTCAGTTATTGGAAATAATGGTGCTGGTAAATCGACACTGTTGAATACCATTGCCGGGACCTTGTCGGCTGACGCTGGAAAAATTGATCTAGTTGAACAAGATGTTACCAAAAAATCAGTCGCCTATCGTGCTAGATGGATGTCACGGGTTTTCCAAGACCCCAAAATGGGAACAGCTGGCGATCTAACAGTTCTTCAAAATCTGATTTTAGCTCAACAACACACACAGACTAGTAATCTCAAGTGGTATCAACGAAAAACGGACTTGATGAAATATCAAACGTTATTAAAGAGTTTGCACATGGGTTTGGAAAACTTTACTGGTACCCAAGTTAAATATTTGTCTGGTGGTCAGAGACAAGCTTTATCGCTACTGATGGCCACTTTGAGTCAGCCAAAATTGTTGTTGTTAGATGAACATACGGCGGCTCTTGATCCAAAGACTAGTCAAGAAGTCATGAATATAACTAGTGAGATTGTAGAAAATCAGCATTTCACTACCATGATGATTACTCATAAGATGTCAGACGCATTAAAATATGGCAATCGCTTGATAATGGTTCAAGACGGCAAGATCAAATTAGACGTTCAAGGCGAAGAGAAACAGAATTTGGATACAGAACAGTTGCTTCAAGCCTTTGTATAAAAAAAACCAGTCATCGAAGTAGAGTTCGATGACTAGTTTTACTTGTTTCATAATCCATTTATCAGGGGGGAAGGATGGATTAATTATCAGGTTATTTTATTAATGAGGATTACTATCTATCTTTTATATGAAGATTATCTTATAGGGGATAAGTTAAAGCTTTTTGATTTCCTTTAACTTACAAGACATATATTAAGCTCTAAATGTGAAGAAAGTATGATGCCAATATTTAAAAAATAAGAAGATTTGAGGTTATTGTAGATAAATCTTCTTGAGAGAGTCAATTTCTGAAGGGCTGACTTTCAACTCTTTTTGAATATAAGCATCCATATTGCCGTAAAATTTGTCGATGGTATTCAAAGCTGTGGCTAAGTAATTATAATGAACGGTCATTAGATCTTTGACAGAATTGATGACATCAGGATCTTTATAGCCTTTAGAATCCAACAGATTCAAAATATCGGTGACGAATTCTTTGTTAGCGGTGTTAGTCAACAGATAGTCTTGTTTAATCGTTTCAAAAGGAACACCTAATGCTTTCAAGAAAAAGACCGCTCCCATACCTGTCCGGTCCTTACCAGCACTGCAGTGGAAAAGTAAAACTTCATTGTCGTTCTTATTTAGTAATAATTGATTAAAGAATTTTCGATAAGCCGCCTTTGAGCTGTCAGTTGTGATAATATCACGGTAAACCTCAATCATATGTTCATATCCATCGGTTGGATCACCACCAATTTCAGGAATGTAATTTTCACTTTGCACTTCTGAAGCTTTGGTTTCATCTTCTTGGAAGACAGGAGCCCAGACGTAACGAACGCCTTCTGGACGTTTATCGGGCTTTTTGTCGATTTCTTGTCTTGAACGAAAATCAACATCGATCTTCAAACCATAGTCTTTTAAAGTTTTAAGGTCATGATCAGTCAAGTCTCCCAAACCTGCCGATCTCAAAATTTTGTGATATTTTACTACTCTGCCATCGGTCGTTTGATAGCCGCCTAGTTCACGGAAATTAACGCCTTTATCAAGAGTTAAAACACGGTCATTATCGTTAGCCATTCTTATCTACCTCGGTCATTTTTTTCTATATATCATTATAACAAAAGAAAGAGTTATCCTTATTATGAAGTTCATTATTGCACCCGGAAAATACAGCAATCAAGTTAGCTCGGAAAAAATTGGGCAGGCCATCTATAGTGGAATCAGTCGTGCCTTGCCCCGAGCTGAAATTGTGACGATGCCAGTTACGGACAGTAAAGATGGAATACCAGCTCTAGTTGAGCACACTATTGGCGGACAGTGGGTCGATCTGCCTTATTTTGATGCCTTTTGGAACAGTCAAAACGGGCATTACTTAATTACAAGGATCGATAGTCAAAATACCGCAATTATTGATTCTGAACAAGTGGTTGGCGTAGATTTAGCTAAAAATAAATCGCGTGATCAGTTGTTTCATGCTACAAGTTATGGTATTGGAGAGTTCATTGTCGATGCTGTTACCACTGGTATTAGAAATATTGTCTTGTGTTTAGGAAAGACTGCCGTGGCGGATGGTGGTCTGGGGGTCTTACAAGCGCTTGGTGCCAAGATTTATGATGAGGAAGGGTCATTGATTCCCGAAGGAGAAAATCCACTGATAAACGCTCACAGGATTGATTTAGAGGATGTCTATAATTTATTGGGCAAGCGGACTCACATCACTGTACTATTGAATTTCTCTAGTGCGCATAAATTGTGTGAGACAGTGGAATATCTCAATGAAGCTCAGGAAAGTTTTTTGGAAGATAATTTAGTTTATATTTCCGAAAAAATGAATCAGAAGTATAATTTAGATATACACCCGATGCCACATTCGGATTCAATCAAGACGTTGGCAGGGGCGTTTGCCATGATTGATGCGAAGATTTCACGTTCATCATTCGAGTGGATCGCTAAAGTGACTGGGATGAAAGAAACGATTCGTTCGGCTGATATTCTGATTGCGGCCACCGAAAAGGTCTCAAAAGATTCAGCCTACGACGATATTCTTTCCCACTTGAGTCAAATAGCGGGGTCAGAAAAAATACCCACTTTTATATTATGCAATAATTTTGTTGATAATTTTCAGAACTACGAGCAATTATTCACGGGAATATTTTCCACTCAAATGACGGAATACGACGATGAAATCACTATTTTTGAAAACTATGAGTCAGTCGCTAATCAACTTATTCGGACACTTTTAGCTTTTAAATAGCCATTTTATTGAATAATATAAATGAATGCATTAATCTAAAATTAAGGATTTCAATAAGTGCACTGGAGGATAGAATTATGGAACAAGATTATAAGAGAATTTTGGTTCCGGTAGATGGATCAAAAGAAGCAGAGATGGCCTTTAGAAAAGCGGTAACGGTCGCTAAGATGAATGGTGGTCATATCGACGTTTTAACAGTGCTAGATACAAAACAATTTATTGGTTTGCATGGTGGTATGTTGAATGGTGACGTTATTTATCAACTGTCCGAAGATGCTCAAAATTATCTCAACAAGTTGAAGTCAGAAGCTGTTGATGATGGATTTAAAGAAGACGACATTGACATTCACGTGCGTTTTGGTGAACCAAAGACCGTTATTTCTCAAGAGTTTATTGAAGAATATGAAAACGACTTGATCATGATCGGCTCGACTGGTATGAATGCGGTCACTCGTATCTTGGTTGGTTCTGTTTCGGAATATGTTACAAGAAATGCCAGAACCGATGTTATTATTGTCAGAACTGATGTTGATAATAAGAAATTAGTTTCAGATAAAAAGAAGAAATAGTTTTAAGAAGATAGTTAAAAAAGCTGGTGAGGGCCAGCTTTTTTTATGGGAGAATAAGATGAGATGTCAATGGGCCAATAGTTCACAAGCAATGCAAGACTATCACGATAATGAGTGGGACCGTCCCAATCACGATGAAAGATATTTTTTTGAAATGCTGACTTTAGAAGGGGCGCAAGCTGGGTTGTCATGGGCAACGATTATCAAACGTCGTTCTAATTATCAGCTGGCCTTTGAAAACTTTGATGTTAGAAAAGTGGCCGCCTTTGATCAAAACAAGCGTGATGAGTTGTTAACTGATGAAGGAATTATCCGTAATCGTTTGAAAGTTGATTCGACGATCAATAATGCTAAGATAATCCAGACGATGCATCAGAATAATCAAAAATTTTCCGATTATATTTGGAATTTTGTTGATAATAAGCCAATAATTAATCATTATAGTGATATGAGTGAAGTGCCGGCTCAAACCGAATTGTCGCAAAGAATCAGTCGAGATTTAAAGAAACGTGGCTTTCGATTCGTGGGGCCAACCATTATCTATTCTTTCTTACAGGCAACAGGTGTAATCAATGATCATCTTGATACCTGTGATTTTAAGTGAAAATTAGTATAATGGGAGTAATGACGGAGGATAATTATGAATTCTGAAACTATTAGCAAACTAGCTGAAAAGCTTTATGAAGACCGCAGTAAAATCGAAGATAAGTCACAAGAATTTGACGCACAAGCTGTCTACGATATTTTGGACTCTTTGGAAGTATTGAGAAAACCTATCAAGGATTACTTTGAGATGACCGAAGACGATTATTACCAAAATGAGTCAGATCATCTGTTGACACTTCAAAGTCCAGATCACAAATTGAGCGAACTACATGACCGTGTTCAAGTAAATCATGTGGATGGTTCTTTAGATGCTCATGAGGTTAACTTTTCATACAATCATGAAGACCCATTTGCCAGCGGAGAATACAAGGCTAAAACTGACATCGACCTAGTTAGTTTTGCTTTTACTGTTATCGGTGCAGTGTACGATAATACCATCGTTGCTGATGTAAGAAACTCACTATCTAAAGATGCCGTTCTTTCGATCGGATTGGCAGCTTATGCTATCGAGGCATGGCAAAAATGAAATTAATACAAGTCAATGATTTATCATTGCAAAATGAAGGCTACTTTGCATTTAGGCATGTGGCTTTTTCTTTATCACAAAATCAAATTATCGGTTTGAGTGGGGAAAGCGGCAGTGGCAAAACACAGCTATTAGAAGCGCTTGCACAAGAAAATGTCCCTGACAGTGGTACGATCGAATACACGCCAGGCAGTAGGATTGGTTATTTACCACAACTCGACCCACAATTGATCGATCAAAACGTTGGCAAATATTTAGAAAGTATTCGTCGACTTTCCAAGAAATTAGCTGTCCGACCAGAACAATTACAAGGGATGATTACCTTTTTAGGGATGAGTCCTTATATAGATACGCCTGTGCGTCAATTGTCACTGGGCTTGAGACGAAGAGTTGGGTTTTTAGCTGCCGTGGCTGGTCATCCCAATATCTTGCTACTAGATGAGCCTTTCGCCTTTCAAAGCCAGCAGACAATTGAAAAAATGTTAAGTTTGATGCAAGACTTGAAAGAAAATGGCGCTGGTATATTGGTTGGCAGTACGGAATTTTCTCAAACTGTCAAAAATTCTCTCGATAATCAATATTTGTTAAAGGATGCAAAGTTGACCCCAGTCAAAACGGTGCAACCTTCAGAAGAAAAGCGTCTGTTGGTCTTTGCAGTCAATCGAAACTCAGTAGCTTTGCCAAAAGAGCTGGAGAAGTTTGTAATTTCGATCATCGATGATCAAGTGGAATTAGAGATACCTCTATCTTTGAAGGATCAAGTCGTAGCAAAGATGTTACAGCTTAACTATCGCTTAAAGGGGGTTCAAAAAGATGAAAATCAAAATTCTCTTTAAAAGTTATTTTCAATTGTTCTTCCAAAATTACTTATATCTGACCTTATTATTTGGAATTTTAACTTTTGGTTTGACGGCAGATTCATTATTAGGTATTTCATCAGTCAAAAAATACAGTCTCTTGTTGATTGGAACTTTTTTCTTGGCTTTGTTAACTACGATGAATCTTTATTACAATGACAGCCGACAAAATAAGTATTTAAAGCAAAAAATAAATAGCTCTTGGGCGGATGCTGGAAGTCAATTTTTGGTGGCATTAATAATAAATATTTTTTCTGGAATTTTAATATTTATTTTTAGCTTAATCTTGAATCCAAGTCTACCATTTGACTTAGTCGGGATTTTGGCATTGATTGCCGTCGGCTTATTAGGCAGTGGAATCGCCACGCTCTTTAAGACGCAGTGGTACCGTCATTCCAGTCTTGGACAGGTAGGAGTCTTAGTTTTTATTTATTTATCTTTGTCGGGAAATGTAGTTGAAGTGTTGAGTTATGCGAGCTGGTTATTGCCGCCATTGTCGAAAATTATTATGACGTTGCAAAATAAGTCTGATATTTTACATCTTTGGCCATTGATTGGGCAAACGTTTTTATACGCATTATTTCTATTTTTAATTAGTTCAATTATTTATAAAAATAATAAAAAAGTTAAATAAAACTATTGCAATTTGGTGTGTATTTCTGTTTTAATACTCTGATGAAATGAGGAGGCAATTTTATGAGTAATATTTATTTACGCCAGGCAGTACCCGAAGACTTGCCAAGAATTATCGAAATTATCAATAGTGCCAAGAAGACTCTCCGAAATCGAGGAGTTGATCAATGGCAAAGCGGTTATCCTAGTGATGAGATCTTAAAACAAGATATTGAAGAAGATATCAGCTTTGTATTGATGCTTAATGGTGAAGTCGTTGGTGTTGCAGCTTTACAACAAGGCTACGATAAAAATTACCAAGATATGACCTCTGGAACTTGGGACAAAGATTCCGAAGTAACTTATTCTGTCATTCATCGAATTGCTATCGAGGCTGATCATCAAGGAGAACATTTAAGTTCAGCTCTTATTCAACAATTATTGACAATGTCGTTTTATCTTGGCTATCGCGATGTCAGAATCGATACACATCCAGATAATTTAGTCATGCAACATATCATCGAGAATAGCGGTTTTGTTGAAAAAGGAACCATTACGATGGAAGAAGATCATGGAAATCGAAAAGCATATCAAATTCTTCTTAAGTAAGCGTGATTGGATTATTTTTCATATTTTTGATATATAATTGAGACATAATTAACCATCGTTAAGATGGTTTTTTTACTATATTCATATCCAGGGTTTGGATATTAGGAGAACGGTAAATTGAAGATTACAGATATTGCGAAACGGGCACTTTTGCCCAAGCCTTCGGAACTTATTTCAACTCAGACAGATAGCTTTTTGAGAAGATTGAAACCGAGACTGTTTGTGGTTAATTATATTGAAGGTGTTTATCAGAATAATGTTTTGCCAAATGTCACCGACGATACAGTTACAATTTCTGTTCTAACTGATACTCATGCTAAGGCTGTCGTGAGTGCTTCTTATTATGGAATTAATGGTATGCGCCATATCATTGAGGCAAATAAAGTTAGTGATAATGTCGGCGTTGACTTGAATGTGCATTTAGGCGATCTGATGGATGGTAGTGATAAGCCAGAGATCAGTCGAGGGATTTTGAAATTTGCAGTAGAAAATTATCAAGCCAGTAAAGCACCATTTTTTATTTTGGAAGGTAATCATGACGAAAATGATAAGTATGACGAGCATCGCTTTTTTAAGTCAGCCTCATTTCATCGTGATGACTATGATTCATTAGTTACTAAAAATGATTTTGAACAGTCGGCGATTCATCGGTTGAATCCAGTTTCTAAAATTGGCTGGTACGATAAAGGTGATATTCGAATAATTTTTATTGACACGAGTGATATTCCTTATATCCTTAGTAATGGATCTAAAAAATATGACTTTAAGAAAGTTCGAGGAGTCAGAGAGCAACAATTGGAGGATCTAACCACTGTTTTAGAACGAACGATCGATAAGCATGTAGTCGTAATGGGTCATGCCAATATTGTTAGTCCGAGTGGACGCAGTGCGTTAAACTTTAATGGTGACTTAGTACAGCAGTTACTAGTTGCATTCAATAGTAAAGCTTCAGGGCAATTGAAAAATGAATTAACTGGAGACTTTGGCGTGAATATTCGTTATGATTTTTCGACAACTGGTATCTCGAAAGTAACAACTTATATTTGTGGACATATGCATTATGAAAAAAACTACAAAGTTTCTGAAATTAATCATATAATATTAAATTGTTCGGCCCTTATGGGTAAGAAGCACGGTTTAACGACTGATTATAACAAAAAGTGGGATCGCCGTTATAATGAAGTCTCTGAATTGGCAGGGTATTTCATTAATATCGATCCTAATAAATTACGCTTACAGATTTATGGTTACGGAGCCGCAACAAGGTATGTAAGTTTTGAAATATAAGGGAGAATTTTTTTATGTGTGGAATCGTCGGATTCGTAGATAAAAATATTGCAGACAAAAAGCCTGTGATTGAGGCAATGATGGAAACAATCAAACACCGTGGACCAAATAGTTCCGGTGAATTATTCGATGGAAATGCTGCATTAGGTTTCCGTCGTTTGAGTATCATTGATATTAATAGTGGAATGCAACCCATCTACAACGAGGACAAGTCTAAAGCTATTATTTTCAATGGTGAAATTTATAACTACCAAGGTATTAGAAAAGAATTATTAGATGCTGGACATACTTTTACAACTGAAACTGATACTGAAGTTTTACTTCACGGTTTTGAAGAGTGGGGTATCGAAGGCTTATTGAAGAAGATTCGTGGAATGTTTGCCTTTGTCATCTATGATCTAAAGACTGGTGATATGACGGGTGCCCGTGATTTCTTTGGTATCAAGCCATTGTATTATTACAATCGTGAAGGTACTTTCATCTTCGGTTCAGAGATCAAGTCTTTCTTGAAAGAACCTAACTTCAAGATGGAATTAAATAAAGCTGCTTTGAAGCCATATTTGACTTTCCAATATTCAGCAATGAACGAAACTTTCTTTAAGAATGTTTTCCGCATTCCAGAAGGCCACTACTTCACATATAAGAATGGCAAGTTGAGCATTAAGAAGTACTGGGATATGGACTTCAAAGAAAATAACCTATCATTTGAAGAAACAGTTAAACGTATTGACGAATCATTGCGTCAATCAGTTGAAGAACACTCTATCAGTGATGTTCCAGTTGGTTCATTACTATCCAGTGGGGTTGATTCCAGTTACGTTACTGCTATTTTGAAACCTCAACATACTTACTCGATCGATTTTGATACAAGTACTTATGAAGAAGGCTCTGCCGCAAAACTCTTAGCTGACAAATTAGGCCTCGAAAATACTCGTGGTATCGTTACAAAAGAAGAAGCAATCAAGTCCTTGCCATTGATTCAATATTATATGGATGAACCTGATGCCAATCCTTCATGTGTACCGTTATATTTCCTTACCAAATTAGCTAGCCGCGACGTTACCGTTATCTTATCTGGTGAAGGTGCCGATGAGTTATTTGCAGGATATGCTAACTATGGTTTCCACTCACATTCAAAGGCTATTCGAGTTGTAGCTGAAGATTTGAAGAAGTTACCTAAGGGTGTTAAGTACAAGTTGGCTCATGGCTTGAAGAAGATGCCAAACTTCCCAGGTCGTTTACATTTGTATGAATCAACTGCTAAAGCTGAAGAATTCTTTATCGGTCAAGCTAAGATCTTTACTGAAAAAGAAGCTAGCGACTTGGTCAAACCTGAATTTGAAAAGTCACGTTCAGTTCATGATATCGTGATGAGAAGTTACAACAAAGTACGTGATTATGATGACGAAGTTAAGAAGATGCAATATCTTGACCTTCACCAATTCATGGCAAACGATATCATCTTGAAGGCTGACCGTATGAGTATGGCCAATTCGATGGAATTACGTGTTCCGTTCTTGGATAAAGAAGTGGCTAAAGTGGCAGCGGGTATCCCAACGAAGTATTTGCTAAATAGTAAAGATAGTAAGTATGCTTTACGTGTAGCTGCTGAACGTGCTTTGCCTTCTGAATGGGCTAAGCGTGAAAAACTTGGTTTCCCAGTACCAATTCGTGACTGGATCAAGACAAAAGAAGTTTATGAAGACTTCCGTGAATTGTTCAGTTCAGATTTTGCTGGTGAATTCTTTGACCAAGATGCAATTTTGAAGATGCTCGATGGTTGTTATCGTGGTGAAAACGATGATCGTCGTAAGGTTTGGACAATTTATACCTTCTTGATTTGGTATAAAGTTTACTTTATTGATGGTGGTAAGAAGCCTGATGTTGACCCACAAGTTGTCGTAGCTGATCAAAAATAGAATGATTTTAATTTAAGAACAAAGATACTCCCCGATTCTAGATTAAGGATCAGGGAGTATTTTTAGTCATTTAAATAAAAATAAGTTTAAGAAACAATAAAAGATTTTGTTATTGGTAACGGAAACATAGGACGTTTGTTATAGTAAACTTGTGAGTTTTTCTAAATTTAAAGTAAGGGGTTAGATTTAGAACAGAAGTAGGGGTAAAACAATGGATACTAGTCACGTTACTGATATGAGTCAAATGTTTCTCAATTGTCGCTCATTGAAAAAGTTAGATTTAACCAGTTTTAATACCAAACAAGTTCGTGATATGTCACAAATGTTTGCTGGTTGTGAAGCGTTGGAAGAACTTGATTTGACAACGTTTGATACACAAAAAGTTCAAAAGATGGATTCAATGTTTGAATCGGCTGATGCTTTGAAATCACTAAAAATAGGTGAGAAATTTGTAGTACCCAAGGACCAAGAGCATACGCTCAAATTGAAGAATCATGTCTGGATCGAAGTGGGCAGCGGTACGTCTAAGAATCCTAAGCCAGTCGATAAGGCCGGTATTAATTCAATTGAATTACTCAGCCGTCACGATAAAGGAAACTGGGTCATAAAACCAGCTGTGGAATACCACGGTTCAAATAAAGTGGCAGTAGCTAATAATTTGCACGAAGATTTGATTATTGAAGTTCCGGAACAGCTTCGTCCAGAATATGTCGGGAGTACTTTTGAGTTGAATTTGCCACAAAAAGTTGGTTTTAAAGCTGATAAGCAACAAGTTCACGTTAAAGCAACTGAAGAGGGCTTGGTCTGTGAAGATCAAGTTAACTTCCAACCAATTGAACAGCCAGAATTAAATGGTTCACTCAGATTAGCTAGTACAGTTGAGCCAGTCGAAAAAGATAAGCCAGCCAAACCCATAGAGACCGTAGAACCAGAAGACGATAGTTCTACAGTCAAAGGCGCTAAGTTTATGCAGTATATTACCGTTCATCCTGATTTGAAATATGCTCAGACGTACAAAGTTAATGGTGAAATTAATGTTGGACATCAGTTACGGCCAAATTACAGTTGGTTTAGCGATAAGATGATCCAAGTGCAAGGTCAAAAATATTATCACGTGTTAGGAAATTCATTTGTCAAAGCTGAGGATGTTTACTTATATCGGGATGCTAGACAAGTCGTTAAAACTAAAGATGTGATGATGACTCACCTTTACAATAGCCGAGCTAAGATGTTGAGCAATCGTGGTTTAGGTGCATTGAGCAGTTGGCCAGTAGCTAAAGAAGTCATCTTAAATGATCATAAGTATTATCAGATTTCGACCAATGAATTCGTTGACTCAGAAACTGTTGATTTGGAAAAAGCTTAAGCATTTCACATTAAAACATCTTTTGGTGAAATAAATATAATATATCCTCTGATTTCAAATTAGGAATCAGGGGTCTTTTTCGTCGATCCGATATTCAAAATGGCGTTATGACGTTATACGATTTAGTGATATTTTTTCATATTATCAAGTTAATTAAAAAGTCCTACAAAGGCTGATAAATTAAGAAAGTCGTAAGCTGAATCGATTAAATAATTGAGTGCCCCTCGTTGTGATAAAGTGAGTATGGTATAATTTTGTTTGAAATGTGTGAAAATTTAAAAATAGAATTAATATAGTAAGAGGTTGATCCCTATCGAAACTGAATCAGGAAAAAAATTCACGCCTATAATTTTAGGTAGTGACATGAATGTTTACGGAATGGCACGTGCTTTCCATGAACTGTATGGGGGCACAGTTAAAGCCTATGCCGATATCCAATTGGCACCGACTAGATATACAAAGATCTTAGATTTAACTCTAAACCCAGGATTTTCTGAAGACCCTGTTTTTATTGAAAAAATGCGTGAAATTGCCAAAATCTATCAAAATCATGAAGAACCAGTAATTTTATTAGCTTGTGGCGATGGTTATGCAGAATTGATCAGTAAACATAAAGAGGAATTGTCGAAAACATTTGTCTGCCCATATGTTGACTATGATTTCTTGAGATCATTGAATAATAAAGAGAGTTTCTACAAAGTTGCCGAAGAACATGGGTTGCCACATCCATTAACTAAGATTATTACAAAAGATATGTACGAAACAAAGACTGACTTGGATGTTCCTTTTAATTTCCCAGTAGCTTTGAAACCTGCCAATAGTGTTGAATGGTTGGATATTCATTTTGAAGGTCGGAAAAAGGCTTTCACAATTCATTCCCAAGAAGAATATATGAGTATTGTTGGCAAAATTTATGATAATGGTTATACATCAGACTTGATCCTACAAGACTTCATCCCTGGTGATGACTCTAACATGCGTGTTTTGAACGCTTACGTTGATCAGGAACATCACGTTAAGATGATGTGTTTAGGTCACCCAATTTTGGAAGATCCTACACCTCAAGCAATCGGTAATTATGTGGCTATCATCCCAGAATTCAATCAGGATGTTTATGACCAGGTCCAAAAATTCTTAGAGGATATTGAATTTACTGGTTATGCTAACTTCGATATGAAGTATGACTCACGTGATAAGACATTCAAATTCTTTGAAATCAACTTGCGTCAAGGTAGAAGTAGTTTCTTTGTAACGTTGAATGGTTATAACTTGGCCCAATACGTGGTCGAAGATTATGTTGAAGGCAGTCTTGAAAATGAACCAACTGTTTATGCTAATAAGAATAAGGCTCAACATAAGTTGTGGCTAGGTGTTCCGGTTAAAGTATTTGAAAAATACGCCGCCAAGAACGAAGCAACTGATTATGCTAACGAATTGATCAAACAAGATCGCATTGGAACGACAGTCTTTTACGATAAAGATAAATCGTTCAAACGTTGGTTGTTGATGACTTACATGTTCCACAACTATGTAAAACGGTTTGATAAATATTTCCAAGAAAATAAGGGACGCGATTTTAAATAGTCCTAGGAGGCTTAATTGATGGACGAAATAGAAAGATACAAAGTTGAAAAAGTAGAGTATTCGAAAATTTTGATCTGTGTCGATTCAGATGACTTTGTCTCATCTAAGAATGCGTTTAATTATGCTTGCTCACTTGCTAGACATCACGATGCAGAATTAGGGATTGTGTCAGTATTGGAAACAGGTGATTTAAATATTTTCCAATCACTTGATCCCGAAGTATTGAAAGAACGTCGTGGAGAAATCAAGAAACTGCTAGAATTATACGGACAAAAAGCCGAAGAATATGGAGTTAAGAACATTCATTTGATGGTAACAGAAGGTAATCCTGGTTCAACGATCGTTGATAAAGTGATTCCTAGTTTCCAACCAGATCTTGTGATCGTAGGTGTTGAAGATAAGAATAGAAATCGCAACACGATCGGTTCACAAGCTTCAAAGATTGTTAATAATTCCAAATGTTCTGTTAGTGTTATTAGATAATCAGATTTGAAAAGTTCGCTTACAGAACGAAAAAGGGTCCAATTAAGTAATGATAAGATGAGGCTATGGCCTCATCTTTTTTTAAACTAAATATAGAAAGGGGTTACATAAACTTATGAATTCCGATTTTTATAAAAGAATAGCTGATAAATATGAAGGTTTAACAGCTAACGAGCAGTTGATTATCGATTATGTAATATCTTCTAAGGTTCCTAATAAGTTAAAAATAAAGGATATTTCAGATAGCCTTTTCTTATCAAGTGCTACTATAGTTCGCGCTGCAAAAAAATTAGGTTATGATTCCTTCAGTCAAATGAAGTTTGATGCAGCTCAATATTTGGATGAAGATCAAAATGACCAGAAAATTACTGAGAATTTTGACAAAATAATAACTCGCATTAAAGGTGATTTTGAGAAGACCATTGACATGCAAAATGAAAGAAAGGTTAGGGCTTTCGCAGAAGAAATTAACTCAGCGAGACGGATCTTTTGTGTTGGTAGCGGATCTAGTGTCAGTGTAGCAAGTGATCTAAATCGTAAATTGAAACTCCTGAATTATTGGTCAAACGATTATGAAGAATTGTATGCCATCAGAGATATTGCCGATATTTCTAGTAACAAAGACGTGATTATTGTAATTTCACTAGGGGGTGGCAATGATCTAGTGAATAAGTACTTAATGTCGGCTAAAGCAAATGGTACAAAGATTATTTCTATTACGGGCACCAATGCAAAATCTGTTATAGAGCTCAGTGATGTCAACTTGATGGTCTATGAATCTCCTGTACCTAGAAAACGTATGCGTTCAAGATTGATGCTTAATGTAGCGTCAGACATATTTTTTGAATATATTGTCAATCACGATTCAAAAACAGAGTAATTTTTTACGCTAAAGTAAAATTTGACCTTTTAAGGTCTAAACCTTATAAAAAGGGAATTCTTGAGATAATGATGATACCTTAGTAAATGAAAAGTGATCCAATTATTAAGGAGATGTTTATATGGGGGCTCAAGCAAGTACAGGAAAAAGAAATAACCTCATTCGAGGTTTTGAAATGTTTGGCCGGTCTTTTCTATTACCAGTTTCGGTTTTACCTGCAGCTGGTATTCTTCAAGGGCTAGGTTCAGCATTCACTAATGCCGACACGGTTAAAATGTATCCATGGATGCAGAATCACACGTTCCAATTTATTATGGGATTCTTATCAACCATGGGATCAGCGGCATTTAAGAATTTACCAGTCATTTTTGCAGTTGGTGTGGCTGTTGGATTAGCAAAGCATGAAAAAGGATCTGCCGCTATTTCCGGACTTTTAGGTTATCTAACACTTCAATATATGATGAACTTTTTACTTAGTGCATCTGGTCAATTAGTTGATACGGCAGGAATGGATCCAACTAAGGCTGCTCTAGCATTAGCTGATAAGATGCAGACAACAGTTTTGGGTATCCAAACAATGGATTTAAATGTTTTTGGTGGAATTATTACAGGTGTGATTGTTTATTTTGTTCATAAGCGTGCTATTAAGATGCATGTACCAACAGTTCTAGACTTCTTCAGCGGACCAAGATTAGTTCCAATTTTAATTATGCCAGTCATGGCTATGACTGCAGTTGTCTTTTTCTTTGTTTGGCCAGTAGTTCAAACAGGAATTGCTGCACTATCGGTTTTGATTCTTAAATCTGGTTCAATTGGAACATTCTTCTACGGCGTAATCGAACGTCTTTTACTACCATTTGGTTTACATCATGGTTTAAATTGGCCAGTTAGAACAACTGAATTAGGTGGTATTTTTACGATTGGTGGACGTCAATATCAAGGTACAATTGCCGCATATATGGCTTCATTAGCTCATGGTGGTGCAATTAATCCACTGATCACTCGTTTTAGTTCTGGTAAATTTGTGTACAACATGTTTGGTTTACCTGGTGCTGCACTGGCCATGTATACTTGTGCCAAACCAGAAAATAAGAAGAAAGTTGGAAGTTTGCTATTCGCAGCCGCCGCAACAGCTTTCTTAACAGGTGTTACCGAACCTATCGAATTTACATTTTTGTTCGTAGCTCCAGCTCTTTATGCCATCCATGCTGTTCTTGCAGGTTTAACAATGGCTGTTACTTCAGCTTTAGGTGCAGCATACTTGACTCCTACGGGGCACGGATTGATTAACTTTATTATTTACGGGGTTCTTCAAGGAACAAAAACAAAATGGTATATTATGCCAATTGTAGGTGTCTTCTGCTTTGCGATGTATTACTTTGTATTTAGATTTGCTATTTTGAAGTTTGACTGCAAGACACCAGGACGTGATGATAATACTGAGGATATTAAACTTCATGGTAAGGATGAAACTAGAAAGAAAATGGGAGTTCATACTCTTAAAGATGAAGGTAAGGTAACAGCTACTACTTCATCAACTGCTAAGTTGTCAACACATGAACAAGCTTTGGCCTTGATTGAAGCACATGGTGGTCCTTAAAATATCACTGATGTAGATGCATGTATTACTCGTTTAAGAATCAATGTTAAAGACAAGAGCGTTGTTGATAAGGATACAATTGTTAATAATCTTGGAGCCATGGGATTCAATGAATCAGGTATGCAGATGCAATCAATCTACGGTGGTCACGCTAATGTCTTAAAGATGGAGATTCAAGATGTCTTAGGGATGGGTGAGTAATATGACAGAAAAAAAGATAATACTTACCGACTTAGATGGAACTTTTGTAATGGACTCACATTCAGTTCAAAAGGCTGATTTAAAGGCCTTTTCCGAATTGAAAGAAAGCTATATTTTGGGCATTGCAACGGGACGGTCTATTAAAGAAATAAATTATTTAGAGCAAGAAAATAATCTTAGGGCGGATATAAAAATTGGATTCAATGGATCGACAATTACTGGATTTGGTGGAGAAGTCCTAGTTGATGAGCCTTTGCAAAGAAAAGATCTAGATGACATCCTAAGTTATCTGAAGACAAACCATGTGATTTTTGATGCCTTAGATGGAATCAGTCGAGTTGGTTCGTATAAGGCTACAGATACTAAACGATTATGGGGCATGAATTTAATAACTTTAGATGATCCATTTGAAACAGTTTCAAACATGAAAGTATATAAGATAAATGCTCGACCCGGTAATCGATTTAATAAAGTTTTTGCAGAATTAAAGAAGATGTTTCCTAAACTTTCTATTTATGAGGGAGGAACACAACAGCGAATTGAAATTTCTGCACAAGGGTGTTCTAAGGGAACCGCAGTTGATGCAATTCGTGAACGTTACAATCGTGAGATTATTGTTGTGGGAGATTCAGGAAATGATACCCCAATGTTTGAGAGGGCTGATTTGTCTTTTTGTATCTCACATGCTAATGAAGAAGTGAAGAGTAAGGCAGATAATTATATTGATAATTTTTCTGACTTAACAAAATATTTAAATCCAAATGAGGTAAGATAATTGTTCAAATTATTTGGTAAAAGTAAAGATGATCAAGCCCTAATGGCTATTGGTAATGGTCAGGTTATCGACTTATCAGAAGTTGAAGACCCTGTATTTAGTCAAAAAATGATGGGAGATGGCTATGGCTTTCGACCTGAAGACGGTAAATTTTATTCTCCAGTTTCTGGAACAATTTCAATGGTACCTGAGACAAAACATGGGATTGGAATCTCAACAACTGATGGTTTAGAGTTACTAATTCACATGGGTATTGATACAGTTGAACTAAAAGGTTCACCGTTTGAAATTTTGGTAAAAGAAGGCGACACTGTTAAAATAGGCGATCCAATCGCAATCATGGACCTTAATCAAGTTGAGGATGCTGGTAAGAAAACTACTACGATGGTGATTATCACTAATAGTGATAACTTAAAATTATCAGCTAAATCTTCAACAGGTACTAAGAAGGTTGGGGAGTTAGCCGCCACAATAGTTAAGGATTGAATAGTTTAGAATAAATAGGAGTCCAAATAAAAAATTTGGACTCCTATTTAACGTGTTTGTTATATCAATTTTCAATTGAAACTTCTCAGTATAATAACGTTGATGATTACCTAAGATATTGAAAAGTATGCCTTCACAAAGATTCAATAAATATTCGGATTTAAGAAAGATGAAAATTTTTCTAATAAAATTGGTTTGTGATATAGTAGTAATATTATTATTACATGGCGGTGAAGAATATGTTAATGAATAGAGTAGTCGGTGGTGCTGGCGATATGTTTGACGCTAAACCAGCCGAATTTAAAGATAATTTATATTTAGCTGTCAACGGTGCTTGGCAAGAAAAAGCGAAAATTCCAGCCGATAAGTCACGTACTGGTGGATTCACAGATCTCGATCAAGATGTTGAAAAGAAAATGATGGAAGTCTTTCACGACTTTGCGACAGATGAAACTAAAATCAATGATGACTTGATGTTGCAGGCAATCAAATTGTATCGTTTGGCCAATAATGTTGATCATTTGAGTAAGTTCCATCAACAACCAATTTTGAAAGATATGCAACGCATTAGTGATTTGAATAGTTTGCAAGATCTAAGTGACAATATGGCTCAATTGTCCAAGGATGGTTTTTCATTGCCAATCGATGGATCAGTCGACGCCGATATGAAAAATACCGCCAAGAATGCTTTATATATCGGTGGTGCGGGATTGATTTTGCCAGACAAGTCTTACTATGCTGAAGATAATGAATCAGGTAAGCAACTGTTAGCTAAATATGGTGAAGTTGCCGGAAGATTGTTATCGATGATTGGTTATAAGTTAGATGACGCTAAAGATATTGTTGAAAAAGCTTTAGCATTTGATAAGTCCTTAGTTCCGATCGTCAAGAGTTCTGAAGAATGGGCCGACTATACTAAGTCCTATAACCCAATGAAGTTCACTGACTTTGTAACAAAATCAGACAAGCTTGACTTGAAGAGCTTGGTAGTTGGTTTAATTAATGACACGCCAGAACAAGTTATCATTACTGAACCAAGATATTTAGACAACTTAGATAAACTCGTTAATGACGATACTTTTGAAAATATTAAAGCTTGGATGATGGTCAGATTCTTGACTGGCAACGCTTCGATTTTGGATGAAGAATTCCGTCAAACGATTGGTGAATATCAATTGGCTCAAAGTGGTGCTAAAGAACTACAAAATCGGACCAAGTATGCTTATCACTTGTCTTCAGGTATGTTCAGTGAAGTTGTCGGTGTTTTTTATGGTCAAAAGTACTTTGGTGAAAAGGCCAAAGCTGACGTTAAAAGTATGGTAGAAAAGATGATCTCTATCTATGAACAGCGCTTAAGTGACAACGCTTGGTTGAGTGAAGATACCAAGAAGAAAGCCATCGTGAAGTTGGATAAGATCGTCATCAAAGTTGGTTATCCTGACAAGATCCAAGATATTTATCGCAAATTTGAGATTAATGAAAATGATTCATTATATGATAATATTGTTCGCTTGAGAAGATTGATCGTTCAAGATTCCTTAGATCAATATCACAAACCAGTTGATCGAACAAAGTGGTTGATGCCAGGACATATGGTCAATGCTTGTTATGATCCATCCAGAAATGACATCACCTTCCCAGCAGCTATCTTGCAAGCTCCATTCTATAGTTTGCAACAAACAAATAGCCAAAACTTCGGTGGAATTGGTGCCGTAATTGCTCATGAGATCTCCCACGCCTTTGATAACAATGGAGCTCAATTCGATGAATACGGTAATATGAATAACTGGTGGACTAAAGAAGACTATGCTAAGTTCAAAGATCTTACCAAGAAGATGATCGATGAATTCGATGGCATTCCTTATGCTGGCAGTAAAGTTAACGGAACCTTAGTTGTTAGTGAAAATGTTGCTGACGTTGGAGGATTGCGTTGTGCCTTGGAAGCTGCTAAACAAGATAGTGACTTTGATGTCAAAGCCTTCTTTACTAATTGGGCAAAAGTTTGGAGAAATAAGTCAACTAAGCAATTGACCGAAATGTTCCTTTCAATCGATGTTCACTCACCAGCTCCATTGCGTGCTAATGTGATGGCTCAAAACATGGATGAATTTTATCCTGCTTTTGATGTTAAACCAGGCGATGGTATGTGGTTAGACGAAGATAAACGTGTAAATATTTGGTAAAAATAAATTTTTAGAAGTCTGATTTGTGAATTCAATTAGGCTTCTTTTTTTGGAATTTTTTTATTATTTTTTGCGATGGACTCGCTTTTTTATATAATAGATATTAATGAGGAAAGGTGAGAACAATGGCATATATTGAAGTAAGAAATGAATCGAAACGTTATCAGATGGGAGAAACCACGATCATTGCCAACGACAAGTTGACCTTTGACGTAGATCAAGGCAAATTGACCGTGATCTTAGGCCCTAGTGGAGCTGGTAAATCAACGGTGCTCAATATTTTAGGTGGTATGGATACGCCAACTGATGGACAAGTCATCATTGATGGAACTGATATTGCAAAATTTTCCGAGCGTGAATTGACTACATATCGGCGCAATGATGTCGGCTTTATTTTTCAATTTTACAATTTGATTCCTAATCTAACGACCAAAGAAAATGTTGAACTGGCTTCAGCTATCGTGCCTGATGCCTTAGATGCTAGTGAAATTTTGACAGCAGTTGGCTTAAAACAGCGGATCGATAACTTTCCATCCCAATTGTCGGGTGGGGAACAGCAACGAGTAGCTATTGCTAGAGCTTTAGCCAAGAATCCCAAACTATTGTTGTGCGATGAACCAACAGGCGCACTCGATTATGAAACAGGTAAGCAAGTATTAACGCTGTTACAAAAAGCAAGTCACGATGATGATAAAACCGTCATTATTATTACTCATAACTCCGAATTGGCTAAGATGGCTGACCGGGTGATTCGAATCCACGATGCTAAAGTGCAGTCAATTACCGACAATCCCACGCCTACTCCAGTCCAGGATATCGAATGGTAGGTGAAAAAAATGAGTCCATTAACAAAAAATATGTGGCAAGACGTGAGAAAGTCTAAGGGACGATTTATCGCCATTATCTTGATCATCATGCTAGGTGTCCTGATTTTCGTTGGTGTGAAAGCAGCTGGCCCTAGTTTGAATGATTCTTTGGATAAAACTGTCAGTCAAAAAAACCTCTCCGATATTCAAGTCCTCTCAACAACTGGATTTACTAAGAAAGATATCGATCTTGCGAAAGAGGTTTCCGGTGCTCAAGTAGAAACTACGAAATTTAAGTATGTAATTGGTGGAAAAAGTAAAGTTGCCGTGGCCTTGTACGGTTATTCTGCTAAATCGAAACAAAACCAGCTGATTATGAAGAGTGGTCGCTTGCCAAAGAATGACAATGAGATCGTCTTAGATAAACGGGCCCAATCGAAGTATGGTTATAAATTGAATCAGCAATTTAAATTTGCAAATAATTCTGGCTTAAGTCAAAAATCATACAAGATAGTCGGTTTTGCAGATTCGCCACAGTACATCGATAATCAATCTCGAGGAACGACCAATATTTCAGATGGACAAGTTCAATTGTTTGCCTATATTCCGGCTAAACAAATGAACTTGTCAGTTGCCACAATGCTCAACGTTCGTTTTCCAAGTTTAAAGAAAGAAAATACCTTCAACGACAATTACAAAGACGATGTTGATCATAAGTTGAGTTTATTGAAGAAGAAATTTAAAAATCGGGCTCAACAACGAACTGAAGAACTGTCAGCTAGTTATTTAACGACCTTGAATCAGCAACAAAAACAACTTGATCAATTGAAACAGCTGAATCCGCAAATGGCTAGTCAGCAACAGGCACAATTGGATGCTGCTAAAGCAAAGATTCTTAAGCAATCAAAGACTAATTATACTTGGCAAACACGATCTGATTTGCCAGGATTTTCGGCCTATGGTGAAAGTTCTGATCGAATCGCTGCCATCGCTAATGTTTTCCCAGTCTTTTTCTTCCTGATTGCTGCTTTAATAACCTTCACAACGATTACTAGAATGGTTGAGGAAGCTAGAGGCGAGATTGGGACGTTCAAAGCACTCGGTTATACCAAATGGGAAATTTCACGTAATTATTATTACTATGCAATTTCAGCTGGCGTTATAGGAGCTCTTTTAGGAGCCGTAATCGGTAATGAAACTTTGCCAAGAATCGTTTTAGCACTCTATAAGCAGTATATTGATCTCAATTGGGTAGTTGAATTGCAATGGTGGGTCATTCTGATTGCCTTGATTTTCTCGTTGCTGGCTACTTTGGGTGCAGCAGTTATCGTGGTCCGTCGTGAACTAATTGAAGGTCCGGCTGCTTTAATGAGACCTAAGGCACCGAAATCAGCAAAGAAAATTTTGTTAGAACGCATCAAACCGCTTTGGAACCGATTGAGTTTTAATAGTAAAGTCAGTTATCGAAATCTCTTTCGTTTCAAGTCCCGAATGTTTATGACGATTATCGGTATTGCTGGTGGTACTGCTTTGATCCTAACTGGTTTTGGAATTCAAAACTCGATTGGAGCCAGCGGTGACCAGCAATATAGCGATATTTTCAAATATCAAGCCATTGTGAAGTTAAACGATCAAGCCAAATTGACCAAAGTTACGAAAGTTTTACAAGCTGATCAACAATATCAGAATAGTCTGGCAATTAACTCGACAACGGTCAACCTTGATAAAGGCAGTCAAAAAGTCAATGATGTCAACCTTTATACCCCAACTTCAGTTGACAAATTCAAGAAATATGTTCATCTGGATAATAGTTTAAAACAAAAGGACGTAATTTTATCCGAGAAGACGGCGCAACTATTAAAGGTTCAAAAAGGCGATACGATTACTGTCAAAACTACGGCTGGTAAAAAGGTCCAACTAAAAGTCGGTGCCATCACAGAAAACTTTATCGGTCATTTCTTATATTTGAGTCCAAAAACTTACCAAGAAAAGTTTGGTCAAAAGGCTACAACTAATACATTGCTGCTGAAATTGAAGTCCCAGACTTCTAAAGAGCGAACACATTTGGCCAATCAATTATTAGCAACCGGTGAGGTTATGGGGACTAGCTATACGCACGATGTTTTGAGTACCGTCTCAAAGATGTCATCATCCTTGAAACCAATTATTTTGATTTTCGTCCTCTTATCGGGAATCCTGTCGTTTGTCGTTTTATATAACTTGACGAATATCAACGTTTCAGAAAGAATTAGAGAGCTTTCGACAATTAAAGTTTTAGGGTTTTATAATAATGAGGTAACGATGTATATTGTTCGTGAAAACATTATTTTGACGATCGTCGGGATTATTGTTGGTTATTTGGTCGGTAATTTATTGACCGCCTATATTCTGCAACAAGCCGCGACAGAACAAGTCATTTTCCCATTAACGATCCATCTGTTGGGATATTTGATAGCTACTTTATTGATGATAATTTTCACAGCTATTGTTATGCTAGTAACACACAAGAAACTGCAGCATATCGATATGATCGGCGCATTGAAATCTAATGAATGATTGAGGTATTAAGATGGATTTAGAAAATAAAAAAATTCTAATAATCGGTGGCACTTCAGGCTTTGGAAAAGAAGTCGCTATTATGGCTAAGCATAAAGAATCTGACGTTTATGTCATCGGCCGTGATCAAGAGCGAGTTAATAAATTAAGATATGACGATAATATTCAAGGCAGCTCATTAGATGCTCAAGATGAAAAACAATTGGAACATTTCTTTGAAAAATATGGTTCTTTCGATCACATTATTTCGATGTTAGGTGGTGCAATGGGCGGTGGCTTTTTGAATAATTCGGTCGCTGATATTCGCAAAGCTATCGATGATAAGTTCTTCGCTAATTTGCAATTAGTTCAAATTGCCAGCAAACATTTACGTAACCATGGTTCAATTATTCTAACTTCTGGTTCAGGTGGCCATCCCTATGATGCTTCTGGAGCTATTATTGGTAATCAAGCTATCAATACCATGGTGCAGGGAGTGGCTGTCGAATTAGCTCCTAATTATCGTATCAATGCAGTCTCACCAACGTGGACCCCAACTGGTTTGTGGAGAGCGATGGACTCAGAGCAATTGGCTCAACAACAAACCAATGTGGCTGAAAATGTTCCTTTAGGACGCGTGGCAAAAATCGAAGAAGTAGCGTCAGCTTATGTTTATTTAATGGAAAACGATTTTATCACAGGTCAGGTCTTAAGAGTTGACGGTGGTGTTGACCTTTAGGAGTTGGCTGGCAGTTATTTAAATAGAGGTGAAAGAAATGCCTGTAGAGACGGAAAAACATTATCGTATCGGTGATTTTTCAGAATTAGTTGGTCTGAATAGTCCCACTTTGCGCTATTACGAAAAAGAAGGACTGATCAGACCTCATCGAACTGATAGTGGAGTACGTTATTACACCGATCAAGACGCTAAATGGGTTCGATTCTTGTTACATCTGAAGAGTACCGGGATGACTATTGAGCAGTTGAAACGATATGTTAAATTGCGTGCCCAAGGCGATTCAACTATAAATCAACGGATCGAGCTTTTAGAAGAAGTCCGTCGTAACTTCGAAGTTGAATTTCAACAACTTCAAGACAGTTGGACTGTTTTGAATGATAAATTAGACTGGTACAAAGGTAAGGAAAATGGACATATCGAAGATAGTGAACAATTCTCCGATTACCTGCAGAGCTTGAATCATAGTTACTTAGAAGATCGTTAATAAGCGTGATAAATAGATATTACGCTTAAAAATTAAAACACTTTTTCATGTAATAGAGCGGCAACTCAAAATCGAGTTGCCGCTCTATTTTTACATTAAGCAAAAGAAACGATGTTTTTATTCCAAATTTATGCCCCAGTTTCAATTCTTTTGATTATTAACTTGACTTAAAGTTGACTTTAAGTTGTTTAATGTATTTATCGAAGCAAGGAGGAATTGATTATGGTAAAACAAACGGCAGGACGCAACGCACTTGGAGAGTTTGCTCCACAATTTGCAGCTTTAAATGACGATGTATTGTTTGGAGAAGTTTGGAGTAAGGAATCTGAACTTTCGGCACATGATCGTTCGCTCATCACGATTGCCAGTATTATTTCAGCCGGAAACTTGGAACAATTAGATGCACATTTAAAAATAGGCAAGAAAAATGGTATCACGAAAGAAGAAATTGTCGCTGAAATTACACACTTAGCATTTTATGCTGGTTGGCCTAAAGCTTGGAGCGCCTTCAATCGTGCTAAGGAAATTTGTAAGGATGAAAAATAGTATGGTAAAAAATGAAAATTTAAAAACTGACGGAGTTTTTGCCACTGGAGAAAAAAACGATGCCTATGCGCAATACTTCATCGGGCAAAGCTATTTACAAAATTTAGTTAGTCACGAAGACAATATTGATTTTGGGATTGGTAATGTTACTTTTGAACCTGGTTGTCGCAACGATTGGCATATTCATCACGATGGTTATCAAATTTTACTAGTTACTGGTGGAAACGGTTGGTATCAAGAATGGGGCAAACCAGCTCAATTATTGAAAAAGGGCGATGTTGTGGTCATTAAGGAGGGCGTTAAACACTGGCATGGAGCTACGAAAGATAGTTGGTTCAGTCATGTTGCCATTACTAAAGGTAAATCAGAATGGCTTGAAAAGGTTACTGACGAAGATTACGACCAACTACAGGCCTAAATTTTCAAAACTATTTTTGTAAAGTTTCTTAACTTAGACTGTGAAAACAGTCTATTTTTTTTACAGTAAATTTACAGAAAATAGATTATATATAAACATTCCAATCCCATACTATAACCAATGATTTATTTGGAGGTATCGGATAATGTCTACAACTTTAACAAATATTACTAAAAGTTATGATTCAGAAAAAAACGTTTTAAATGATGTAAATGCTGAAATTGAAACTGGGGAATTCTTCGTGATCGTTGGACCATCAGGATGCGGTAAGAGTACGCTCTTGCGGATGATCGCTGGTTTAACGCCAATCAGTGGCGGTGAGATTAGAATTGATGACAAATTGGTTAACGATTTACCACCCAAGGATCGTAATCTCACGATGGTTTTCCAAAGCTATGCTTTATTCCCATTCTTAAGCGTTTGGGATAACGTTGCCTTTGGACTCAAGGCTCGTAAGAACAACTCTCAAGATGAGATTGATTCTCGAGTTAATGAAGCACTCAAGATGGTTAATTTGGAAGATTTGAAAGACCGTAAACCTCGAGAACTATCTGGTGGACAAAGACAGCGAGTTGCATTAGCCCGTGCTGTGGCCAGTGATGCCAAGATTTGTTTGATGGATGAGCCATTGTCTAACCTTGACGCTCAATTACGAATCAAAATGCGCCAAGAAATCTACGCTTTACAAAGAAAATTAGGCTTAACCTTGATCTATGTTACTCACGATCAAGTTGAAGCTATGACGATGGCCGATCACATCATGGTCTTGCATGACTCAAAAGTACAACAGATTGGTACACCGACTGAAATCTACAAGCATCCCGCTAACGAATTTGTTGCCAGCTTCTTTGGAATTCCACCAATCAACATTCTACCTGCCAGTCGGATTGCTGACGGTCGCATTAACGTTAACAATGACTTTGAATTGCAGATCGATCAACAAGTTCCCAAGGATAACTTTACAGTTGGTATTAGACCTAATGAAATGATGATTGAACACGCCGAAGAATTGGACGCTAATGCCTCGGTTAGAACCGTTGAATTTTTGGGCGATGAGAAGATCGTCTATGCCAAGATGAACAATAATAATATGGAAGTTGCCATCATTGTACCAAGTGAAGCTGATTATAAAGCTTATGACATGATCAAAGTAACTGCTTCGGGTCATGCTTTGGTATTCAATAGTGATGGTGTCAATATCACTAAAAGTGAGGAGGAAGTAGTCAATGCTTAAAACCTCTACAGATGATGTCATTTCAGAAAAGAAAGCTGTTAAAGCTAAACGTCACAGTTTTCGTTTGAATGCTAAAGATAATTACTATGCGCTTATTTTTCTTGGACCATCATTATTGATCTTAGGATTATTCGTATTTTATCCGATGTTTAAAACACTTTATATTAGTCTCTTTTTGACCAATACCTTGGGTAAAACAACGGTCTATGTTGGTTTGGGAAACTATGTCAATTTAATCTCTTCACCAGACTTTATATCTAGTATGGTAGTAACTTTGGCCTATGTTGTGGGGGTAACTTTCTTCACCGTGGCGTTAGGTCTGTTATTAGCCCATCTAGCTAGTCAAAAGTTAGCGGGAATTGCCATTTTTAGAACTTTGTATTCTCTTACCATGGGTGTCTCCGTCTCAGTTGCTGCCATCTTCTGGCTCTTTATTTTCAACCCATCGACTGGTTTCTTTGCCTTAATGAGTAGCTGGTTGAACTTACCAGCTGTCAACTGGCTAACCGATCCAAATAGTGCAATGTGGGCCGTTATTATCACAACCGTCTGGATGAATCTGGGCTTTACGTTCCTAATTCTACTAGGGGCAATGCAGTCTGTTCCAAGTACATTGTATGAAGCTGCCGATGTTGAAGGAGCTTCTAGCAATTTCCAATTTTTCCACATTACGGTTCCCATGATCTCACCAACTCTGTTCTTCGTTTCAACGATTACGATCATTGAGGCCTTCAAGAGTTTTGGTTTGATCGACTTGATTACTAAAGGTGGTCCTACTAACGCCACTAATATGCTAGTTTATCGAATTTACAAAGATGCCTTTTATAGTGGCAACTATGCTAAATCTAGTGCAGAAGCAATTATTTTAACGATTATTATTGCCTTCTTCACCTTGCTCCAATTCAAATTCCTTGAGAAGAGGGTGAACTATTAATGGAAAGTTTTGACGAGCGTGCAGCTTTAAAAAAAGTTTTTGATTATATTTTGTTGATCGTATTGGCAGTCATTATCCTAGCGCCATTCTTTATTGGAATCTGGACTAGTTTCTTGCCAACAATGGATATTGCAAAAGGTAATCTATTTTCAACTGATATTTCTTTGAATAACTATGTGGCAGCCTTCACTAAAACACCAATTTTGCGTTACTTGGCTAATACAGTGGTGATTGCGACAGTAACAATGTTTACCCAATTACTATTTTGTTCAATGAGTGCTTATGCCTTTGTTTTCTTAAAATTCCGTTTTAGAAAATTATTGTTCACTCTCTTTTTAGTAACGATGATGCTTCCTTTTGAAGCTGAAATCATTCCTAACTTTGCGACAATCAAGCACATGGGACTCTTGGATAATTATGGTGCTTTGATCATTCCATTTTTGACTTCAGCTTTCGGGACTTTCATGTTACGTCAATCTTTCATGCAAACTCCAGCTGAATTAAAGGAAGCGTCAGATATTGAAGGTTTGAATCACTTCCAATTTTATTGGCACATTGTTTTACCTTACAACAAGATCAGTATGATCACATTAGGTGCTTATAGTTTTCTAGGCGCCTGGAACCAATATCTCTGGCCAATGTTGACCACTTTTAGTAACAACTCGCGAGTTATTCAAAATGGACTGAGACAATTGCAATCCGAAGAGACTTTCAACGACTGGGGAATGATTCAAGCTAGTGCAGCAATCATCGTTATCCCGACGATCATTGTCTTATTTATCGGACAGCATTACTTTAGGTCAGGAATGAACGAGGGGGCTGTTAAGTAATTATGAAATATAAAAAATTAGTTGTACCATTAATTTTAGTTTTAGGAATTGCCTTTGTAGCATTGTTTGGCAGATCCCTTTCTGCTAAGTCAGCTGTCAAAGATAATCGAACACAGATCGTTTTCTGGCATGAGATGGGTGGACCTTCTGAACAAGCTCTACAGCAAGTAGTTGACGGTTTTAACAAGTCACAGAATAAATATAAAGTAGTTCCAAAATATCAAGGAACATACGATGAAGCGATTCAAAAAATCCTACAAACTCACAATACAAGCACTTCACCAGCTGTATTCCAAGCGTTTGATATTTCCACAGCGCAAATGATTCACAGTGGCTATATAACTCCAGTTCAGAACTTCATTGATGCTGATCATTACGATGTTAATAAGATCTCATCAGTAGCTCGAGCTTTTTATTCTAACGATGGTAAGCAACAAGCAATGCCATTCAATACTTCTCAACCGGTACTATATTACAATGCTTCATTGTTGAAAAAGTATGGAATTACTCCACCACCAGTTTCGCCAAGCTATTCTGATATCACACGTGTTGCCCAACAGTTATATGAAAAATCAGGCCACAAAGTTAAAGGAATGACGGTTCAAGTTTACGGTTGGTTCTTGGAACAAGCTTTAGCAAATGCTAACCGTCAGTTAGCTAATAACAATGATGGTCACACGGGTAATCCAACAAAAGTTAATATTAATAACCCTGATACAGTTGAATTTTTGAATTGGATCAAGCAAAATATCAAGTCAGGCGACTTTCTGGACTATGGTTCAGGTGCCAGTGCCGGTGCTAACCAAACCGCCGGTTTCCTAGCTGATAAAGTTGGTATTTTCATTCAATCTTCAGCAAGTATCGGTCAATTGACAACTAATAATAAAAGTGAACTTGGTATTACTTACTTCCCACATCCAGATGGCAAAAAAGCCAACGGTGTTGCCATTGGTGGAGCAGCCTTATGGATTTCAAATGATAAGCCTAAAGACGTTCAACAAGGTGCCTTTGAATTTATCAAGTATAGTTTAAGACCAGATGTTCAAGCTCAATGGCAAAAGGCTACCGGTTATTTAGCTTTAAATAAGGACTCACAAAAAACTTCGATTCTAAAGGATCTTTATGCAAAGAGTCCTGAAGCCAAAGTTCCCGGTCAACAACTAGCGACTGCAAAACCCAACTTCTCTAATTCAGGTATTTTGATGGAAGGGATGCAGCTAACACGTCAATTGGAAGAGGTAGCAATGGAAACTGTTTATAATGGTGGCGACATCAATTCAGCTTTGAATACTGCCGATAAGAATATTAATGAAAATTTAAGTCAATTGAATAAGGCCAATGGCTATTGACAATCAAAAAACCAATTCTACTATTTGGAAGAATTGGTTTTTTGATACTTGCGTAAGTTGAAAAGATTGGGTGGCAGGGCTTGTAAGAATGTTATGCCTAAAATCAACAATGCACCAGCAATTTCAGCGGTAGAAACTTTGGTGTTGAGAACAGTGATGGCTAGAATAGTAGCCGTCAAGGGTTCAAATGCGCTTAACATCCCCGTAGTAGCTGGAGTTAGATAATTTAGACTTTGTAAATAGAACAAGTATGAAAACATTGTTCCACCAATGATAATAAAGAGGATACAAAGCCAGGCAATGCCAGTTAAATGTGGCACATGGGTTAGATCAGCGAATGGTGCAAAGACGATTCCACCTAGGAGCATTGACCAACCAGTGACGATTCTGGCATCGAAACGTTGCAGTAGCTCACGAGGCAGTAATGTATAAGAGGCTTGACTAATACCAGCTCCAACACCCCAAGCCACAGCTGCGGGTGAAAGCATTAATTGATTGATATGACCATGGGTAACCAGTAGAAAGGTCCCCAAAATAGCTAAAAATATTGAAATTATATCAATTCTTCGAGGCATTTGTAATTTTCGCAGAGAGATGTAGAGAATGATGAATAATGGTCCCAAAAATTGTAAAACCGTGGCAGTTGGGGCATTACCATATTTGATGGCCATAAAGTAAGTATATTGTGCAGGTAACATTCCTAACAAACCAAAGGCTAACAACTGGACGATATAACGAGGCTTTTTGAGAATGGCAAATAGTTCCCGGGAGTCAATGAAGTAGCACCAAATTACCAATAGTAGACCAGCGATTAATAAACGGATACCAACTATCCATTGGGTAGGGATACTTTCTTCGGTGAACAAATATTGAGCAATGCTACCAGAAAATCCCCAAAGAACGGGACCAAAGATTGCACAAAAGAAGCCTTTTTGTTTATCAGTCATAAAAAATCCCCCCAAAGTTGTTAAATATCATGCTAGCACAGATAATGCCACAAAAGAATGTTCTATCCTGTATAATTGAATTTAAAAGGGGCGGTGAGATGTTAAATATTCAAGGAATTAGTAAAAATTTCGAAAAACTACGAGCTTTAGATAATGTGTCATTTGATGTAGCTGATGGACAGATCTTAGGATTGATCGGTCAAAATGGTGCAGGTAAGTCGACAACTTTTCACAGCATTTTGAACTTCATCAACTATCAAGGCGTGATCACATGGAATGGGCAACCAATTACAGAAGAGGTTTTCAATCAAATTGGTTACCTGCCGGAAGAACGAAGTTTGATGCCTAAATTGACCATTGAAGAACAAATTGTTTACTTGGCACGGTTAAAAAATCAGCCCGCAAAGTTGATTCGTCCCAAAATCGATGACTGGTTGGAACGCTTTGCTGTTAAAGGAGAAAAGAAGGATAAGATTAAGAATTTATCCAAAGGTAATCAGCAAAAAGTACAATTGATCTGTACACTGATCCATGATCCCAAGCTGATCATCTTAGATGAACCTTTCAGCGGCTTGGACCCCGTCAATTCTGATCTTTTGAAACAGGCCATTCTCCAAGCCAAACAAGCAGGAGCAGCGATAATTTTTTCTAGTCATGATATGGAAAACGTAGAAGAACTTTGCGACAGACTTGTAATGTTACGTAATGGTCAAGTTGTTCTAAACGGAACAGTTCGAGCTGTTCGCCAGTCATTTGGAAAAACGAGAATATTAGTTACGACTGATTGGTCCAAAACCCAATTAGAAGAGCTACCTCACGTTATCCAGGTGCAGCAACACGAAGAGAAACGTTTCATTCTCGATTTAGACGATGAAACAGCTGGCCCAGCTATTTTTGAAGCACTAACTCAGGGAAAATATATCGAAGAATTTAGTCAACAGCCGCCAACGCTTGATGAGATCTTCCGTTTGAAAGTAGGTGAAGACCATGAATAAACTTTGGATCGTAACGATGGAGACTTTTTTGCGACAAGTCAAGTCATGGAGTTTTGTCATGCTGATACTTGGCCCCTTTTTGATGTTTGGAATTATTATGGGTGCCAGCTATTTAGGATATCAAAGTAGTGGCGATTCGGACAAAATTGCCGTCATAAGTTCACAATCACAATTACGAGACGGTTTCATCAAGAATAATCGCAGTGATGTGGTGAAATCTGTCACTGATAAAAAAACGGCTATCAAAAGAATGAATCGTAATAATCTGAGTGGCTATTTAGAGATTAATGTCGATCAAAATCAAGTCAAAGCTAAGTATTACGGAACTAGTTCTTTGGGTAGCAGCATGAAATCAGAGATCACTAATTATTTGAGTCAAGTTCAACAACAACTCAATGTGACCAATGCCAAACTTAGTCCCAATCAACTTCAAGCTCTACAGCAGCAACCTACTTTAAAAGAATCAATTAAACGTAAAACTGGGACCGCTAATTTAGCGAAAACTATCTCTTTTTGGATCACCGTCGTGATGGTTTACATGATTCTCAATACTTACACTTCAATCACGGCTCAAGAGATTGCTTCCGAAAAAGGTACCAAGATCATGGAAATTATCTTTTCCAGTACGACGGCCTTGAAATATTTCTTAGGTAAGATATTCGGGGTCTTGTTGGTGATTTTGAGCCAAGTTTTAGTCTATCTAGTCGGTGGCTGGGGAGCTTATCTGTATCTCAGAAGTGCCTCAGTAACTAAGGCGTTTGTCGATCAAAATCAACAATTGATTGGTTTAGTATTGAAAAATATTTTGAGCCTTAATCTAGTTTACTTATTATTGGGTGTAGTGATTTATACGGTCTTAGCAGCATTCTCTGGTGCTCTAGTTGCCAAAGTTGAAGACGCCGCCAAGGCTGCACAGCCAGTAATTATGTTGAATTTAGTAGCCTTTTTTACTACTTTCCCATTCCAAAATAACTTAGATTCAGTGGTGGTCAAAATTCTCTCCTTTGTTCCATTTTTCTCATCCTATTTCATGCCGCTAAGAATCATCAACAACGATGCTTCAGGCTTAGAAATTGCTTTATCATTAGTCTTTTTGATAATCAGTACTATCGGGTTAATTATTTATATCGGTAAGATCTATCAAGGATTGATGCTTCAGACTGACGATACAAGCTTCTGGAAGAGATTCAGAAGAGGACTATCATACAATAAATAGTACGAAAAAAAGGCAGCCTACTGATCAAAAGTAGACTGCCTTTATTGTGATTAAAAGAACATTCCGTAAAGTTTAACGGCGAAGATAGCACCTAGAATTGGAGCTACTACTGGAACCCAACTGTATTTCCATTGGGATGAACCTTTTGGATTTAAAGGTAATAGTGCATGCAAGACACGAGGACCTAAGTCACGTGCAGGGTTTAGAGCTGGACCAGTTGGACCACCAAATGAAATAACCAAACACATAACTAAGAATCCTAAACCGATGAAGTCAGCTCGAGGATCGATGTGATCAGAAGTTAAAGCTACGGCACCGAAAACTAAGGTAAAAGTTCCGATAAATTCGTTGATGAAACCATTTAAGCGACTGTTTTCGGCATCGATAGTAGAAAAAGTACCTAAAATACTTTCAACGTTTTCTGTTTTGTTATAATAAGGTTTGTAGGCAGCAACAATCAACAGTTGACCAACGATTGCTCCTAAGAATTGAGCAATGATGTATGGGCCAACTTCTGCCCAAGGAAATTGACCATTAAAGGCTAAAGCCAAGGTCATGGCTGGATTGATTTGTCCACCAGAGATTGGTCCGAACATCATGGCCGGTACCATAACACCGATACCGTAACCAAAACCGATCAGAATCCACCCACCGTGGAAGCCTTTTGTACCTTTTAATTCAACGTTGGCGACTGAACCATTACCGAGGGCAACCATAACGGCTGTTCCGATAAATTCAGCGATACAACGTGCTAACAATGTATAATGCATAGTTAATACTACCCCTAAATTTATTTAATTTGGCTCATCATGATTTTTTCTCGCTATCAGCAAAACACGAATATTAAATTTCACTCAAAAATGGGTTAATCAGTATAAATTCGTAATAATTTGTCTTTAAAGAGTGAAATGACTCTAAAATTCACATAAAAAAATTGCTCCACCAATAAGGGGCAATTCTCACTAACATAAATGGCAAAATAAATCAAATGATGAGCAACGGTTAATATTGTATCATACATTCCGAATATTTTTTTGCATTTTCAGAAAAAATAGCAAGGTTTTGCTATATAGTTATAGTGTATCAGAAACAAAAAAACGAGGTATGAATATGAAAGTTCTTAGTTTAGTAAATCTAACCAAAAAGCAAACCGAGAAGATCGAATCGATTCCCGGAATTGATTTGAAGGTTGTTTCTCCGAAGAACGTGACGTCACAAGATCTCGATGGAGTTGAAGTGCTATACGATTGGTCTAATACATTAAAAGACGCTATGTTGAAGAGCGATACCTTAAATTGGATTCAAGTTGTCAGAGCGGGTGTAGATGCCTTGCCACTGCGTGAACTCGATGATAAGGGTATTGTTTTGACAAATGGTTCTGGAGCTAATGCCATCAATATTGCAGAACAAACATTGACTTATATGTTGATGTTTATGCGTCGAATGAATTTGACTGCTCGTCATCAAGATGCACATGAATGGAAACATGACGAAGGTTATGATGAAGTTTACAATAAGACCGTCATGATCGTAGGCGTTGGTCATATTGGTACTTTAATTGCTCAATATGCTAAGGCTTTAGGAATGAAAACGATTGGTGTCAGAAGGTCCGATCAACCCGCTGAATTCATTGATGAAATGATTCCAATGTCAGAGTTAAAGAAACGGATCAATGAAGTTCACTTTGTCGTTAATGCATTACCTGATACTGAAGAAACTATTGGGATGTTCAATTCAGATATCTTTGCACAGATGTCTAAGAAAGCTTATTACATCAATATCGGCCGTGGAAAAACCACTGATATGGATGATTTGATTGCGGCTTTGGACAACGGTGAAATTGCTGGAGCGGGACTAGATGTAACCACACCAGAGCCATTGCCAAGCACCAGTCCACTTTGGGATATGAAGAATGTTATTATCACACCGCATGATGCTGGTAACAGTGTACATTATGAGGAAAGAGCCTTTGATATTTTCAAGCGTAATCTGAAATCCTATGTTGAAAATGGCGAAGTTGTCATTAACGAAGTCAATTATTCGACCGGATACTAGATTTTAATTAAAAAACAAAATTTTGAGTATTAAGATAAATAAGTATCTGATTCGTATTTTGAATTAGATCCTTATTTTTTTTGTCTGCGTTTTCAAGTTGAATTGTTGTTGAGAAATTATCTAAATGTATTAAAATTGAGTCAGATACATGAAAGGAAAAATAATGTCATCTGGTGATTGTTTTATAGGATTCATGCTTGTTTTCTTATTTTGGTTATTATTATTAATTTTGGAAATAATTTTAAACATGAGAAACACGATTATAGAATTATCTTTCTTTTCTGATGAAAAACTAAATACTTTAGATAGCGACTTGAACAAAAGATTTGGAATTCGGCTGCAAGCTCCCTTTGAATTGTTGGAGTTCTTGTTAGTGGGTTATATTGTTTATGCGCTATTAACGGATTTACGTTTCCAAGGCATTCAATTAGATGCCGCTTCGTTAAATCAAGTCATGTTCCTCTTTGTGATTATTATTGCGGTCATGGTGGGGGATTTGTTATTGATTGCTAAAGATTTACACATATATAAGTTCATCAAGAACTATGCAGCTTTGACAAGAAAGAATTAATCGATCATATCTTTGGTGATGTGGTCTTTTTTTTATGCTTTTTTGAGGGGAGGTGGTGTTGGTTCACTGCCGTCATCCGCTCCAGTTCTGGGGGATATGGAACGTGGTGGGCCGACTTGGAGCCCCTCAGCAAGCTGACGGTCTTCAAGCTCGACCTTTTACTAAATTGGCAAAGGACGCCAATTAAGTAAAATTTCACCACTGATATTCCCCAGAACTTCCGCTCCTGACTAGGGCTACTGCATATTTGAGTTATTAGTGATATATATAGGAATCCTACGTTCCTTATTTTGCTTGGTAGGAGTGGAAGCTGAAAAACCTTAGTGCTTAAGGAAAAAAGATAAAAGGAAAGACAAAAAAATGTACTGAATTGACTTATGTTTATATCAATTCAATACATTTTTTAATTTCTAACAAAGATATTAATTCATTTTATCTTTTAAGGTTTTAAGTTCTTGACCTTAATCTTTAGTCTTTGAACTTGCCTTAGCCCTTGAACCTGTTCACTTGAGGGATATCCAAACATGTTTTAATATTCTAGGCTGTAGTGAGAGCTCTGAGGGGTCTCAGCCATGAAATTGTTCTTAGTGGGCGAAGCGCACTTAGAACAAGGCTCGACTTTGAAACAATTGTGCACTTCAATTGGTTCAAAGCGATGCCCATGGCGTTCCAGACCCCTCAGAGCCGAACGGAAGCCGGCAGTGAACCATTGAACCACATTATTAAATAAGAGTGAGTTTCAAACGGACCATATCCCGTAAATGAAGATTATTTTCAATGATTGGTTCATCGTAATGCTCAACAAAGAAATTGCTATCAATACTGACAGCTCGGAAACCGCATTTTTGGTAAAGATATAACTGGGCGAAACTGGTGTTGCCAGTCCCAATGGTAATGGTTTTATAGTGATGTTTCTTGGCCCAACTAATGGCAAACTGAATCAATCTTTCACCAAAGCCTTGATTCTGCATGGCCTCAATTACAGCCAAATTAATAACCTCAACCGTCTCTGGTCGGGTATCAAGTAATAATAATACGCCGATGAGTTGTTGGTTACGGATCATTTCAAACTGATGAGACCGGTTGAGGTAGCTATTGATTACTTTTCGTGATGGGTCAGCGGTGAGTAGTAATTGATAGTGTTTTGGCGTTATTTTTTGAATTGGCCGTATGAGGTAATTATTCTCTAATTTGACCATCGCCTTGTACCAAATACTTTGTTGTGGTTAATTCGTTTGCACCCATAGGGCCTCTGGCATGCAGTTTTTGGGTACTGATACCGATCTCGGCGCCAAATCCGAATTGTTGTCCGTCGGTAAAGCGGGTGGAAGCGTTGGTATAAACTACGGCAGCATCGATTTGTTTCATAAATTGGCGACTGGCGGAATAGTTTTCTGTGATGATGGCTTCGGAATGTTTAGTATTGTACTTATTGATGTGTTTGATAGCTTCATCGATACCGTCAACGATCTTGATGGCAATGATGTAGTCGTCGTATTCAGTGCCCCAATCTTCTTCAGTGGCGGGGATAATGTCAGGTACGATGGCTTGAGCTAGAGCGCCACCACGGACTTCAACGTTGTTAGCTCGCAAGGCACTGTATAGCTTTGGCAAAAATTCATTAGCAATATCCTTATGTAAGACAACTTTTTCAGCGGCATTGCAGACTGAAGGGCGTTGAACTTTAGCATTGATAATGATTTTTAGAGCCTTTTCTAAGTCGGCGTCTTTATCAACGTAAATGTGACAGTTGCCGGCTCCGGTTTCAATAATTGGGACTTTAGCTTTATTGACGACCATTTTGATGAATTTGCCACTGCCGCGGGGGATCAAAACGTCGATATAGTCAGTCAGTTCCATCATCTTTTGGGCTGTCTCGTGACTGATGTCGTCGATCAATTGAATGGCGTTAGGATTAATCTGAGAATCTTTTAGAGCCTTTCTCAGGGTCTCTGAGAGGATTATATTGGAATTGATGGCTTCTTTACCGCCACGAAGTATAACGGCGTTACCGGCTTTGAAACAAAGTCCTGCGGCATCGACGGTTACATTAGGTCGAGCTTCGTAGATCATCCCGATGACACCAAGAGGAACACGTTCTTGAGTAATATTCAAACCAGTTTCTGTTTCCCAGCCACGGTCGATTTTGCCAATGGGGTCAGGCAGGTCCATGACTTGTCTTAAACCATCGGCCATATCGTTGATCCGGTCGGGGGTCAATAATAGTCGATCGAGCATGGCTTTTTTCAAACCGTTTTGTTCGGCTTGAGCGATATCTTCTTTATTGGCTTCAATAATTTTACTAGTATTGATCACTAGGGCATTAGCCATATTTAATAGAGCCGCATTCTTTTGCTTAGTTCCTAATTGTCCGAGTTCAAAGGCTGCAGCTTGGGCTTGTTGACCCATTTTTTCAAGATCTGTCATTATTATTCACTCCTAAAACGCTTACTAATTACATCTAGTATACACAAAAAAATAGTGGACGGCTGCATCCACTATTTAACGTCTAAGTAATTTTATGTTTTTTATAGCGTTGATTAAAGTGTTGCCGTCAACGTAATGCTTAATTTATCACTAATTTATGTTGCCGTCAACATAAAGCTCTAATTATTGATATTTTTAGTGATTCGGTCGATCACTTCGATAAATGACTTTTGTTCTTCGTCACTCAAACCTAAGGTTGCCCGCTGTTCCGAGGCAATCCAAATATCTTTAACTTGTTGGGCTAAGTCTTTACCATGTGCGGTCAGACTAACCAAGGTCACCCGTTTATCGGCAGTCGATTTCTCAGTTTGAACTAAGTCGCTGTCGGTCATTCGGCGGACGGATTTGGCAATCGTTGAGTGATCAACACACAGCATAGTAACAAGACTATTTTGTGATAATTGGCCGTGTTCTAAGAGGGCTAAGAGTAATAGGTCTTGGCCAGGATAGAGGCCTAGAGGTCTCATATTCTTGTTGATTTGGTTCTTATAGCTAGTAATAAGGTTAATAATGGCTCGTTCGATTGGAAATTGTGAATTCATTATTATCCTCCTAGTAGTTGATTATTCACGTGTCTTTGCAAACAGGGTACCCACGGGATCACCAGAGAGAATGTTGAAGATAACCTCAGGATTTTTTCCGTTAGTTAAAACCATCTGTTGATTGTGCTTCAAGATTCTTTCGGCAGCTTTTAATTTGGTCGTCATGCCGCCAGTTCCAAATTTAGTTCCGTGACCACCAGCAGCTGCAATTATAGCAGGACTGATCGAATTAATGTTGGAAACTAACTCGGCATCGGGAACTTTTAAAGGATTAGCTGTGTAAAACCCGTCGATATCGGAGAGCATGATCAAAAGGTCGGCATCAACTAAGTTGGTGACAATGGCTGATAATTGGTCATTGTCGCCGAATTTTGTGTGGTGATCCAATTCTGAAACAGTTACCGTATCATTTTCGTTAACGATTGGAATAGCATTATCCATTGATAAGAGTTCTTGGAAACTATTCATCACGTTGGTATGGCTTTCGGGATAGTCGATGATGTCACGGGTGATCAACATTTGAGCGACGGACATATTGTATTCATGGAAAGCTTCGTTATAGATCTGCATTAATTCAGCTTGACCGACCGCAGCGACTGCTTGTTGCTTTGAAATTTTGATGGGGCGTTTGTCGATGCCTAAGACTCCCATACCGACCCCGATGGCGCCTGAAGAGACTAAGACGACGTCTTTACCATCTTTTTTGAGAGTGCTTAAGACTTTGGCTAAATCTTTAATGACCTTAAGATTGATTTTGCTATTTTGACGGATCAAAGTGCTAGTACCGACTTTGACGACAATACGATCTGCATAGATTTGACGCTTATTTTGCATTTTTCTTCCTCATTGCGTTGTTAAAAACTAGTAATTATTTTACATAACTATTACGATAGAACAATAGTAAGAATAAGAAAAGGGTGTATTTCATGTATAAAATTTTAATCGTGCTTCATGACGGTGACGAGTATATCCGAATGAACAAAGTTTACATCGAAAGTATGCCAGTTGCAGGCCAATATATTATTCATTCAGATGGATTACCTTATTATGTAGAAGAAGTTACGACTTTTGTTGGGTATGTCAGCACTAAAGGTGCAATTGCAATCGTTGTCGTACATCCAGCACCAAAAGATGAAGCCGTAAATGAGTTATATGGTGTTGATATTGAAAGGGACCTTGATGATCCGGATTTGAAAAAAAGAGAATCAGAATAATTTTTAGCCACTAGTCGTAATTTAGATTAGTGGCTAATTTTTTCAAAAAAAAATAAAGGCCTACCACAAGCCTTTATTTTGCGAGAAATTTAAGAATAGAGCCTACCACAAACCCTATTCTTTAAGCAGTTGAGAAGGAGTACTACTTTTTTCGGATAACAATGAAAATATTGTCAGGTTTATACATCTCGCCTATATAACCAAATTAATTATAAGTCGAATATTAAAACATTTCTACAATTTTACCAAAGATATTTTGATTAAAAGAGCAACATAGTGGAAATGAGGCCTAAATTGATACACTATCTTGGCGAACTTGTGAAATAAGCTGAAATCAATTGTGCAAAATGCAATAATTTAGATATGAGATTTAAGCAGTAATATGAAGGAAAATTCAAAATCGTATAAGTATTTTATATAAAGTTGAATGCATATTGTTAGAAAAAGGGTGCATACTAGAAACAATCGATGAGAAGATATTGCACACTTTGTTTCACGGATAGAAGGGTGGTTACATTTTGAAGCAAGTTAAAATTTCCAATGTTGAGCGGGATAACTTTATCCGTTCCATTGAAGAGTCCGTGGGATCATTTAATTTGGGTACAGAAGGTTCGTTAATTGAGTTAGTATTTAAACATTTGAAAGAAATGGAATACGACAATAACCTTGAAGAAGAATTAAATAGATTCCGACGTGACTTAATAAAATTTGATATAGACACTGGACATCGTCATAAGCGTGATGTTGAAGAATTGTTATTTAAAATTAAGAATCGAACTTTGCCATATATTTAGGATATAATGCAGGAATATTAATTATTCTTGTATTTTTTTTATTTTCTGATGATATTATATGCTCGAGGTGTTAAAAATGACGAAAATTTTGCAAAAAATGATTCAAGATGTACCAATTTTAGAAGTAACCCCCGAGGACTCATTTCACAAACCGCTTGCGTTAGTAGTCTTTTATCACGGTTGGCGTTCCAGTAAAGAATTAGTTTTGACGCAAGCTAGAAAACTTGCCAAAAAGAATATTCGTGTTGTTTTACCGGATGCAATGAATCATGGACAACGATTAAATGATATTTCGTCGATTCCTTCGTTTACTTTTTGGAATAGTATTCAAGCTAATTTGGCCGAATTTTCGTTGATTAAAGACTACTATTTGAAAAAAGGCCTGATCAAAGATCAAAAAATTGGTGTCGGTGGTTATTCAATGGGTGGCATGACTACTGGAGCCTTATTAACGGCCCATCCAGAAATTACTGCCGCCACGATCATTATGGGGACTCCCGACTTGGCCACCTATGCAAAGTTAGTCCGCATTGATGCCAAACGTCGTGGAATATACGTCCCTGAAGATATGGAGCAGCTTACTAGTTGGATAGATAATTTCGATTTAAATCAACATCCAGAGACAATTAACCATCGTCCGCTCTTATTTTGGCATGGAACGAATGATTACCGTATTCCTTATCGCCAATCAAAAGACTTTTTCGACCGGATTCATCAACAATCCTATGCTGATCAAGTAGCCTTTATTACTGGCTATAAAGCAGGTCATTTAGTGGAAACAAGATTAATGGATAAGATCGCTAACTTTTTTGAGTATTACTTGGAATAACTTTGAACAGAATCGCAAAATTAACCAGGCCTAAAATTGTTAATAGAATGAAGGCGTGTTGACTTCCTTGTGCTGTGGCTGTACTCAAACTCAAATGTTGATTATTCTGGCTTTGAGCAATGATGGCAGAAACAATCGAGGTCCCGGTAGCTCCAGCAAATTGTTGTAAGGTATTAAAAAGAGCGTTGCCATCAGCTTGTTGGTTGCTGGAAAGATATTTAAGGCCGTTAGTCATAATATTGCCCACAGACATCCCCATACCAAACATGTAGAGAATGTAGAACCAGATGATCAAAGTGTTAGATAGTTTTAAGCTGAAGCTGGTGAAAAGAATCAATGAGATATCAGCACAGATCACGCCACAGATAATAGGCCGACGTGCACCGAATTCATCCAGTAACTTACCACCAAGCGGTGCTAAAATGGCACCAACCACACCGGCAGGAAACACTGCTAGTCCAGCTATAGTAGCTGAGTCATGATTGACTAATTGAATGTAGTTAGGCAAGATAAAGGCGAAACCTAATGACAATATTTGGAAAAGGAAGAAACTCAAGACGTGGCTGCTAAAAGTAGTTTCTTTTAAGACGTTCAAATTAATAATTGGTTCCGCAAGCTTGTTGGAACGATGAACGAAACCGAGCAATCCTAGGAGACCAACAATAAAAGAACCGATCACTAAGCCTGTTAAGTGGCTCAAATTGCTGAAGCCGAAGATCAAGCCAGTAAAGGTCAAAATCAAATAAATCAAACTCAACCAGTCAAATCGAGATTTTTGGATTTGGCTTTTTTGATGGATATTTTTGATTCCTAAGATAAAAGATAAGACTAGGATCGGCAACAGGATCACGAAGATATAGCGCCAACCTAAAGAATTAACGACCAGTCCACCAAAAGTTGGTCCAATCGCTGGTGCGATAGCTGTAATTAGAGTTCCGATACCCATCATCAAACCGATTTTCGATTCCGGGACGTTCTCTAAGATGATGTTGAACATTAATGGTAAAGCAATACCTGTTCCCAGACCTTGAATGACTCGGCCCAAGAGTAACAAACTAAAACTAGGGGCGATTGCGTCAATTAGTACCCCGACAATAAAACTCACATTAGCGATTATGAAGAGTCGCTTAGTCGAGTGATTGCGCTTCAAAAATGACGATAAGGGAACGATGATAGCGACAACTAAGAGGTAAATCGTAGTCATCCACTGAACAGTCGAGGTAGAGATGGAGAATTGTTTCATTAAAGTAGGAAAGGAAATGTTCATGGAAGTTTCAACGATCACGCCGCAAAATGACATCAGACCAGTAGCTAATACGGCTAATAAGACATTGAAAGGGACTTTTTCAGTTTTATTCATCGGTATTACCTCCTTGGACGTAGAAATTTAGAATTTTTTCAAAGATGGCGATCTCAGCCGCAGAAAAATTGTTCTCTAATAGTTCTTGATTATTCTGCATGAAATGGTTGATATCAATTTCTAGCTTGTGCGATTTTTCGGTTAAGAAAACTGACTTTTGTCGTGCATCGCTTGTGGAGAGCCGCCGATAGATCAAGTCACGTTTTTCCATTCTTTGCAACAGGACTGTTGCTGTAGAACGCTGAATATAGAATTCTTTTTCGATATCGCTTTGAAAAATCTCTTGGTCATTCTTTCGACTCAAAAAATCGATCACTGACATTTGCATCCAAGTTAAATCATACTTTTGAGCAAAGAGATCTAACTTTTTAGTGATCCGATTAGCAGCGATTTTTAAAAGACGATTTGTATATTTTTCAGACATTATTAAAACCTCTTTGTGAAAATATCGTTAGCTAACTAACGATTGATTATCTTACAATCTTTTTTAAAAGAATGCAACTAAAAATAGCAACCAAATTCAAAATCGAATCAGGTTGCTATTAGGTATCCAAGTTAAATTACTTTATAGTCTAAATTTAATAACCGGTTGCGAAGGATCTTGCTAGTAGTAGTTTTGGGAAATTTTCGTATTTGGCGAAATTCAATCGGGACTTGATAATTCGCTAAATTATGTTGACCGAATTCTTGCAAGGTGGCACTCGTCAGGAAAGCGTCTTTTTGCAAAGTCAAATAAGCAATGGGAACTTGTCTATCTGTTCTTTTAATCCCGACTACACAAATATCGACGATGCCATTGACACCTCGAAAGGCATTTTCAACTTCTTCAGGATAGATTATCTTGTCATCAGAATAGATCAGATCAGCTTGACGTCCTCGATGATATAAGAAGTTATCGTGATCTAAATAGCCGACGTCGCCAGTTTTGAAAAAGCCATCAGCCGTAAAACGTGATTTAAACAGCTCTGGTTTGTTGAGATAGCCGACGGCTACAGTTGGTGACTTGACTTCGATGTTGCCGATATTGTCTTGATTGATGTCGGTGATCCGAATTTGAGTTGTGAAAAAAGGCTGACCGCACGAGCCGGCTTTGATCTCCGCATCTCGGAAATTTAAAGCCGAAATATTGGCGGTAGTCTCGGTCATCCCGTAAGATTGTAAGACAGGGACTTCCAACATGTGACAGCGTAATAGTGTCCAATTATCAACTCGTCCCGTGCCTAAGAAAATACAACGGAAGTTTTTATTGTATCGCTTGCCCTTGGGTAGAGCATTCAATAATTTTCTCAGCAACGGTGGACTCAAGGAGATGATTGTTGCTCTTTCATTGATCAAGACTTTATTGATCAGTGAGATATTGAAACCTCTAATCAAATAGACGCCGATACCATAGATCAACGAACGCATGATGATCGACAGTCCCGGAACGTTGAAGAGGGGCAGCGTTAAGACCCAGACATCTTGCTTATTGATACCAAGGTTTAACGCTGTTCCCATAGCCGAATAAAAATAATTGCCGTAGGTCAACATAACGCCAGTATCATTGTGGTCAGCACTAGGAGTATAGACGATTGAGGCTATTTGTTCATTGTCGAATTCCGCTATTGGTTGGTAAGCATGGTCAGGCTCTAAACTGAGAATATCGGACATTAAGACTTTTTGAGCATCGATTTGATTCAATCGTTGATAATCCGCCGAGTCGCTGACAAGGACTAATTTGGGTTGGGAATCGTTGAGCTGATACCTTAAAGTTTCAGTTGAAAGTTGAGTGTCAAGAAAGATGGTTGCAGCCCCTAACTGTTGGAGTGCTAAAATGGCAACGTAACCGTTGAAACAATTATCGGTAAAGAGTGCGATCGAATCATTTTTTCTGATACCGTGAGTGTGGAGCTTACTAGCAAAAGTTTGCACCGTTGAGTTTAATTCGCCAAAAGTGAAGTCGGCATGTTCTAAGAATAGGGCGGTTTTGTCAGGATCGAGTTTTGCACGTTTGACTAACCAGTTTTCCAAAATATGACCTCCCTAGACGTTAAAGTCTGATACGATTAAAGTACTATAACTAGATTGTAAAACATTTATTTGGATAAAAATAACTAATTATTGAAAAAAATTGAGGTATGAAATGAGTTTACTAGATGATTTAGGAATTGAAGTAGTAGAAAAAGGCAAGCACAAAGTTGTTTTAGAAATGGATTTGACTGCAGAACAGCTGGCAAAAAAGCAAGATCAAAATGATATCAAAGCCCTCTTGTCGGAGACTGCCGCAAGCATTGGCGCCAATCTAAATATGGACCCAACAAGCGCAGCCAAAGTATTGACCGTGTCGATCCATAATCTCAATGCCTTAAAAGCAGGACGGTTAGTTGTCGAAGCAATCTCGATCCGTAACGGTGATAACGTCCAAACTTGGCAAGCTGTAACTCACTTTTCAGATTCTGCAATTACTAATTCATTGAGTACAGTAACGTTAAAAAAAATCCAGATCTAATGGCGATAGATTCTGGAATTTATTATTTCGAAAAAAGCTAGCAGAATCAAGCTTAAACCGAAAAGTTGATATATGAAAATAATAGTTTTAGAAGGGTTCAAGATGAACACGATACCGGCCAGTATTAATAATGCTGAGTAAAAATAGTCGAGGTATGTTGTCACTGGGACCCTTTTTGTCATCTCATGAGAATCACGAAATTGGTTGATGCCATTGACTAAAAGGATGATTCCTAAGACTGGCGGCACCAAAGGTATCAAGAATCTGGCAACGAATAAGACAACTATCGCCAAGAACAATGCCCCAACGCCTAGGCCGATTGCAATGTTATTTTCGCCAGTGGTTTTGCGAATATTAAAGCCATCGAAGATCGAGAGAATGCCATAAATTGCGATATAACTGGAAACCAAGTAAACGATCATATTGAAACTTTTGATGGGTTGAACTACGATCAAAATCCCGGCTATCAGCAAAAAAAGGAATCTTAACCAGCGATAAAGTTGGAACTGCCTAACCATTATAAATTTCCCCCTAAGCTACTTATGATTATATGATACCAGAAAAGCTTAAAAAGAGAATCAGTTGCAAGAATTTATTTCACAAACTCAGTTGTCAAGTTATAAGCGGGCAATAATAATGGCCCTAAGCAAAATTCTTTAATTGTGAAACTAATGTGGTAGGTTATATGTAGATACGAAACTTAGGAGGAGATATTATGGCTATTCGTGCATCAGATAAGATGGTTGATGTTTTATCAAAATGGGGTGTAGACAATATCTATGGTTTACCCGGTGACTCGGTCGATACCACAGTTGATGCTTTATATCGAGCTCAAGACAAGATCAAGTTCACTCACGTATTACATGAAGAAGTGGCGGCTTTAGCAGCTAGTGCCCACGCTAAATTGACTGGTAAATTAGGAGTTTGCCTGTCGATCGGTGGACCAGGAGCAATTCATTTGTTGAACGGACTTTACGACGCCAAGATGGATCATGTCCCAGTGCTTGCAATTTTAGGACAGGTTCAATCTAAGCTGCTCAATACCGATTTCTTCCAAGAAGTCGATACACATGTCTTGTTCGATGATGTTGCCGTCTACAATAAAATCATCATGGACCCTCAGTCTTTGCCTCGAGTAGTTGATGAAGCGATCCGGACGGCCATTTCTAAAAAAGGTGTCGCAGTTTTGACGATCCCTGACGATATACCAGCTCACATGATCAAAAATGATTTCACGCCTAACGTTGATAACTTTCAACCAGAAAACTACCACATCGATGATGATCAAATAAAAAAAGTTATGGAACTTTTGCAGATTCATGCCAACCCAATTGTTTTAGCTGGAGTTGGAATCAAGCATGCCAAAAAAGAAATGAAAGAATTCATTGAAAAGTATAAGCTGCCGATTATTTTAACCATGCCTGCTAAAGGCCTAGTTGATGACGACCATCCTTATAATTTAGGCCAGTTGGGTAAATTAGGGACTAAGCCAGCCTTTGAAATGATGCAAAAAGCCGATCTCGTCATCATGGTCGGAACTGACTACCCTTATACCGATTATTTGAATAAGAAAGTCGATGCTGTTCAAATTGACCTCAAGGCCGAACGTTTGGGCAAGCGCCGTCATGTCAATGTCGCCATTCAAGGGGATGCCAAAGAAGTTCTGGCTAAACTGAATGCAAGTGGTGAACCAGTCGCTCAACGTCCTTATTTAGACGAAGCCGTTTCAAAGATTGGACAATGGCATAGTTGGATGCATGATGTCTATTCAAAGAAACACACCGGTGTTTTACCTTCGCTGATGTTTCATAATATCTCAAAAAGTGCGCCTAGTGATACTATTTGGTCGATTGATGTCGGGACTTCCACTGCTTTTGGAGCCCGCTTCTTGAACGCTAAATCAAGTCAGGATTATACCATCTCTGCTTGGTTAGGTACGATGGGCTGTGCATTGCCAGGAGCGATTGCTGCTAAAGACGATTTCCCACAACGTCCTGTTTATGCAATCGCAGGGGATGGAGCAACTGCTATGGTCATGCAAGATTTTGCTACGGCAGTTCGGTATGACTTACCAATGCTGTATATCGTCTTAAACAATAAATTGCTGGCCTTTATTGAATACGAGCAACAATCAGCTGGTCAACAAAATTATGGAATCAGTTTACCAGAGATCGATTTCGCTAAAGTAGCCCAGGCTTGTGGTGGTATCGGTGAAAGAATTACTACTGATGAAGAATTCAAAGCTGCAATCGAGAAATACCGTAACCCAACTAAACCAGTACTGTTGGATGTTGCAGTGACCGATGAGGCACCCCTACCTGGTAAAATCATGCGAGACGAAGCAGAAGGCTACACTAAATTTGGACTGGGCTATGTGGCCGATAAGAAAGCTTTGCCAGAGTTACCACCAGTCAAAGAAATCTTACGTTCATTCTTATAGAAAAACAAAGAAGCTGTCGCAATTGCGATAGCTTCTTTATTTTGGAACTATTATTTTAACGATTGAACATTTTAGTAAACTGTTACATCGTCAGCTTTGATGAATTCATCAGTAGCGATGCGATAGTACAAAGTACCATTGATATTGACTAGTTGGTCAGTATACCAAGTGCTTTGAGCAATGACTTTCCGATTAGTTACAGCGTTACCTTGAGTATCGTAAAGTTGTGTGGAACCAGTGCTGCCATTAACTCTTACATAAGAGTGGATAGCTTGATAAGGGTTAACGTCACTAGCTTTAACAAACTCATTCGAGGCAACACGGTAATACTTTTCACCATTGATAGTGATCGTACGGTCAGTGAACCAATCGCTGATAGCACTGAGAGAACGGTTTATGACCACATTACCTTCAGCACTATAAAGAGTCTTGCTTGTACGGTCGCGAGTTTCAATCGTCAAGTTAGCATCCTCATAAGGATAAACGTCACTAGCTTTGACATATTCGTTTGTAGCAACACGATAGTAGAGAATTCCGTCAATTGAAACTTTTTGATCAACGTACCAGGCAGTATCTTTACCAGGCTTACGTGAGTATTCAGAAGCTTTATTGCCACTACTGAATGTGTAAACTTGAACTTCTGGTTGATCTTTATAAGTTGCCACATCCATTTGGATTGCAACCGCACTGCCATTGGCTTTGTCAGGATTTGAACCAGCAACATTAGGATCTGTTGTAGTTCCAGAACCAGTTCCACTAGGAATTCTAGTTAAGACAATCTTGTCAGTTGTACTGATTGAGTGATCAGAGTTAATTACAGCTTGAATGGTCTTCTTATTTGAAGTGTAACCTGGGACATTTGGAACATCAATGGTAATAGTTTGACCAACTGTACCATTGATTCCAGTGACAGGTAAAGTTGAGGCTTGACCATCTTTAGTTACTGGGATTGTAGCAGTTTCGTTTTTAACAGTATTACCAGTACAAGTAGCATCCTTAGGATCAACAGTAACTTTACCATCAGGACCGATAACACCAGGAGCAGTAGTAGGGTGATTATAGCCATCTACATCAGGAAGTGTGACGTTAACAGTGTCGCCGACATTACCTTTGATGCCATCAACAGTTTTGTCACCAACAGGAGTTTTGATAGTGGCAGTACCATTATCACCCGGATTACCAACATAGTTAGTATTTTGATTAGGATCAAGTTTTACAGAACCATCAGTCTGAACAGTACCAGTGAAAGAAGGTGTTTTATAACCATTGACTGCTGGAGCAGTGATGGTAACTTTGTCACCGACTTTAGAAGGAGTACCTTCGTTGTTAGTCGTACCAGTAACTTTTTGAGTAGTTCCATCAGGTAGAGTAATAGGGTAATTCCAATCTTGCTTGATCCCTGTGTAAGTAATGGTGTCAGTAGTTGTAGCAGTTCCGTCAGGAGTGATAGTGAAAGTGATCTGCTTCTTATCAGGTGTGTAACCATCAACGGTTGGTGTATCAACTGTTATTTTGTCGCCAACTTTACCAGAGATATTATTTACGGTTTGGTCACCTAAGTTAGATGAAACTTTTGATGAAAGATTATCAACAGGATTACCAACATAGTTAAGACTTTGACCAGAATCAAGTTTTACAGAACCATCAGATTGAACAGTACCAGAAGCAGAAGGAGTGTCGTAGCCTTTAACTGCTGGAGCAGTGACGGTAACTTTGTCACCAACTTTAGAAGGAGTACCTTCTGAGTTATTTGAACCAGTAACCTTTTGAGTAGTTCCATCATTTAGAGTAACAGTGTAATTCCAAGACATGTTGTTTAAAGTGTAAGTAATGGTGTCAGTAGTCATTCCTGTTGGAGCAATAACTACGCTAACAAAAGACTGTGAAGCCGTATATCCGTCAACTGTAGGAACGTTTACAGTTTGTGTACTACCTACTTTACCTGTTACGGAAGCGGTCAAATCTTTACCCAAATTATTAGGAATTGTTATTGTAACAGTAATTTCTTTATCTGAAATAGGATCGCTAGCAGTATTCGGTGTGTAGGTCATAGCAGGTGCACCGCTACCAGGGTTTGAACTTGAGTTAGTAGAACTATATGTTGTTCCTAAACCAGGTGCATTAGCAGCAAACTTAGTCGAACCTGAGATCCAAGAATTGGCTGTGCTGGATGGTAAATAAGTGTAGGCACTGAATCCGGTAGAATGGCTAAGCCTAATAGATGATAAGTTGGTACCATCAAACATACCATCGCCTTTAGTTGAGTCACCAGTGTCGACTTTTGCTGTATCGGCACCATATGGAATCAACCATGAGCCAAGATCCAATGACTGAAGAGCAATACAGTTTTTAAACATTCGTGCAAAGTGATATGAACTACTCATTTGCCAGCCGGTGGTATTAACAGTTGAAAGCTTCATATCGCCGTTGAACATATCCTCATAGTTATCAACCTTTGTCATTTCCTTGTGAGAGTTAAAGTCAGCACTTGTTAATGAAGTATCACCTTGAAAGACACTCTTCATTGAGGTAACTGATGAAGTTATTAGTTGTGAAAAATCGATGGAGGTTAAACTAGTATCATTTTTGAACATATCCTGCATAGTTGTGACATTTGAAGTGTTTTTCAAGGTTGAAAGATCGATTGACTTCAAACTTGGATCATTTTCAAATAGTCCCGACATGTCAGTGGTACTTTTGAAATCAATATTATCTAAACCTGAAACATCTTGTAAGTTAGGTAAATTTGAGAAGTAGTGACTCATATTCCCAGCAGCAACAACAGTTAAGTTGATACTAATATGTTTGATATCGTTAGAATTTTGTGACCACGGTGCTGAAGATGTTGTAGAGTCAGCGCTATCTTTACTTTCATCAAAGACACCTTGGCCAATATTTAAAGTGCCATCCTTGGTTGCGTCAGTCGACTTAGAAATATTCCAAACTAAACCAGCATCGGTTTGTCCAGAAGCATATTGAGTGTCGGTAGCAGTAGAAGCTTCAGCAACAGGTTGAATAGCTGATTTAGCTGCTAAAGGTGTTATTGTTTTAGCGGCTGGGTCAGGACTAGTTGTTTTAGGAGCCTGAGTACTTGTTGAATCTGAAGTGGAGGCTGTGGCAGTATCTTGCTTTGTCGAATCAGGAGTTACTGATTCAGTGGCTGGATCAGCTGTAACTGTTTGACTATTAGTTGTATCGGTCTTATTAGAAACAGTTGCTGTCTGACTAGTAGTTGTATCAGTTTTATTAGAAACAGTTGTTGTTTGTTTAGTAGTTTCTGAAGAAGCTTTAATACCCTCAGAACTACTGGAGGCCTGGTCTTTATTATCTGTGGCTGTTTGGACGGTTGCTACATCAGTAGTAGTAGCGGCCTTAGCTACATAACTTGGTCCTCCAAGTAAGAATATCCCTCCAGCGAAAGCTAAACTGCTAACGACAATCCAATTCTTTTTAGATTTGACTAATTTCTTTCTCATGATACTATTTGGATTACTTTTAAGCTGTTGAAAACGCATAAAAAATCCCCCTTTAATAATTATTATTAACATTTCTTATATAAAGCAACGGTTTATATTATAGAATTTTATTTATAAGAGGAATCTCAATGCTTGTAAAGAAAAATTAATTAATATGCAAAAAGCTTATGGATAAAGTAGTTCTAAGTATATTTTTATATTAAAAAAATGTCATAAAAAGTCACAAATCACCGAATAAAATAAAAAAAGGAATTTTTATAGCGAATATCGATTGTCACAAATAGTATTAATACGAATTCTAAATGACTTTTTTAGGTTAAAAATTCATCAAAAAAGGTAGTTGGGGAATTTTAATATATAATTTTTGCCATTTATTTTTTTCAATAACTATTAAAGTTTGATACAAAAGCGATAATTAAAATCAATCTAATAATTGATTAAGGACTTGATAATTAAATATTTAGTGAATTCCAATTATAATAGTGATATTAGGAATTATTAAAATAATTAGATCCTTGCAATTAAATTAAAAAAATATTAGAATGACACTACTTTAACGATAAAAAATTAGGAGGTGTCATTATGACGATGCAAAAGGTAGATCATGATCACGAGGTGGATCGGCGTTTGATTCAAAACGAAAATAAGTATTACGCCAAAGCAGCTCGAATCAATTATTACGATTTAGTTATCGACTCAGCACATGATGCGACTTTAATCGATGCTGACGGAAACGAGTATATTGACTTGTTGGCTAGTGCTTCTGCCATTAACGTCGGTCATACGAATGAAAAAGTGGTCAAAGCAATCCAAGATCAGACTGAAAAATTGATTCACTATACACCGGCCTATTTTCATCACCGTACTGAACAGCAATTGGCTCAAAGATTAGTAGAGTCCGTTTCAGGAGCAGAAAAGCAAGTAGCTTTCTCCAATTCAGGGTCAGAAGCTAATGACGCAATTATTAAGTTTGCTAGGGCATACACGGGACGACAATATATTGTTTCGTATATGGATTCTTATCATGGTTCAACCTATGGCTCAATGAGTTTGTCTGGTGTCAGCTTGAATATGACTCGCAAGATGGGTCCACTTCTACCAGGAGTCGTTCATGTACCGTATCCAGATATGTATCGACGATCTCCTGATGAAACAGAACATGATGTGGCAGTTCGTTATTTTAAAGAGTTTATGGAACCGTTCGAAAGTTTTTTACCTGCTGATGAAGTTGCTTGTGTGCTGATTGAACCAATTCAAGGCGATGGTGGTATTCGAAAAGCTCCTCAAGAATACATGCAGATGGTCTATGACTTCTGTCATCAAAACGGGATTGTCTTTGCAGTCGATGAGATCAATCAGGGAATGGGACGTACCGGCAAGATGTGGAGCTACCAACAATTTCCTGGAATCGAACCAGACTTAATGTCGGTTGGTAAGTCATTAGCTTCAGGTATGCCGCTTTCAGCTACGATCGGGAAAAAAGAAATCATGGAGAGCCTGGCCTCCCCAGCTCATACTTTTACCACTGCGGGCAATCCCGTATGTTGTGCCGCTTCACTAGCAACTTTAGATGTCTTGGAAGAAGAAGACCTCTTAGCTAAATCAAAGATCGATGGCGCTTATGTTGAAAAAAGATTTCAAGAAATGCAAAAACATTATCCAGAGATTGGTGATGTCCGGATGTACGGTCTTGATGGCGGAATCGAGTTAGTAAAGGATCGTTTGTCAAAAGAACCCGATTCCGACTTTGCTAATAAAGTGATCTACTATGCCTTTTTACACGGAGTAGTTATGATTACCTTGAAGGGGAATATTCTCCGCTTTCAACCGCCGTTAGTCATTACGCGTGAAGAACTCGATACAGCATTAGATGTCTTAGATGATGCCTTCGCTGCAGTCGAAAATAATCAAGTTGTCATGCCAAATAACGCCCAGATAGGCTGGTAAAAGGGAGAGTTTCTTATGAGCAAATTTTTTAAACGGTTAACCTTAAAGGAAGATCCGAGTATATATGAAGATAAAGATTCACATTTAGTACGAGTTTTGACGGTTAAAGATTTCCTAGCCTTAGGAGTGGGGACGATTGTTTCAACTTCGATTTTTACACTGCCAGGAGTGGTAGCGGCTCAACATACTGGACCGTCGGTCATCTTTTCGTTCATCGCCGCAGCGATCGTGGCCGGATTGGTGGCTTTTGCTTATGCTGAAATGGCGGCTGCAATGCCGTTTGCTGGTTCAGCGTATTCTTGGATCAACGTAATGTTTGGAGAATTTTTTGGCTGGATCGCAGGTTGGGCGCTGTTAGCGGAATACTTTATCGCTTTGGCCTTCGTCGGTTCAGGGTTATCGGCTAATTTCAGAGGATTATTAGCACCACTCGGAGTTAAATTCCCGAATGCAATCGCTAATACCTTTGGCAATAATGGTGGGATCGTCGATTTAGTGGCGGTAGTCGTGATTGCCGCAGTCGCTTGGCTGATTTCTAATGGTGCAAGCGGGGCTGCTAAAGTCGAAAACCTTTTGGTAATTTTAAAAGTTTTAGCTATTTTGACATTTATCGTGGTTGGCTTGACTGCAATCCACGCAGAAAACTATGTCCCTTTCATTCCTAAATATCGTCTCAATAGTGACGGAACGGCTTTTGGTGGCTGGCAAGGAATTTATGCTGGGGTCTCAATGATCTTCCTATCATATATTGGATTTGATTCGATCGCTGCTAATTCAGCTGAAGCTAAAAATCCCGGTAAGACTATGCCTCGAGGTATTTTAGGATCACTTTTGATTGCAGCAGCTTTGTTTATTGCGGTGGCCTTAGTTTTGGTTGGAATGTTCAAATATTCTGATTATGCTAACAACGCTGAACCCGTTGGTTGGGCTTTGCGTCAAGCAGGACATCCAATCGTTGCCAGTGTGATTCAAGCGATTGCGGTAGTGGGAATGTTTACCGCTCTAATTGGGATGATGCTAGCAGGTTCCAGATTAGTTTATTCATTTGGACGAGATGGCATGTTGCCAAGTTGGCTTGGAAAATTGAACCAGAAGAATTTGCCTAATTATGCTTTATTAGTACTTTCAGTCGTCGGTATCCTCATCGGTGCCTTTTGCCCATTCGCCTTTTTGGCCCAATTGATTTCAGCAGGGACTTTGATTGCCTTTATGTTTGTTTCCCTAGGAATCTATCCTTTGAGAAAGCGTGAAGGTAAAGATATCGCCATGCCTGATTTCAAAGTGCCGTTTTATCCCGTTTTACCAGCTCTAGGTTTTATTGGTTCACTAGTAATTTTCTGGGGCCTAGATATTCAAGCCAAAATTTATGCAGGAGTTTGGTTTGCCATTGGCTTAGTAATTTACTTCACTTATGGCATGCATCATTCAACCTTAGGTAAGAGAAATAAGCAGCAATAAAAAAGAGATCACCACAAATATGTGATGAGCTCTTATGCTTTTCTTCTATTGTCCTGTTAGCCAACTGTAAGGAGAAAACTAACCGAAAGGAAAACGAGAAAAACAGTTTTGAAACAAGTCGATCTCTCGACGTCTGCTAACCTAATTTTAAATATGCACCATCCTTGATGCAGGATAATTATAACATGAATTGAAAATCAATAAAACTCAAAATATAATTAAATTCATTGTACAATTTGTATAAAAGGTATAATTTATTTTAAAATATCAGTGATACCAACTATCAAGAGTGAAAATAGAATGCCAAGCAAAAAAATTGTAAAAAATTATAGACTTTTATTGTGCCACTTTTTCAGATTAGAACTATAATGGAACCTGTAACAAAGGAGGTTGTTGAATTATGGCAGAAGTAGATCCATCAAAGATGGCTGATGCAGCCATTGCAAAAGAACCAGAAGTATTGAACCTAAAGATGAGCGAGGCTTTCGACTGGAGCGATGATAAGACAGTTGTCCGTGACGCAATCTGGGATTATTTCATGGAGAACAACAATCACGACACAGTTAAAACAGAAGAAGCAGAAAAGCCATTCCTTGATATGAAAGATGACGAAGTACGTGATTTTGTTGAAAAAAACCTTAAAAAATAAATCTTTAATTTTCCTTTAGACTTCGAGATGCGATGTCTAAGGGGTTTTTTTATGCGCTTTTTTATTAAAAAATGGAATAATTTTTGATTTTAAATGGTTTGGGGGATGGTTCACTGCCGGCTTCCGTTAGGCTCTGAGGGGTCTGGAACGCCATGGACATCGCTTTGAACAAATTGAAGTTCGCAATTGTTTCAAAGTCGAGCCTTGTTCTAAGTGTGCTTCGCCCACTAAGAACAATTTCATGGCTGAGACCCCTCAGAGCTCTCACTACAGCCTAGAATGTTAAAACATTTTTGGATATTCCTCAAGTGAACAAGTTCAAGAGCTAAAGAAAGTTCAAAGGCAAAATATAAAGGTCAAGAACTTAAATGCTTAAGGTCTTAAAGATTTAAAGGCTTAAAAACAAGTAGAACTGATACTTTTAATAGAAATTAAAAAAATGTATTGAATTGATATGAATATGTCAGTTCAATACATTTTTTGTCTTGTCCTTTATCTTTTGCCTTTAAGCACTAAGGTTTTCCAGCTTCCACTCCAACCAAGCATAATCAAGAATGTAGGATTCCTATAAATATCACAAACAAATAAAATATGCATTAGCCCTAGTCAGGAGCGGAAGTTCTGGGGGATATCAGTGATGAAATTTTACTTAATTGGCGATCTTTGCCAATTTAGTAAAAGGTCGAGCTTGAAGACCGTCAGCTTGCTGAGGGGCTCCAAGTCGGCCCACCACGTTCCATATCCCCTAGAACTGGAGCGGATGACGGCAGTGAACCCACACCACAACAGCACAAAAAAAACCTCCTAAAGAACAGGAGGCCTACTATATCAGGGAGGAAGATCAAATTAGTTTGTTTATTATGTATATTCTTCATACATTTAGTAAATATAACAACTTCATTTACCATTATCTATAATAGAAGCAATATATGAAGAAAGTGTGAAGCTTGCTCTTCCAACCTAATTATTGTGTAACTGATGTAGCAAATTCTGGCTCGCTTGTAGCATTCGTTTGTTTATTAGATTGATTCAATTGCATGTTTGAGCTTGGTGCCCACTCATTCGTAGAAACTTGATAAAAAGTATAACCGTATTTGTTCTGAGCCACTTGGTTAACTTTCCATTGAGACCCTTCTTGCAATTGACGTCCGGAAAATGAATCCATTGAAGTATCATACACGTCAGCTGGTCCATTCACGACTGTTCCTACGACTGGTTGAGTTTGTTCAGCTTGGGTTTGTGTTTGCTGGGTTGAAGCTTGAGTTTGAGTATTTTCGATACTTAAATTGCTTGCAGCCACGTACTCATCAGTCGCAATTTGAACATAACTTAATCCATTGATCGTAACAGTTGAACCTAAGTTCCAAGTTGAACCGGCGGGCAAAATGATTCCGCTGATTGCTTGGCCTTGACTGTTGACGACGGCTGTTGACCATTTGATAACTCCACTTTGACTCGAATTAGTAACTGGAGTGGTTGCTTGATTGGTTTGCGTTTGTGTTGTTGATGCTTGATTACTAATATTTAAATTATTAGCAGCAATCCATTCGTTTGTGGCAACTTGGTAATAAGTTATACCGTTAAGCTGTTTGGTACTTCCAAGTTTCCAAGAACTATTTGCTGGAAGCGTAAAGCTGGTGATCGTTTGACCTTGATCATCTACCAAAACACCATTGCCAGTCACAGTACCGACTAAACCGATTCCTGTTGTATCTGCCGCACTTACGGTTTGAGGTGACAAATTAGACAGTACGGTTGGAGCAATTAATAATGCTAAAGCCGAGCCGATTAATGCTTTATTCTTTTTCATCAATATACCTCCTCGTCTTATTTTGCGGTTCATAGTAAACCTATAATGCAATGAGCAATTCCGCAATGGGTTTAAGGAACAGTTAAAGGAAAAATTATCATTTCTTTAAAAATACCTTTTACCTATTTAAGCTTAATTGGAGAAATATGAAAAAAGAATGTCTTTTAGGCGATTTTTCTGTTAATTGAGAAAGTTGGAGAAGTCTGACGAATAGCTTTTGATCGAGAATTTTTTATAACTTTTTAAATTTCGATTGGACAATTTGACGATAATTGAATTAGTGATCGTGTGCTGTTTGGAACGAATCGTCGGTTTGACTTTGTAGATCAGGCCGTATTCAGAACGTTGCTTCACTTTATAGACTTTTAAAGAGACAGTCTGATAATTTTGCCAATCAAAAGGACCATCTTTTTGGTCGATAGCGGTCTTTGCCAACTTGATGAATTGAGCTTTTTGATAGGAATTCAACTTGTGCGTCTGTGAGTCTTCAAGCGTGATTTGACTGCCAGAGTTGTTGCAATATGGTGCTGAATGATAATTGCGATATATTTGAGGAACAGCAAAGATTCCTAATACGATTGCGATACAGATGATCCAAATGATGCGGTTCGTATGTTTTTTGATATTTTCTTGAGACATTATTAACTCCTATTAAAAAATAAATCAACTTAAATATTATAACTTGATGAGGGGTGATTAGAATAAAAATATTCTAAATAGGAACAAGCACCAGTACAATGCGGTTGGCGTAGCAATGTGAGAGATACATTGGCTGATATTAAAGTAGGGGCTTGATAGTTATGAAGAATCAAGAGGTTATCAATTAAAAAGCAAATAAGGAGAAACTCTGTCAGCTTGACTGATAGAATTTCTCCTTATTTTGTTAGAAAGTTAACTATTGATTACTATCACGGATCTGAGCGTCTGAAGGTTTAATCGTGTCACGACCATCAGCACGGGCATTCTTGATTGCACGGATGATATCATTGTCACTCCAAGCACCAACAGTCTTAACACCTTGGTCAGTCAATTGTTGACGTGCCTTAGCAATATCAGCATCAGTGATTTCTTTACCTTGACCAGTACGTGATTCGACATCGAAGTCACCTTTGGCAGCTGGATTGTTGCTTTGATCATCGCTAGAAGAACTTGAACTACTTGAATTGTTATCATTATTACTATTTGAAGTAGTGTCATTTGAAGCATTGATCGATTTAGCAGGCAAAGTCTTCAAGAGATCATTAGCTTGCTTGTATAAGTCAGCATAGTACTTGCCTTTGATACCTTGGAAGTTAGTAACTTGTTCTAGTAGCGAACGAGCTTGGTCATTAGAATTTGACTTGATCATTGCCTTAGCATTCTTGATATCCAATTTGAAGTTATTACGATTCTTTTGGATCTTTTCAAATTGCGTCAACATTGATTTGGCTTTTGCAGTCATCTTCTTATTGCCGTTGGCTTGGTTCTTAGCTGATTTCAAAGATTTCATAGCAGCGGAGAACTTTAATTTGTTCATCGATTTCTTGGCTGAAACGAGATTGTTAGCTTGTTTTTCATAAGCCGAAGCTTTGTCAGTCTTTTTAGCTTTTACAGCGGATTCGAAATGATCGGCTGCTGTCGCATATTTTTCTTTATTGACAGCGTCAGTACCCTTTGTCATTTCCGTCTTATAAGTATCGCTATTGTTGGAACTGCTACTTTGACTAGCTGTTGAATTATTGCCACAACCGGCTAAAATCAGTGCTAATCCTGTTGTTACAACTAATAGTGCTTTTTTCATCAGATAATTCCCTCCATTAAGTACTGCCCAGATTATAACATGTTCTCAGAAATTGAAAAATCTATTTCCGTTTTGGACGTCTTCAATCGTTACTATATATGTAAGTTACTTAACGGCCGTTAGTTCTTACAAATAATAATGAAAAGGTCAGACAAATGAGCTGGAAGAAAACTGCTATCAATATCACAATGGGAAATGACAAGTATCCAAAGGGCATCCGAGTATTTCGTTTCAATAATATCGTTGAAGAACCAACCACTGATCAGATTGAAACCTTTGCCCAAGGCTTAGTTTTATTATCAGACGGAGATACATATTTAGGTTCAGAAATCGTTAAGTATACACAACAAAGTGCAAAATAGGGGAGAATAACTAATGAAAAAATTACAATTGAGATTTAAGACCGCTGCAGATCACAAGAAGAACCTAGTTTTGAACTATGTTAAAGACGATCTAACACCCGAACAAGTTAAAGCCGGGATGGATAAGATTAGTGCCAGTAGACTCTTTGAACAAAATAGTATCCAACTTTACAAAGAATTACTTGGTGCCAGCTATATTGAACGCAATGAAACCAAAGTTTTTGAAAATAGTGCAAATTCTAAGTAAATGAATTAATCTTTTCCGAAGATAAACCTTGAGCCTATGACTTATTTAGACTAGAATAAGGATAGGCTCTTTTGTTTTGACAATAATTGAAAATGAAACGTGAGCGTAACGAGTATTACAGTTTGGTATTTATTTAATTGTTTTTGAGTAAAAATAACACCATTTCGTAGTAATAATCATTTTGAATATTACAAACTTGTGATATTTAATACAGAAATGTTACAAAAACGATGACTTTTTGATTTAGAGTTGATTCATAAGCCAGAGTTTCATATAATGATTGTCAGTGGGGTAGCCCCACGACAATTAAATAATAAATTCTTGTAGTCCAGGGGAGGATTAACATTGAAAAAATCTATTAAATATGCAGGAATCGCTGCTGCTACACTTCTAGCTGTTGCTCCAGTTACTGCTCCTGTAGTTTCAAACGTTACTACTGTAAAAGCTGCATCAACAGACACACCAGTTGCATCAACAGACACACCAACAGACGCTGATTATTCAGTAGCTGTTGCAGAATTTAACAAAACATTTACAAGTCAAACTCTTGATACACTTCCACATGTTGCTGATGAACTTGCTGGAATTTATAAAGATGGTTCAGCTACAATGAACTATAAAGACTTTGCCAAGATAGGCTTGGCAGAAGTAAATGCTACTCCATCTGCAGCAACTCAAACTCGTTTGGCAGATGCTAAGGTAACTGTTAAAGTTTCAAATGCTAATACTGCTGCTGACTTGATAGCTTTACAGAAGGCTGATGCAGGTTATACATTTACTGTTCAATTATCATATGTAGATTCAAATGGTAATACAGTTAAAGCTGATCCTATTACTGTTAAATACAGCAAGAAGGGTTCTACAACAACAGAATTAACTAGTGCTAATGTTTCATATACAACACCTTACAATGTTGACTTTGGTTCAAGCATTTATAACACACAACTTTCAACAAGTTCAGATTTGAAAGTCACGGATCAAGCAGGTAATGCTGTTAAAGATTTGACAGTTACACCTGATGAAACACTTTACACAAGCTATAATGCTGCTGCTGTTGCATCAACACAATCATCAGATAAATTTGCCGGTCCGACATTTGACAAGGGTGGAGCAACTTATTACCAACGTTTACGTGTTACAACACCAACAGCTTCATCATTTGGTAAATTGATGACCAATGCAGTTAATTCAATTACAATCAATGGTTCAGCTATATCAGCTGCATACTATGCTAACACAAACAATACACTTACTGTTATCCGTGCAATCAAAGTTGGTTCAGCAGAAGCTGCTAACTGGACAACAGAAGATGTTAAGGGTGTAGTTACAACTAAGAGTGACTCAGCATTCTACACATTGAAGAATGGTAGCAACGAAACTATTTCAAACCGTGCTTTGGCTAAGAACTCAGCATGGCAAACAAATGCTGTTCGTACAAACACTAAGACTGGTGAAAAACAATACCGTGTTGGTGCTGACGAATGGATTTCAGCTAATGATGTAACATTCTCAGATGGTAACGATGGCAACGGTTCAACAACTGGTGCATACACAGACGTTAAAGCTTTGAATGGTAAAGTTACAACAGCCGGCCCTGCAGGTTACTACTACCCACTATACAACGACAACGGTGAATTGATTTCAAACCGTGGCGTTGCTGGTCTAACTTCATGGTACACAGACAAATCAGCTAAGAACGCTGACGGTGTAACTGTATATCACGTTGCTACAGGTGAATGGCTACAAGGTACAAACGTTACTTACTCAGCATACTAGGATCTAGTTTGTTAAGAAGGTAATAATTAAAAAGACTCACATTTGTGAGCCTTTTTTTTATGGAGAAAATAAGATAAGAATTTCTATGATTGTGGCAAAAACTACCGTGATGCATTATGATGATTAAGTGTACTAAGTAAATGGAGGAGTTTTTTTATGTCACTTAGATTAAAGAAAATTGGGATTATTATTGCCACGGTCTTGTTATTGTTGGGATCGTTGCCATTCATGGGACATACTGCTAAAGCGGCTGGCGATGATAAGATTACAATCGGAGTTTTGAAAAATACCGCCTCTTTGCCAGCTTTGATGGCGGATGCTAACGGCGAGTTTACTCAACATAACATTTCTGTTGAGACGAAGACTTTTGATTCTAATAGTCAATTGAACGATGCTATCAAAGACGGTACAGTCAATGTAGCGGTTACTAACTTAGTCAGTTATGCTTCATTGACTAGCAAAAAGGCTAACGCTAATTGGAAGGTAATAGGAACTTTACCTGGATATAACGGTTTAGTTGCTAACAAGAAGTATAAGAGTGTTAAGAGCTTAAAGGGTAAGACAATTGCAATTGATAAGCATGATTCTTCCAAAGAATACTTATTGAGTGTCTTGAAGAAAAACAAGATGAAGTATTCAAGTATCAAGATTAAACAAGTTGACAATCAAGAGGACCGTGTTTCTGGTCTAAAAGATGGCTCAATTGATGCGGCTGTTTTGGAAGACCCATTGATGAGTAGTGCCAAAGCTAATGGTGGTAAGATTCTCAATCGTCAAAAGATGAGTGCAGATAATGGTAATGTTTTAATCATCAATAAAGATTTTGCCAAGAAGAACACTTCTTCAACTCAAATTTTAGTTGATACTTTGAATCTTGAAATCAAGATGCTTAACAATTCCGGTAGCTATGGTATGGCTGGTAGTGCCCTTAATAAGATGAACTATGATCAAAAGGGTGCTGAAACTTTAACTAAGTTGGATATTAGTTTTAAGAAGATTCACAAGGTTAAGAAGTCTGACTTCAATAAAGCTTTCAAATATGCTAAAGCACATGGCCTATACAAAGGTAAGATTAGCTATAAGAAAGACAATTATAAAGTCAAGAATATTAAGTAAATTTTCTCAAAGATATCGAAGAAATTCGGTATCTTTTTTCTTGCCTTTCGTAGTTTAATATTAGTACGGAAAAAATATGAAAACACGAGGTAAGAAAATGAGTCAACTTTCAAAGGATTTAGACTTTAGACCTTTAGAAAAGATCGATGAGGCCTATATGGACGCCGCTATGAAGTTCTTGGACGAATCACAGGTGATGGATGAACTCAATAAGACCGGGTTATATAATATCAACTTGGATAATTTGGAATTTCGTCATTTTCAGGAATGGTTATTCTTAGCTGGCAGTCCCGATAATGAATTATCGTTTAGTCCCAAGAAACTAGTATCTTTTTCGATAGCATTGACCCGTTTCCACGATGGTTGTTGGGATTCACCGTTATCAATTGCCAGTTTGGATAAGTTCGTTCAAATGGACGATGTTGTTCAACATGTCAATCTGCTTTTTCAAGTGAAACCTTCATTACTGTTATTACATGAGATTGTTAATCGCCACTAGAAAAAAATCGGCAAAATAATAGCCATCTGACGAAAGAGTCGGATGGCTATTAAATTAGTCTGTTTCGGTATGGTTTTCTTTCGAATCAGACAACTTTTGCTTTATTCGTGAATAATATTTTTTAAAATCGGTAGGAGTGATTTTGAAGATACTTAATATTGAACCGATGATCAAGACAATCAAAGCGACAAATGAGAAGTGACGTGAGGCTTTTTGAACTTTAGTTTCATAATAGTTGATGACGACTTTACCTTTTCCACTGACAGTGACTTCACCCAGGCCATTATTTTTTAGATTCATAGTCAGTTTAGAAACTTTACCGATAGAATCTTTTGATTGGAAACCATAGTAAGCAATCAATGGTACGGAAATCGTGGTCTTTTTAGCATTCTTGAAGTCAAAGCTCATCTTGGTATCAGAACGCTTGAAGTTAGAGATTGTGGCTTTTTTACCATGCTTAATTGTCGGGATCTGTGGCTCGGCATTGATCTTTAAGACATCAGCACCTTTAGGTAAGTACTCTTGTCCGGCACCGATACTGAATGGTTCAGCTTTGTCATACTGAGAATATGACACTAAATTATTTGATGAAGTGCTGACCATCTGGTAACTGGCTGAAATCGTAAGCAGAAAAGATGCCAGTACTAAGCCAAATTTAGCATAATTACTCTTGAAGATTTTTAAAGGGTCACTGGCAACAAAGATTGCTAATAAAATCGTGGCAATCATATCCAATCGCCAAGGGTATTGCATCATTTTTAGCGGTGTTTTATTGAGTACGATCCATGGGAAAACTCGGCTGGAACAGATGAACATAATCGCTCCCAATATACCAAAGTGTCGCACAGCTCGATTTTTGACTCGTCCCAGTCCAATTACCGCAGCAATTGCAGCCACGAATAAGATTAGACCGATGTTAGGCTTGTCAATCAAGTTGTTAAGGCTCCAAGTAGTATAACTATTTAAAGCTTCGGCTCCAGCGGGTAAATTACCTTTACTTTCAGTTAAGCGAAAGACGGTGTGTTTTAATTGTTCAAGCATCGGCAAAAAGTAGCCAACTGTTAAGAATCCTGTACAGATACTTGCCCAAATTAGTGACAATAATCGTTTCGGGTGAGTTTTTAATTCAGAAACTTGGAAAATCATGATGGCGATGATCAAAATAGCTACTAGAATTGGTGAAATGGCGTGCGAATAAATGATTCCTGCCATTCCGAAAGTTAGAAAGAGCCAATTGCGTTTTCGCTCACCATAAAATATCTCGTAAATTCCCAAGACGGCAATCGGCAAGAAGAGAAAGGCACCTACTTCACCAAGGTCATGGCGGAATAACATATCGTGAAGTCGATAAGTGCCTAAAGTATAAACAAAACTAAAAACTAAACTATTCCAATATTTTCTTTGAACTTTATAGAAACAAAGAAATGCTACACTAAAAGTTAAAAAGTTCAACATTAAGTAGAAACGTACGATTGTTTGAGCTGGTGTATAACCCATCAACCGTAAAATAGCAGCGGGATAAATTAAGAAATCTGAATAAAAAATGTTAGAAATATAACCCATGCCTTCCATGAAAGACATGTTAACGATCGGGAAGTAATTGTGATGTAGGATCGATTGATACAATCCTTCGATTCGCATCATGTGGAAGCGATTATCACTTGTTCCCAGATAAGCCCAAATGGAGTGGTGATAAAATTCCGTTTGGTAAAGTGTTAAATAGCTGACGACGGCAAAGAGAGCAGCTGTTAGTAAGACGACGATCGGTATCCGTAGATACTTGTTGTGCCAAGAAATAGATTTCATAAATTAAGGCCTTTCTGAAATTATATATAACACTCAAATTATACTAGTGACGAGATAAATAGTTAATTCATTCATGGTAGTTTATGAAAAGAAATTTGCAAAGTATAATCTTTTTACAATTCTGTCTAGCGATGAATTATAATTCTTACTATAAGTAATAATCTGTCGGGGAAGGGTGTTCGATTATTAAAAATTTGTACAAAAGAATCCAGCAAAATCGTTGGTCAATCATTATTTTAACGGTTGTTTTCTTAATCATGTTGCTACTGAACTCACACACGTTGTATGTGGCCGATGATTATGTCTACCGTTTCGTCTACCAATCGCCATCACCAACCGCTTTTACCCATCAACCACTAATTACAACTTGGCTGATTCCGGAATCAATGTGGAATCATTATCAGCTTTGGAATGGACGGTTTGTTGCACATTCGATTGTTCAATACTTTATGCAATTTAATTCCAAGGTGCCATTCAATATTTGTAGTAGCTTGATTTATGTGTTGATGTTAGTGTTCATGGACAAATTGTCAGTTAAATTATCAGGTACAAAGGCTAATCCAATCATGTTGATCTTGCTCTTTTTGTTCACATGGTTTTATATCCCTTATTTTGGTCAATCGGTCTTATGGTTGTCTGGTTCGGGTAATTATTTGTGGATGAGTACCATTTATCTTGGTTTCATCATTTTCAATTTAAAAGTGCAAACGATCGATTTCGTTCATCTGTTGGGTGCTGCTTTATTAGGTTTTCTAGCTGGGGCAACGAATGAAAATTCAGGTCCAGCTGCCGTTTTGATTGTCTTATTGTTCATGCTCAGACGTTTGATCAAAGAACATAAGTTAAGTTTAGTCTCGTTTGTCAGTGTAATTTTTAGTGGAATCGGGTTTATTACGATGATGTCCTCGCCAGGTTCTCAAAAACGTGGTGACATTCATCGAACTTGGGCTTTGATTCAGAAAAATTTTGCAGGTATCTATCAATTGACTATTAAGCAGTGGGTTTGGATTTATCTAGCAATCGCAATTTTATTGATTGTGGGTATCGTCATGAGAAGAATCCAGGCAGATACCTTTTGGGCAGTGATTTTCTTTGTTATTGGTCATTTGGCAGCCGTTTATGCGATGGCTTTTTCACCAGAATATCCTGAACGGACCTTCTTCGGTGGCGTGCTATTCTTGGGTATCGCCTTGTTTATTACGATTTATGCCATTTTTTCTCAGTGGCAGTGGGGCTTAGGTGGTGCCGCAATTATCGTGAGTGTCTTGTTTATGTTTAGCTTCGTGCCAGCGTTTCATGACATCAATCTTAGTTATCAACAGATGCAGACGGAATATCGTTTGATCTATCAAGCTAAGGCGGCTGGTAAAGATAGTGTGAAAGTACCACTGATGACGCCGCAAAAAAGTAAATATAATGCTAATTATGGTGTAATTGCCCTTGATACTCCTGCGACAGCTTTAATGAATCAATGGGAGGCCAAGTTCTTTGATTTGAAAGCTATCAGCGGATATCGGGTCAAATAGGCAGTATGTTAAGATAGAACTTATTTAGTTATTTTCGGGGGTCATTTTGGAAAAGAAACGAATTATTTATATTGACGTTATTCGAGTTGTCGCCATGATGTTAGTGGTTTTAGCACATTCGTGTGCGTCTAGATTGGCGATTAGAGATGGATCGCTGAATTGGGGTATTTCAAATACATTAGTTACGATCACGGAAATTGCCGTACCCTTATTTTTCATGATCAGTGGTGCTACGATATTGAATAGCAAAAAGACGACTGATGTTGCTTATTTATTCCGCCATCGGTTGGTCAGAGTATTAGTGCCATTCATTATTTGGTCGGTGATCAGTGCCTATGGTTCTAGAAAAATCGATGGAGTTTTTACATATCACGATTTCTTCCAGAGCGTGTTATCCATCTATCATCAACCAGTCTTGTTGGCCTATTGGTTTATCTATCCACTGGTCTCGTTATACTTGTTCTCGCCATTACTAAAGGCTTTGGTCGATAATTTGGATGAAAAGTTAATGAACTATCTCTTGATTTTGTGGATGATCATCAGCATGTTCTTGCCAGCTTTGGTTGCTGGATTGCCTAAGAATCTCAGTTCTTATTTTGACGGTTATTCTGTTGGGAAAGTCGTCTTTTCATCGAGTTTAGGCTACTTTATCTTGGGATATAAATTGACGCAAGCGAAGCCTAAAAAAGAAGGTTCATTGATATTACTGGTTATAGCAGTCGTCTTGATGGCCATCAATGTCTGGCTCGGCTTTCTAAGTTTAAAGAGTGGCTGGCAATTGTTGAGCGTCATTTCCGTTGTGAATGTGCCAGTGATTTCTGGGTTGATCTTTTTAGTATTGAAGTCATTTGAAGGCAGTTATCATCGTTGGTTCATCCGGTTAGTTGAAATTATTGCTCCACTGACTTACGGAGTATATTTAGTTCATGGCTTGAGTATCAACGTTGTTCAAAAAATGGCTGGGGTTAATCACTATGTCACGACGTTTTTCTTTGCGACTTTAATTTCATTGGCGATTATCTTTATCTTGAGTAAGATACCTGTTATTAAGAAAATCATGCTCTAAAGAGTTTCTTCAAGGCTTTTTTATCCCAAGTTAACTTGTGATTTCTGTACGAATAGTCCATTATTAAATAATAATGGAAAATAAAATTAAGAACAGCTTCAACTGGGTTAGAAAAGCTTTTAATCCATTTATGTTTGTCGGTTCTTTAATATATTTTGGGGTATTTAGATATTTTGTCATTCCTTCGGGGGATGACTACTTTTGGTGGGGACCACAAGGGGATTATTTATCACATCATATGTTTTATGGGCCACAGGCAATTTATGGTGGTAGTAGTAACGGACGTTATTTAGGTAATTTTTTTGAAATTATTACGATGCATAATTTGACTATTGCAATCATTATTTATGCATTCTTTTGGACACTTTTATTGTGGGGGCTTTGGCGACTTTCAAGTAAATCAGTTCTTTCGCTGGTTTTGTCGTTCCTATTCGTGTTCACTTTACAGGACGCATTTTTGAACAATATCTTAGTTTGGAATGCAGGATTTGTTAATTATGTTCCCCCAATTGCTTTGATGCTAGTTTATATTTTTCTCGTAGATTGTGGACGGGATAAGGATCTTAATCAGTTTATTGCGATTGGAACGTTAATATTAGCATATGCTGGTGGTTTATTCACCGAAACAATGACGGTTGGCCAGATTTTTTTGGGATGTTTGGTGATTCTTTATTTTAGAAAGAAAACCAAACTTTATCACATAACTTATTTATTGGGGGCAATAATTTCAGCCATAACTGTTTTCTCGCACCCAGGATATCAAGGCCACAGCGGTTATCGCAGCATGACCTTTGAGCCGTATAAAATTTGGTTGAACTATTCCAAAATTACACATTTTTGGCTGATTACCTTCAATCTCATTTTGTTAGTGGCCATTTTATTGGCAGTTATTATTTTGGCAATCCGTAGTGACTTTAACTTTTGGAAAAAAGGTTTATTAGCAGTCATGGCGTTGATCTTTCTCATTTATTATATTGGAATCAATCATTACTTGAGTAGTAAGCCTTTGAATGATATGTATGGTTATAACCGGATCGATGATCAGCTATCGAATATCGAGGGAATCATCAGTCTGTTATTGGTGATTTTTATCGGTAGTTGTATCTTCATCTTTTTTAGAAAAGATGCTAAATTGTGGTTATATTATTTGATGACAGGTGCAATAATGGGGCAGTTGTTGTTTGTGGCTTCCCCAATTAATTGTCGAGGTAATTTTCTGAGTTATGTCTTTACCTATCTAATTGCTATGAGATTTGTTTTAAGAGCTGTGAAGGGATTGAAACTGCAGAAATTGATAACCGGTATCCTGGCGGTTGTTTTAGTTGCTATGGGAGCACATTATTTAGATATAATGCAAAGTAATTATCAAGTTAATCTGCAAAGAGTTAGTGTTCCAGACTTTTATAATGGTAAGTCCGGATTGACCCAGCAGGTGCCATATCGAAAATTTGTTTGGTTCAACGATTTATTGAATCAGCAAGTACCGGCGTATTGGAAGCAATATTTTAAAAAATAATAATGGTTAATTATTAACATTCAAAAATGCTTCGGTGGAATTTTGTCCATTCGAGGCATTTTATTTTTGCAATTTTGAGCACTCTCTTAAAATTATTAAGACTTTATTTGTCAGTGCTTCTTTTTTAACTTTTAATGTATAATAAAATCAGTATTAACTTAAAAGGTGGTATTACAATGCTTGAAAATGTGCATGGTATTGTTAAGGTCAACCAAGACAGTCGTTATGTCGTCTTCTTGTTTGATTCTTATGAAGTAAATCGTAAAATGTTGCAAGATAAATATGTCAAAGGCGAATCTGCTTGGTACACTGATGCCAAGGGAACTGGCGACGATGGCAAAGCCTTTTATCGGATCGCCCAAGATGGTGAATGGATCGAAGCTGAATACGTTACTTACGTTCCTACAACGGACTAAGCTAGCGATTTATTAAGTTTCCTAAAAAATATTTAAAAATTGGCCTATTTCTTAAGGTTTGGTTGAAGGAAAATTCCTTACATAGTAGTCTCATGATAGTTATATTCTTTATAATTGGAGGGAGACAATTATGAATAAGAAATGGGTTGCCTCTACTGCTCTAGCAAGTTTTCTGGCAGCAGTCGGTGTGTCTTCAAACGCTTCGCCAGTTAAGGCTGCAACGTCAACTGACGATTCGAATCAAGACGACAATCAAGATCAAAAACAAACAAATACTAAGGATCCTAATGTAGCCAGTGTCATGGATAGTCAAGGAGCTCCAATTAATGAGAGTACTGCTGATGCCATTGAAGCAGATAATAATAACGGTGCTAGTAGCGTTTTGCCTGCTAATGCTGTAAGTGCAATTACTCAAAGCGGTGCAGTAACTCAAGGCGTTTCTCAATCGACTCAAGATGCTTTTATCAACAAAGTGGGGCCAATTGCTCAACAAGTTGCGTCTAAGTATAAGGTCTATGCTTCAGTCAGCATGGCTCAATCAATCGTTGAAAGTGCTTGGGGTACTTCTGATTTATCTACCAAATATAATAATTATTTTGGTGTTAAAGGTGACTATAATGGCTCCTATGTTAACTTCCCCACGAGTGAGTGGAGTGCTGACAAGGGGTATTACACTATTTATGCTAACTTTAGAAGCTATCCTAGTATTTACGATTCCTTCGCTGATAACGCTGCTCTATTGAGAGGTGGAATTAGCGGTGCACCAGAGTTTTACAAAGGAACTTGGAAAGAGAATACATCTTCATATAAAGATGCAACGGCTTGGTTGCAGGGAAGATATGCAACTAGTCCGATTTATGCATCAACTTTGAATAAGATAATCGAGACTTATAATTTGACAAGATTTGACAGTGAACCGGATACAAGCGGAAGTAGTGATAATTCCGTCAGCGGTACTCAAACGGCCATTAATGATACCGCCACGGTAACCAATAAAAATATGGCCAAAATTTATATCAATGCGAACCCCAACCAGATTGCTGCTAACCGTGCTTTAGCTTACAATACTTCGTGGCATGTTTCTTCTAAAGTCGTAGCTGCTGATGGGACAGTTTATTACCAAGTGGCTTCAAATGAGTATGTTAAAGCGACCGATGTGCAATTGGATTCGGAAAAGTCCAATCCACCAGTAAAGATCACTGATACAGCTATCGTGGTAAATAATAAGGGTTCAGTAGTTTATAGTGCCGCCAATAAAAAGGCCGCTACTAGCCGTGTATTGCCTTATCAATCGGCTTGGATCACGACAGCTTATGTGGTTGATGACGATGGTAATACCTTCTATTTTGTTGGTAATAAAGCTTATGTTTTAGCTACTGATGTCACGCTTAAATCTCAGACTAATACTGACGACTACAAGCAAGATAATATTGTTTCTTATCCTGATATCGTCCATATCATAGCAACGCCTAGTGCCAGAGCTTATGATGACAAGCACAATGCTTTAGCTGTCAGTTTAGCCAATGGCACCGATTGGAAGATCGATAAGAAGTCAACGCATTCTGACGGCTCAATTTGGTATCGTGTTGCGACCGATCAATGGGTCAATGCAAATGATGTCCAAGTCAAAGGTTCCAATTACGTCACTTCGGTTTCAGGGATGGTAAAGATCAATTACATTCCTGGCTACGGGGTCAATGTTTATAACAGTCCTGCTGCTAACAATAAGTTTACCGGTACCCGTTTAGCTGATGGAACTACTTGGCGAGTAACGTCGAAACAGATTGTCGATGGACAAACTTGGTATAAAGTTGGCGCTGGTTGGGTCAATGGTAAATATTGTATTTACAGTGCCGATTAACGATAAAAATTAATAGAGATTACCTCAAGCCGTCCAATTGAGAATGGCTTGAGGTAATTTTTTTTGTAGCTATGTAATTTTTTTGAAAAGATTGTAAATTCTTTCAGAAAAGGTATCTTGAAACAGCCGATAATGCTATATTCAGCTCATACTCAATTGAGTAAATACCTAAGACGGAGAGTTCAATTTTTTATGGCAAAATTATATCAATTCCCCGAAAAAGAGATTTCAAAGAATTTCTTAGTTACCGAAGGCTATCGTTCCCTGTATTGTGAAGATCGTTTTGAAATGGATAATAAAGTGGTATTACTCTACAATCTTGCTGAAAGTCAGGCTGCTGAAGCTAAGTCATCCATTTTGCATCTTGATCACGGGATGATCTTAGATCCACGTCCGACTAAGCAATTGATGAATGAATTGTGTAAAGATAATGGTTTTGGTTTTGCAATTTCCAAGTTTTTGTCAGATTTAACCGGAATTAAGTCGTATATTCCTTTTATTCACCTTTATAAAGCTTACATGCCGATCAAGGGTGGCTGTCGTCAGAATACCGATTGGATATCTCCTAATCTCCTTAAGAATTATTTTTTAAAAGATGGAATATTATATTTAGAGGACCTTAATGGCTATCGTTTTCAAGTGGATTTTCCCAAAGGCGACATTGAGAAGAGATTCCATGATGTCGCTTTATTGGTCCAAGCAAACTTTTTATTTTTAAAGGCGATTCTTAATTGGGGACACTGCCAGATGCAACCTCCGGCGGAACTAGGTGTTTTAAAGCGGTTTGAGAATTGCCAATGTCTAAAGCATCAGAATATGCGGATCAAAGTGAATGATCTTGATGCAATGATATTAGCCTTTAAAAAATGTCTCCTGATCAATTTAGGGATCGACGAATTAGAACGATTTGAGTTGACCAAGTATTATGGGCAAAATTTAAAGAGACTTAAAAAACTTTACTAATAACTTCGACAAAGACGCTGATAACGGCGTCTTTTTATTTTGTCTCAAAATTAAAACCCCTAAATTACGCAAAATTGTGTTGTTTTTGGCAACTAATATTACAAAAGCTGATTAGTTATATTAGTCCTACACAAGCGCTTGTGAGTAAAAATAGGAGAACTCACAATTATGACTGATTTAGAATTAGGGTTTCAATTAGCTGTCGAGAACCAACAATTGATCCATGGAGTATTGAAACGGCTCCATATCTTTCAGACACGGTTTGACTATGACGATTACTTTCAAGAAGCGGTAATTTTGTTTGCGAAGACTTATGTTCAATACTCACAACAAGGACGAGACCTCAATAAGTTTAAGCCGTATGTTTTCCAAAAACTAACTTGGCGCCTAACAGATATGCTGCGGCAAGCAAAACAGTATACTGATTTTCACAGTCTGGAGGAGTTCGACTTTCAAAGAGTGCCCCAAGAGCAGAAAGTGATCGATTTGGACTTTGTGAATTTTGAAAAACTTTCTGTGATTGAAAAAAGTATATTGCAAGAACATTTCATTGAAGGATTACCTTTGAGTCAATTGGCGAAGCGTTATAACTGTACTTCTAGGAGCTTGAGGTACTGTCGTAATAGGCTTTTGGAAAAATTGAAACATATGAGCGTTCGTTGAATTTTACCATTTCATTACAGCCTGATTACTTTCGTCAAATTTGTGAAAAAACTTGTTATAATCTATACGTTAAGGAAATTAACGGCGGGAAGGAATTAATTTATTATGGTATCTAAGAAATTTATGACTACTATGGCAACATCAGTTGCTTTAGCAAGTATCGGATTTACAACTATTGGGCAAGTAGCTCCACAACTAGGTGCTCACGTTCAAACAGCACAGGCCGCTACTTCAGCAATCAATGATTATATTAATAATAACAACATTCAACCAGCTTCTATCACTAACGAAGAAGGAACCTTCAATATTTGGCAAGGTTACGAAAATGGTGTTGGTAAGCCAGAAGGTGTTGTCATTCACGAAACAGCTACTCCAGGGGCAACTGCTCGTAACGAAGTGACTTACTTCAATCGTGAGTGGTCAAACATTTATACATATGTCCATGCTTTTGTCGACAACAAAGAAATCTTGAACATTAAGAATACTGACTATACAGTCTGGGGTGCGGGCCCTACAGCTAATGCAAAATTTGTTCAAGTTGAATTGTGTGAAGTTTCATCAACTGATGCTTTTGCACGTTCAGTTGCTAACCAAGCCTATTACACAGCTTCCAAGTTGGTTCAATACAAATTGCCATTCACACCAGGTACAACAGTTATGTCACATAACGACGCTCGTATCAAGTGGGGTGAAACATCACATACCGATCCAATTGCTTACTTTGCTAAGTGGGGCTACAGCATGGATCAATTCTACGATCTAGTTGGTAAGTATTACAATCAATTGAAGGGTAATACTAACTCTGGTAACACAAATAACGGTAATAACACTAATTCAGGTGGCACTGATGTTAGTGATACAAACGTTATCAAAGTTAACAATAAGAATGGTAGTTTCGTTCCACTAGTTTCATTTGAAGCTGATGGCAGCACTAAGAATATTACTAATCGAGCTTTAGCTAATAACACACCATGGTACACGGACCAAGTTAAGTCATACAATGGCGTTAAATATCACCGTGTAGCTACAAACGAGTGGGTCGCTGAAAATTATATTGCATAAAAATATTGCAAATAATTTTATGACTCGTTTTTAATAAATGTTTATTCAAAAAGATGCGCTGAAAAGCGGGTCTTTTTTTGTTATGATTCAATAATAAGGGGATTTTGGAAGTTGTATAATTAAGATATCGGAAAGGCCCTAGGGATATGGTAAAAAAAATATATGTTGTGCTGAGCATATTATTCTTTTGTGCAGTGTTGTTAGTTGGTTGTAAGACCAAGGAAACTTCTAAAATTATTGCCAGTAATAAAACTTGGTATTTATACCAAGATCAAGGCGAGAATAATACCGTTTCAATTAAGTTTTTGAAGAATCAACGGGCACAAGTTAAGGATATTACAACGATTGATGGCAAAGTAGGTATCAATCGCTTCAATAGTCAATTCGATAACCCACAGTATATTTTGAATCGTGATGGGAAGACGATGACTTTCAAAACAGCCGGTCATAACTTAGTCTTGAAAATCATTAAGACGTATCACGAAAATGTTTATGGGAAGCATATGCAAGGATATTATGTCGAGTCTGGTGGGCAAACTTATAAATTTGCTTATATTAAGAAGCGGGATGCACAATCGAATATTAGCAAATCAAACACTAGAAAATCGCAACAGATCGCCTATGATCAGATAGCTAATCATTTAGTCGATATTACTCAAGGCGCCAAGCCATTAGCTACTAACAGTGCCTTAGTGGGAAATTTTGATTTTTCTACTATTATTGACTATCGGCGGACGGATGGTAATTTGACAATCAATCAGGATGGAACTTATCAGATGACTTTGACACAACATTCAGCACAAAAGATTGATGATTCAGCAGATAGCAAAGTTGTGATGCTGACTGAAATCGAAAATGGTTATGTTCAAAATTTGTACGGTAAAATTTACCTTACTCCCAAAAATTTCTTGACGATCAATTATTACTACCATGGTCAAAATCAGGATCGATTGTTACCTCAAAGCGTTAATTTGAAGGTAAATTACAAAGCGACTGGCAATCAAATTTCTCGCAGTAAGATTCGTGTTGAGCAAGAGAACAACCAGCTTTATCTTTTCTCGGGCGACTTTACAGTCAGACCTAAAGAAGGCCAATCCAATACCAAAGCTAATCTCTTAACTAAGTCCAATAATGGTCAAGTTGGTTTAAGCGATGAGATTAAAGAGACCAAGGACTATTACGATGAGTATAAAAAAGATCCGCTGACTTCTAATGCCGATTTAATGCAGCTAATGGCGGCTATTTCAGATAATAACGATAAAAAGGTGGGCCAAGTTGGTGTCAATTTTGGGGAATTGTACGGAACTAACCTTTCACCGAGCGATTATCAAGGCATCAGTATCGATGGTACCAAGCATCCTTTGATGCAGTATTTATTCTTGGTATCACCAACATCGGATTCCGATAATAGCCTCGCTGTCAAAACGACTCGAGGAAGACTGTTGATCTATGGAGCACTCGATAATAAATTATTTTTATTGAGACAACCGGATAAGGACTCAACAACCGTGACATGGACACTGGTCAAAGGCGTTTCATTGAAAGTGCCTAAACTACAATTCACTTTGAATTAATGTCGGAGGGGGAACCATGAATTTTTTACTAGTGATAGGGGTCGCAATTATTGAGTTAGCGGTTATCTTTCGAATTAGATTTGTTTATAGTCGGCATCCTGTAGCCGCTATTATGATTGCTATACTGATTATTCTAGGTTTTGTCGGATTATCGTTTTTCATTGCTAATACTTTGATTCGGGCGGCGGTTTTAAGTTGTGCCACGGCTAATTTCTTATTGTTGCTGTATATGTTTAGCTATATGTGGCAATTACAGCGTGATTTTAAAATGGATCAAGCACCAGTGAAAGCTGATTTTTTGGTAGTCTTAGGCAACAAGAGCCTCAATGATCATGTTTCCGATATTTTAGCTTCACGCTTGGATAAGGCTGTCGAATTGTACCGGTCATTGCCAGAAAAACCAACGATTGTCGTCAGTGGCAACCGAAGAGGGGATGAGACTAGTTCAGAAGCAAGTTTGATGGAAAAGTATCTATTGGACGCGGGAGTTTCTGCACAAGCTATCGTTAAAGAGGATAAGTCCAAAAATACTGCTCAAAATCTAAGTTTCTCAGCAATCAAGATCACTCAACTTTGGCACAAGAAAACTCGTCCACAAGTGGTCGTAGTAACAAGCGATTTTCACGTTCCTCGAGTGAGGTCGTACGCTAAGAAAATTGGTCTAAATTTTAGATTTGTTCCAGCCGTGACGGTGAAGCAGCTAAAACGTCCATCGATGTTTCGTGAATTTACCGCCATAGTGTGGTATCATCGTTATTCATTATTTACTATGTTAGGAATAGAAATCGTGTATTCATTAAGTTGGTGCCTATAAGGAGATTCAAATGAGTTTGTACGAAAAATTTGTTGAAAATAAACGTCTGCGAAGATTTGTTTTGTTAATGCTAGTCATTGGAGTAATCTATTTCTTTCGCAATATGATGAGCTTATTTCTGTTGACGTTTATCTTTACGTTCTTGTCAGTTCAATTAGTAAGGGTAGTCCAAAAAAAGTTTCCTAAAGTCAGACCGGTTTGGATCATCACGCCGGTTTACTTGATTATCATTGGTTTATTGATCTTCGTTATTACAAATTACGTACCGCAACTGATTACTCAGACTGGGAAGATGTTTAAATCATTGCAAAAGTTCTATGAAAGTAAAGAAGTGCGTTCGAATCCATACTTGAACGTATTCTACAATTATTTACAACAGATCAATCTTGATAATCAAATCAAAGCTGCTTTGTCGCAAGTAGTGAATTACATTACCAGTGTTGGGGCAGTTGGTTTCAATATTGTTATTTCGTTCTTGTTGAGTTTCTTCTACACTAGTCAAGTACGACAGATCAATGCTTTTGGTCGACAATTTTTAAATAGCAACTATAGCTGGCTTTTCTCCGATTTATTTTATTACGGAAAAAAATTCGTCAATACTTTCGGAGTTGTTTTAGAAGCTCAATTGATGATTGCAATAGTTAATACCCTTTTGACTACGATTACGTTGTTATTCATGAAGATGCCTGGAATCGTGCCATTAGCTGTGATGGTCTTCATCTTGTCATTGATTCCAGTTGCGGGAGTAATCATTTCTTTGATTCCGTTGAGTTTTGTCGCTTATTCTGTAGGCGGTATCCGTTACTTGATTTACATCGTGATCATGATCATTGTGATCCATCTAATTGAGACTTATTTCTTGAATCCCCAATTCATGTCGAGCATGACCCATTTACCAATTTTCTTTACCTTTGTAGTGTTAATAGTCTCCGAAGGATTGATCGGAGCATGGGGTCTAATCGTTGGTATTCCTATCTTTGTCTTCTTCTTAGATATTTTGGGAGTCCATTCGCTCGAACGAAACAATAAGAAACATCGAATAAAATTAAAGAAATCGTTATAATTACGATTAAAATATAGTTGTCATATATAATAAGCTTGAATGAAGTTAACTGACGTAGATGGGAGATTAAAATATGTCATTTTTCGATAGAAAACAGAAAGATAATGATGATAATTATTCTGATCTAAATAATCCTTCGTACCAAGGTCCACAACCGGACCAAAATAATTCTGATCAAACGCAAAATCAATACAACTATGGTGCTGATGGTACGGGGACACGGTTCACACCAAATGATAACAATAATGATTATTTCTTTGGCCAAAATCCGCCACAATACAATCAAGCTCAGCAACCATTTGCTGCTGACCCTAATCAAGGGATGGCAAACGATAATAGTCAATGGCAATATACTGAACAAGATTTACAAAGTACGCTTGACCAAAGTGCTGATTTGAAAGAACAGTTGCGGAGTCAATTATTGGCTGACCGTAGCTATTACAACCATCTTTTACGTAACACTAATAGTGATCAAGTCGAGGATCGTCAACAAGCTACAGAACAGATTGACGCCATCAACAAGTCATTGAAAGAATGGTTCGGTACTGACGAGATGGCTAATGAAGTTTATATTGATGCCAATCGTGCTTATTACCTTTTCACTGATGATCTTGCTGCTAACCCTGATGCTGATACAAGCAAGATGTGGCAACAGATCACGATGACTTTGGCTGCCAAGGGCTTGTTGGTCAATGGTATTTCGGTTACTTATAATGATCAAATCGACCAAACGTGGATGAATTATCAAAATGCTGGGTTTATTGATGGCAATGCTTATCTGCTCAACATGTACAATGATCTGCAAGGACGTAATCTGAATAATCAAGTTACACCTGCTGAAATTCCATTCGACGTCAGTTACCGTGTTCAACACGTGAATGAAAAAGTCGATAAAATTTTGAACGCTAACGATGAATTAATTATGGAAGTGTCACGTGACAGTAATCATCAATTACAAATTATCCGTCACTACAAGGATAACGAATTGATCAGTCGTGATATTTTTGACCTAAACGGTGTCATCTCAGCCACACAATTTTATGACCGTGAGAATGCGAATAAAGTCGTTCGTGAGAACTTCTATCGTCAAAATGGTACATTGGTCTTGATTAAGAGTTATACCGGCAATGAGCCTTATATTCAGTTATTTAGCACCGGTAACGTTTTGATCAACACCTTTGATAATGATGAAGATCTGATTATCTGGTGGTTGAAGAATCAAGCTTTGAAACAAACAGATTCAACAGTCTTCGTTTCAGTAAATTCTGAATATTATCAAAAATTACTCGCACTTAGAGACAGCAATATTGAAGTCATTCCAATCGTGATGAAACAGAGTGAAAATGCCGAAGTTATTTCCGACTTGATCGATGGTAAAGATAAAGTTACCGCAGTTATGGCTGGTAACGATCAAGTTAATACTTATCTCAATAAGAACTCCAAGAATAAACTTGATATTACAACTCTAAAAGAGTTAGATACACCAGTATATAAGGAATAGTTAAAGATAGATCAGATGATTGAAGTGAAATTGTCTGGTCTATTTATTTTGTCGTTTTCGAGTAAATTCGGGTAGAGTCTCTTTTTTTTATTATCGAAATCGTGTAGAATACATAATGTTAATGAAATGAAAAGAGGATCATATAAATGGCAAAATTAGTTTTCATTCGTCACGGACAAAGTGAATGGAATTTATCAAACCAATTTACTGGTTGGGTTGATGTTGACCTTAGTGAAGAAGGCGTAAAGCAAGCTCAAAATGCTGGTAAACTTCTTAAAGAATCTGGCATCGAATTTGACCAAGCTTATACATCAGTATTGACACGTGCTATCAAGACATTGCACTACGCACTTGAAGGCTGTGATCAACTATGGATTCCTGAAACAAAGACATGGAGACTTAACGAACGTCACTATGGCGCACTTCAAGGTCTAAACAAAGCTGAAACAGCTGAAAAATACGGTGATGAACAAGTTCATATCTGGAGACGTTCATACGATACATTGCCTCCACTATTGAAAGCTACTGACGAAGGCTCAGCAGCTAACGATCGTCGTTACGCAAACTTGGACCCAAGAATCATTCCTGGTGGCGAAAACCTTAAAGTTACTTTGGAACGTGTAATTCCATTCTGGGAAGATGAAATCGCTCCTAAGTTGTTAGACAACAAGAACGTTATCATCGCTGCCCATGGTAACTCACTACGTGCTTTGACTAAGTACATCGAAAACATCTCTGATGAAGATATCATGGATGTTGAAATGACTACTGGTGAACCAGTTGTTTATGATTTGGATGACAAGTTGAACGTTGTAAGTAAGAAGAAGCTTAACTAATTTTAATTAGTTGAATATGAAAAGACCTCACAGTGTGTGAGGTCTTTTTTAGGTCGCTTAGATTCCATTAATGCTTGGAAGCCAAACATATTTTGTCCTGATCTTGTGATATAAGAAAATAGCTAGTCATCAACAACTGTAATTCGCTGATGTTTGTGAGCAGGTGTTTGTGAGCAGGTGTTTCAATTTCGTCTAACATTGCACTGGCGAAAGTACTAAACGTTACTGTTGATTTGCCATCAGGATTGGTCATAACTTCATCAGTACCCAAACGGTAAGGATGCTTGTCTCCAGCAACAAACTCGTTTTGAGGCGTCATGACGGTCCAATCGACGTTATCGACCCATTGTAAAAATTGGAGTTCATGGACTTGTTGTGAGGATGCCTGAATCCACGGAGCATCTGCGTATTGTTTTAAAACGGCTGCTAATTGCATTTCTCCTTGATCATCGATCAGTGAACTGGAATCAACGATAGCAATCAAGCGAGGGGCTTTTTTTTCACGGAAGAAACTGACTAATTTGGTCAGCAAATCTAAGTTGAGATAACCTGGTTGTGGAGAAGTTGCATTGACCACCACATCAAATCCTACTAAGTCATCGGCGGTCAAATCCATAGCGTCTTTGACAACCATCTCAGTATCGGGTCCAAACATCTCGGTAGCCTTATCTCGGTTACGTACCACAGCGGTCACTTCATGACCACGACTAAGTGCTTCACGATAAATAACTTGTCCAACATTGCCAGTAGCACCAATAATACCAATTTTCATTTGAAAATCCTTTTTTCACATTATCTTTCACAAAGTAATTGATTCATGCTAAACTTAATCATGAGTAATGAAGCTTAGTGACTAAGCTTACTTGGGAGAGTATAAACTGAGCCACTAAGTTTTACAAGTAAAAGCATTCAACCGGAGGAACGCAAATGACTCAACATGCTTTAGATGAGATGAAAGTTGTGAATGCCGCAACGGAGTTAGCCAAAAAAATAGGCTTTGAGGCCGTAACTTTGACTAAGACGGCAACGGAATTGTCGATTCAACCACAATCAATGTATCGTTATGTAAAGAATACTGATGATCTAAAGTCCAAGGTTTTAGCCAAGAATCTTGAATTGCTTGTTAATCAACTTTATGAACAATTAATTGGCCTGACTGGTGAGCAAGCTTTGGCGTAGTTAATGACCACCGTCGCATTTGGCGAATATACCCAAATTACTCCGCATGATTTTGCTGGGGCAAGTAAATATTTAGACTATCAAGCAGTTCGTGAGCAATATGACCGTCTTTACGATATGATTCCACGCCTATTGAATTCATTGCTCAATGACAAGGATAAAGTTCGTCGGGGGACACAGTTGTTATCCGATTGTATGCTAGGTGAATTGGTGACCTCAAGAAACAATGAGAATGGTGATATTGAGTTACGTCGCCAAGATTTCAATATTAATGTGGCTGAAATTATAACTATGTTACAAGCAAGCTAGTAACAAAACAAATATTATGAAAGGGGATGACAAAATGGCAATGAAAACCCAAAAGATCGTGAAACTTTTGAAACAAAACGGGTTTGTCAAGAAGTCGCAGAATGGGTCGCATCTAAAAATGTATAATCCGAAAACTAATGTGACGCTTCCAGTCCCCATTCATCATGATAAAGAACTTGAACATGGGATTGAAAGTAAAATCTTGAAGCAGGCTGGGATTAAAATAAATTAAATCGGTATAAGTCCGATTGATCGAAAAATTGACTGGTACTGCTGTATAATTAATTTAATAACATTTGGAGTAACTGTATGTGGAAAGCTTTTAAGAGAGCCTTGCTGTATTTTTGGTATGAAATTATTGTTTTAGGTGTGATTTACGAATTTTTGGTCGTATTGCGAGTTTTAAATAAGAATCTCAATGGACCAATGGTTATTTTCGGTTTAGCAATAATTTTTCTCTGCCAGTGGGGGTATTTTTTAAGAAAGCTTCGATAGGAGGACGATATGGCTAGTATTTATGATTTTTCAGAAACAGAAATGAACGGCGTTGAGATTGATTTCAAAAACTATCAAGGTAAAGTCTTGTTGATTGTTAATACTGCCAGTAAGTGTGGCTTTGCTCCTCAATTGACGGCTCTAGAGTCACTTTATCAAAAGTACCATGATCAAGGTTTTGAGGTCTTAGGTCTGCCTTCCAATCAATTTCGGCAAGAGTTGGACACTGACAAAGAGACAAGCGACTTTTGCCAAGTTCATTACGGCGTTACGTTCCCAATGACCAAGCGAATCGATGTCAATGGCGAAACAGCTGACCCATTGTTTAAGTATCTCAAGGACACTCCTGGTCATGGGCGTATCAAATGGAATTTTACAAAATTCTTGATTGGTCGTGATGGCCAACTGATCAGTCGCTTTGCACCAATAACTAAGCCAGAAAAATTTGAAGATGATATTGTTAAAGCTCTGAACGAAAAAGCTTAAATAGGATTTTTTTAAAAGATATTTAGTCTGCAATTCTTAATACAAATAGAGCGGCAACTCGATTTTGAGTTGCCGCTCTATTTGTATTAAACGGGAGAAGTTGTGCTTTTTGTTCTTATGGCTGCAATAATAAAAATAGTTATGTCTATCATCTTCCCGTGAGTAGTCAATTGCAGGTCCATAATGTAGAAACCGTCCATAGCGCCGCTATGTAAGCTGGTTCAATGGGCCCGGATAATCGAGTGAAACCGGCTTTGGAATAAATATGAATCGCAGCTTTGAGATTGTGATGGGTTTCTAAGTAAAGCTGTTTGTAACTTGCTTTCTTAGCAAACTCTTTGATTAGATCGACTAATTGATAACTCAAACGATGACCACGGGCTTTTTTGGCCAAATATAGTTTTTGCAATTCGGCGATAATTTTGGCAGGATCGAATTCAGCACAGCCAGCACCACCAACGACTTGCCGTTGATCATTTACTACGACAAAGTAAGCACATTTAACATCAGCTTTGTAAAATTGACAGAGTGTATCCAGATTTTTATCATAATAAGCTGTTCCAGGAATATCTAAACCCGCAGCTTTTAAATCCGCTTGAAGGATTTGCTTGATGAAAGGATTATCGCTTGGTTGAATCGGACGTATTTTCATAATTGTGACCTCGAATGTTCTTAATAGAAGTTCATTCTAATTGTTCACCAAGGAATCCTCAAGGGTCCAGTTTAAAAGACCAGTGTATTGACCTGCCAGACTGGCAACCTGATTGTTGAATTAATAAGCCAGTATTCTGTGTCCAATCATCTGCGATATCAGTTGTTGTGGCGGTTTGATTGATAGTTGAGTCTTGATCGATCAAAGTTGGCGAAGAGGTCAAGGTTTGAGCAGCCGATGAACTATTAGCCTTATAAACTAAGTCCATATTATTATTCAGTGTCTGCCCATTTAAAAATAATCCGTTCGTGGCAACTTCTAGTTTCCATGGTTCTCTTAAACTAGTAACGTCAAGTTCGAAGTCACTGGTTCTGGAGAGATATTTTTAGTTGTTACCGGTATTGGTCGTTTGAAAGGATAAAGCTGTGGAAACGGTCATGCTTAAGGCTTTATTCTGCTTTGTAACGACGTTATAAGAAATCGTGTTTGAGACCAAACCATTAGTTGGATCGATAGCTTTAACGGTCACTTAGTTAGTTGTACCTATAGCAAAGAGGTTCCAAAAGGCGGTGTCGTCATCCATCAAGCTCCTTAAATCGATTGTTTGATTAAAGCTAGTACCAGTTGCGTTTGATCCCACGGTATACGTTTTCCCATCGACTGTAATTTTATAGACAATATTGGTGCTTGTCGTATCGCTGCCAAAACTGTGATTATCGCTATACTTCAAAGTTGTTGGTAAGTCTAAAACGGCGTTATCTTGTTTATAAAGCAAGTAGATTTCGGAATTACTATTTTGATTGCTTAAATCTAACGTGTAGCTTGGAGTGGCTAGAATTGTGAAAGCAGGACTGTTTGTTGATGAAATTTCATTAGAACCATTGAAAGTGGCGACGGCTTTTGCGACGTTAATGTTACTTGAGGTAGTATTGACAGCTTTGGCATTAATAGTGATAGTAGCCGACTTACCTGCGCTACTGGAAGTACCAATTGCTTTAGCCAAAGTATGTGCCAATTTACCATCTGAAAGTTCACTAGCCGTAATATTTTCAGTTGATCCGTCGCTATAAGTGATGGTAGCGACATTGTTATTACTATCAGGTGTGACAGTTACGTTGGAAGGAATATTGATCTTTGCAGCAATATCTTTCCAGTCTTCATTTACTGATATATATTTCAAATAGTATTTGATTTTCAAACTATCGCCGTTAGCCACCGTTTTATCAGTCGAAGCATCGGTAATAGTCTTATCATTCAAAGTCGTATCGATAATATCGCTATCGGCATCAGCGTAAAGTGAATCAGGAATCGAATCTAGGTCAACTAACTTAGAAGCAACGCTACTAGAACTGCCATTAGCTGCAGTAAAGCCCCAACGAACTTTGCCATCACTGGAATTCAACTTAGTCGTATCAACTGGAATTGAATCTGTAATTATCTTTGTGTCAGAACTAGTTGAAGTGTTATCACTATAGTCCATATTCTTATCATTCAGGGCATAGCTTAGAGTACCCGTAGTACTACCAGAGGGAGCCGGTGTCCAAGTGATCGTAACATGGTGCCATGTAAAATCATTTCCATTTTCATCTTTACCATCAATTAAATAGGCCGATTGAGGATTGACATGGACCATGGCATAGCCCTCTGTCCAAGTAGAATAAGCATTTTTAGTAGCATCATTAGAGGTTAAATCGATGCTTTGATAAGTATTGGCGTAGCCAGGGTAGGCTAAAGCAATGTGTCCCAAAGAACCACCCGCACCAATCTTGAGAGTCCCAGGTAGGTTGACCGAGCTGGGAACCGCTTTACCACCTTGAGTATCATACCCGTCTAGTGAATAGTAGATGGGTAATTTAAGCGAGTCAGCCAAACTAGGTGGATAAGAGATGCCATTATTATTAATTGGCTTATTTGGCGAGTAAAAACTGCTATTAGCGGTATCAAATTCTAGGGCAACACTATTTTGAATGGACGTCTTTTGGATATAGCTAGGATTAGCAGCCGTAGTAGTTATTATTCCTAGTTTAGAAGCGTCATAACCATAAACTCCGAGTCCTTCCAGACCGGCACCTAGAGCACCAATTCCTTTGGAATCATTTTGTAAAACAAAGGCGATTCCTTCACTATTTATCTCTTGACTGCCATCGCCTGAACCAAAGTAAAGCCAAGCAGAAACAGTTTGAGGTTTATTGATATCAAACGAAGCATTATTGGACCAAATTGATCCATAAGTATTCTTTCCGCTTGCCAAAGCAATAATATTCCCATTTGCAGTATTATTGCCGCTTCGATCTAAAATTTGAGCTGAATTAGTAGTATAGATGTCGGTACTATCAGGGACAGTTGGTGCGGTATTGCTCATGAAGCCACCAATTCCGATACCTGTTGGGGCAGTCTTTAAGAAATTCAAGTCGGTAGTGTCGGTCAGAGCAGCAGAAACAGATTGTCCACTTAAAAAGATAATAATAATACTCATGAGTGACCAAATGGCTACCCAGATTTTTCTCTTTTGAATATTTTTCATTATTATTCCCCAGATATCAGAGAAAAAGTTAATAAATTTATTTATTGTTGAACAAATTATAACATTATTTTTTTGGTGAATAACTTATTACTATAAGAAATATTGAAATATTATGACAATCTAAAAAATAAAATCTAAAATGAGGAAAAATTAACTAATAAATTGATGATTTTTAATGTAAAAAAAGAATTTATCAGTTGGCGGATTTATAAAAAGTTGTATGATTATATATAGTAGTAGTTTGAGATAATTTTTTAGGAGGCTCACGATGGAATTTAGTAAAATAGATTTAAATAATTGGACTCGGAAAGAAAGTTTTGAGTATTTTTTGAAACAGGCTTCTGTACACAGTGCAACTCATGAAATTAGGATCGAGCATGTCTTGAACTTCGTCAAAAGTAATCATTATAAGTTTTATCCTTTATTTATTTATTCTGTTCTCCGTGTTATTAATTCAAATTATCTTTACCGATTAGATTTTAATGATCAAGGTGAATTAGGGTTTTACGATAGTAGTGTGGTTGCATATTCGATTTTTGATAACAAGCGGGAACTATTCTCTTACTTGGAAACAGCCGATACTTATACTTTTGCAGAATTTCATCGTAACTATTTGGATGAAGTTGAAAAGTATCGAGACACCGGTAAATTGTTCCCAATGGGTGCTCTCTCAAAGAATGTCGTAAACATTTCTATGGCACCTTGGGCCAGCTTTAATAGTTATAACGTTAATAACATCAATAATAGCCGTACGCTATTACCAAGTGTTTCGGCAAGTACATTCCAAAAGCGTTCTGATGGTATCAAGTTACCAGTAACTTTCCAAATTCATGACGCTGCAGGAGATAGCTATCAAACGGCTCAATTCTTTAATAAGTTACAAGAGATTTTTGATGAACCAGAGGAATTGTAATTCCTGTTAACATTATTTTCAGAACTTTTATTGTTGTCAGAAAATAAGACATTGCATGTTTGCAAGTCTTATTTTTTGTTAACAAAATGGAAAGAAGTATATTTATGAGTCGTAATCGAAAAATACTAATCACTTTTGCACTTGTCTTGTCCAACATGATGGCAGGACTCGATGCAACAATTATCAATACAGCTTTGCCAGCCATAATCAGTGATTTGCATGGTATTCAATATATGGGTTGGATCGTAGCAATATTTCTCTTAGGGATGGCCGTTTCAACACCGTTATGGAGTAAGTTTGGTGAGAAAAAGGGTAATAAAGTGGCCTATATTACCGCAACGATTGTTTTCATGATAGGAGCATTATTCCAAGGATTAGCACCAAATATTATCTGGTTTATTACTGCTCGCAGCGTCATGGGCATTGGTGCTGGAGGGATGAATACAATTCCTTTTATTATTTATTCGCAAATCTTCAAGAATATCAAACGCCGTTCGCAAGTTATTGGAATAGCCTCAGCCGGCTTCAGTGGAACTTCCATCGTAGGTCCGTTGATTGGTGGCTGGATCGTTGATACTTTCAGTTGGCACTGGGTCTTTTATATTAATTTACCTTTGGCTCTCTTGTCGATTACGATTGTAGAGTTATTCTTCAATATCAAGGAGAAACTCAACCAGGCTCAAGTCGATTATCGTGGCGCTATCTTAATGGTTTGGGGATTAACTTCTTTCTTGATAGGGATTCAATTGTTGGGTGTTTCGTCGATTGCGATTACGGTTGGTTTTATCGTTATGGGAGCGTTACTGATCTATTGGATGTCACGAGTAGAGAATAAAGCGGCTGATCCTATCGTTCCTAATCGGCTTTTTAAGAATGAAAAATTAGTTATTGATTTGATTTTGTTTTCATTACTGTGGGGTTCATTTGTGGCCTTCAATATTTATATTCCCATGTGGGCTCAAGGAATAATGGGATTGACAGCTTTAATTGGTGGTATGACACAGATTCCAGGAGCTATTGCCAATTTCATTGGTTCTGAATTAGAACCATTCATGCAAAGAAAGATGAGTCGTTACGTCATAATTACAATTGGAACGTTGGCCTTTTTGATTTCCTTTGCAGGTTTGTCTTGGGCCAGTCAAAGAGCCAGTTATACTTTTTTGCTGATAATGGGTGTCTTTGAAGGCTTTGGAGTTGGAGTCTGTTTTAATGCTTTATTGATTGCAGTTCAATTTGATGTGGAAACACGCGATGTTCCCATTTCAACTTCATTTGCCTACTTAGTCAGGATCTTGAGTCAGACTTTCATGTCTTCAATTTACGGAGTTATCTTGAATTTAGCTTTGATCAAAGGTGTTAAGGCTAGTCATGGCCATATCACCATGTCGATGATGAATAAGTTAAGTAACGCTGCCGTAGCGAAGGATTTGCCACAAGCCTATGTTCCTGAAATGAAACGGATTCTCTTTTCAGGAATTCATAATATTATGTTGACAGCTTTAGTCTTGATTATTTTTGTAATTCTAATTTTGGTTTACCTATTTAGAAGAGAAGCGGTAAAAAAGACGATCCTGAAAGTGGAGTGAGTAATCATTTGACTATGGTGATTGAAGGTGCCATTATCCAGTGTGATTAAGTGATAATTGAAGGTGTAACCTTGACAGCAAAAACTTTATCCAAAGAAAAAATCATAATAGCGGCGAGTGATTTGCTTGCTCAAGATCAAACTGTGACGGCAACTAAGTTAGGCAAAATTCTTCAAACCAGACCGCAGGCAATTTACAATTATTTTTCAGATATAAATGCGATAAAAATCGCCGTAGCAATTAAGTTTTTTCAAAATTTAGCCATTCGTTTGGAAGCTGACTTACGAGAAGAATCAGGGTTAGCAGCGATTAGAATTTTTGCTAATACAGTAGTTCATTATTCTTTGGATAACAGACAATTGTGGAAGTTGACTATGACACTAGACTTGAAGAATGGTGATCAGGCTTTAATAATTAGTTTGGATCAATTAAGTGATATTTTATGGAAAATTTTGAGTTCGCTGATTGCAAGTGAATTCGAACGTTTAGGAGTCTCAAGGCTGATTCGGGATCTAATTATTGGCGAAATTACGCAGAGCAATAATGGCTATCTTGATAATAAAAAGATGTCACAACACGATAGTTTTGATTTAGCGATGAAAATAGTTTTGAGTCATTTGGATGAGCAAAATAATTGAATCGTTTCACAAAACGATTAATAAGCTACAAATACCCTCTGGTTCTAGTTGCAGAATCAGAGGGTATTTGATTTAATGTGTATTTTATTGTTGGTAAATATTTTTCAAACCATTTATATCGCCAAAAGAAAGCTTGGTTATTCCTCGGTCGACCGGATACATGACCGAATTGCTATAGGAACTGTGTGCCAGTCCTAAAGCATGACCTAATTCATGCATCGTGACGGAATCTTTGATGGCTAATTGTGGATAAGTTAAATTGATGCCAGCTTTGGCGCTATTGATCGCATAGTGATTTAATTGCAAAGATGAGGGTCCACCACTACCAAGCTCAACCGTTCCTGACGCAATATTATTGATTTGCTTATGGTAAACGAAGAACGTGATACTGTTTTGGTTAGATTCAGCATTTCCAGGTACTAACTTAACAATACCGGTGTTGTTGTAGGCCGTTATAGCTCGTAAAAATGATTGACGAACACTTTCGGGAACATTTTTATTAAAGTGATAATAATAGATATTCGAAGTTTTCATATCTTTTAATGGTTCCTCAGTTGGCGTGGCAACTTTGCCAACTTGGTTTTCAGTCGTTGTTTCAGTGGTACCACCAAGTTTCGACTCTAAATTAGCTTTGATCAAATAGACATATGGTTGAAAACTGGCACTCGTTTGTTCAATTTCTTTTTTTGCAGTGGGAATAATTTGGGGATTAATTTGAACAATCGCAAAACCAGCGATGAAAATGACCAGCCAAGTAATCCATGAATTTTTTTTCATGTTCTCTCCTTAAAAATTCATTTTCATAATCATAGTTTGTCAGAGCACGATTGTCCACTGAAATATATCAATGGGATTTTTTTTATTATGGAATATATTCGCTCGGGGGAGAACCATGTTACAGAATTAAATTATTGTGCTTTTTGAAACTAGAGTGAGTTAGGGCATTCAGAATTCAGCAATTTTTCAAAGTTTAAATTTGTTTTTTGATAATAAATGAAAATGAAATTATTTATTAAAGATGTTTAACCAGGAGTAATATATTTTCTCGAATTAGTGAGGATGTTAAAATAAGGCTATAGATAGATTTTTATTCAGATTCTTAATCCGTTGATATTACTAGATTTTTAAGATTATAACTTAACAGTTAAAATATTTATTCGAATAAATAATTGACAGGTTAGATGTTTAAACATATAATGTAAGCGTAATCAATCATGATAGATAATTATTTAAAAAGGGAATGAACGTTATGAAAAATCAAACATTGCTTTCGTTGGTAGCACCTACCAGCGGAACACTTCTAACGCTATCAAAAGTTAATGATCCCGTTTTCTCACAAGGGTTGATGGGCCAGGGCTTTGCTATTGAACCTAGTTCTGGTAATATCGTGTCCCCAGTCGATGGTGAGGTTACTTTAGTATCTGAAACCAAGCACGCCTTCGGAATTCATACCGATGATGGGGCGGATATCTTAGTTCATTTGGGTATTGATACAGTTGAATTAAAGGGTGAACCTTTCACAGTTAATATTAAACAAGGTGATAGAGTATCAGCTGGTGATCATATCGTTAAGATGGATCTACAAATGGTTAAAGATGCTGGTAAACAGACAACTGTCATCTTGGCTATCACAAATAGTAAAGATATTTTGCAAAAACTAATGACCACGGGCTTTGATAATGAAGTATTGGCTGGAGACACTGTGGCGGTGGCGTCAATTAATTCAACGTCAGAATCGACTCAACCAGTCAAGACAACGGGTGGTAAATATGACCAATTAGCGACCGAAATAATTAAAAACGTCGGCGGGATTACTAACATCAATAGTTTGATCCACTGTATTACTAGATTACGTTTTTATTTAAAAGATGACGCTAAAGCTAATGATAAAGTGATTGAGAATCTTGATGGAGTTATTTCAGTTGCCAAGGCTGGGGGACAATATCAAGTAGTCATTGGTCAAGCAGTGACTGATGTTTACGACGCTGTGATCGCTCAAATTGGTGAAAAATACACTAATGCTGAAGCAACTGCTCAAGCAGTTGATGAGACGACTAAAGCCGAGCAGCAGAGTGTTTGGGGCAAAGTTAAGCAGGGAGCCAGCAATTTTATTGGTGTCTTGACGGCCTCAATGATTCCCATCATTGGAATTTTAGCAGGTTCTGGTATTTTGAAAGGTATTTTAGCAGCTTTGACGGGCTTTAAGATTCTTTCAACTACTAGTGGTACGTATGTAATTTTAAATGCAGTAGGAGATGCAACCTTTTATTTTCTTCCAATCGTCTTAGGCTTTACTGCTGCGAGAAAGTTGGGCTCAGATCCAATTGTCTTAGCGATTGTGGGTGGGGTTCTTATTTATCCACAGATTGTGTTATTAGCTGGCAAAGCTAGCACGGCTAGTACGAGTTTCTTAGGAATTCCACAACTCTAGTTTCTTATACTTCATCCGTTTTCCCAATAATCGTTGCAGCTTGGTTAGGTAAATACGTGGATAAGTTTTTGAAAAAAATTATTCCAACTTATTTATAGAGTGTCTTTGTACCAATATTAGAAGCTTTGGTTTTAAGTTTAGTCGTCTTGATCGGTATCGGACCTATCATTACGCTCTTGAGTAAAGGACTATCTAATGGCTTATTTTCAATTTATAACTTCAGTCCAACATTATCTGGATTTGTACTTGGCGGCGTCTACCAAACAATGGTTATCTTCGGACTTCACTGGGGACTTATTCCGATCGTTATCAATGATATCGCTACGAACGGACACAGTTATATCAACTCGATTCTTTCGATCACGATGGTAGCGCAAGGTGGAGCTGTTCTAGCAGTGTTCTTGAAGACAAAAGATAAGAAATTGAAAGAAATATCCCTGGCTGCTGCAGTTTGAGCCTTTTGTGGAGTTACCGAACCAGCGCTTTATGGTGTTAATTTGAAGTACAAACGAGTCTTAATTGTGGCTAGTATCGCCAGTGCCATCGGTGGTTCTTTGACTGGATTCTTGCGGGTCGATAATTATGCAATGTCAGGAGCCTTGATTGGATTCCCAGCATTTATCACTCCTGGCGTCGGAATCGGCGGCAATTTCTATGGATATTTGATCTCGCATTACGCAACTTTACTGATCGCAGTAGTTTTGGTCTATCTATTTGGTTATACTGATAAGATGTTAATGAAAAAAGCTGATCCAATGAACGTCGATAATGTTCAAGTTGCGTAATTTAAATGAGATACCGAAAAGATGAAAGCAGAAGAGTATGAGCTTAGTATTTCTGATCACGAGTTCAAAGTGAAAGGGTATTGGCTCGATCAAGTGGCTGACTTCGATATCACGGTTGATTAGCCAGTAGTAGTGATCTGTCCGGGTGGCGGTTTTACTTTTCATTCAGAGCGAGAAGAAAAGCCAGTTGCTCTAAGATTTAATTCATATGGAATGCATGCGGTCGTCTTAGATTATCAATTGATTAGCGATAAGCCAGTTTATCCAACAGCTATTCAAGAATTGGCTAAAACGATCGACTGGATCAATCAACAACCAGCATTATGTCATATTGACAAGCAAAGAATAATCTTAGCTGGTTTCTCTGCCGGAGGACATTTAGTGGCTTGTTATAACGGTATTGCAACGGATAAAATATTGCAGTCAAAATATCAAATCGACCGCTATAACGGCCAACATGCGGCAATCATTTTAGGTTATCCAGTTATCGATATGACGGTCAAAGATAGCTTTCCTGATGACGATAAAGTTTTACGCCAAATTACCCCTGATCAAACATTGTGGAAAGCGCAAAATTTAGTCAATCAAAATTCAAAACCAGCTTTTGTTTGGAAAACGAGAACTGATGAACTAGTGAGTGTGATGAATTCCTTGAGCTATGTGGAAAAGATGGTTCAAATGGGCTTACCAGCTGAATATCATATGTTTGGTTCCGGTATTCATGGCCTAGTTTTGGGAACCTATGTTACACAAAAGCCTGGAAAAGCTAAGTATCTCAATACTTGGACTGCAAAATGGATCGAATTAGCCTTAAATTGGCTCAAAATGATGAAATTGCTCGGATAGTAAAGATAATTAACTTGTAAATGTTAGAAGATACCCTTTGATTCTAGGTTTAGAATCGAAGGGTATTTTTAGCTAAACAAGATGAGAAGATCATTAAACCTGAATAATTCATCTATTATTTAAACTGAAAACGTTTAATATTCCTGAGACGTTGTTTTATTATCTAGTATTGTTATACTGAACTCGTTAACCATAAGGAAGGTGAATATTTATCGTTAATTGACAGCAGTAATATTTCGGCTATTCACAAGGATAGTAGCAATGAGTTCAATTGAAATCAAAGCGAAAGGAAATATTACTCATGAAGTCTAAAAGGGTTTTCGGATCCATTGAATTAAGCATTGCGGCCGTTATTTGGGGAGCGATGTTCGTAGTTGTAAAAGTTGTTGTTGATGAGGTACGTCCAGTTCAATTAGTTTGGCTGGAGTACTTGATCTCATTAGTATTTTTGATTGGTTATTCGGTTTTGAAAGGAGAAAAATGGCATATCAATTGGCCTGATCTAAAGCTGATTTTTTGGATCGGAATCATTGGTAATACTATTTCTCTAGTAGCACAAGAAGCTGGGACTGGTTTATCCAATGCTCAAACTGGTTCAGTCATTACCTCGACTATTCCAGCATTTATGATTATTTTCGGGTGGTTGATTTTGAAAGAGTCACTCGATAAAGTCAAAATCTTTTCTGTTTTGATTGCTATCTTAGGTGTAGTGATGATCGTCGGTTTGAAGATGACCGGCAGCAATGTTGTTTTAGGAGTTTTGTTGCTGTTATTGACGGCGATTACTTGGGCCTTGATGTCAGTCCTAGTTAAGAAAGTAAAGACTTATAGTTCTTTACAAATTACTATTATGTCAACTGTAGTAGCTGTAGTCTGCTTGACACCATTTATTTTGAGTGACATGTCGTCGCTCACAAGTATTAATTTCTTAGAGTCAAAAGTCTTTTTAAGTTTGCTATATATTGGTGCGGTATCAACCGCAATAGCTTACGTAATGTGGAATAAAGGGCTCAAAGTTATTAGCGCCAGTTCTTCAGGTTTGTTCTATTTGATTCAACCAATCGTTGGTTCATTTTTAGGTTGGTTATTATTGGGCGAACAAATCAGTATTGGCTTTGTCATTGGATCAGCAATGATCTTGGCCAGCGTCTGGATCTCAGTTAAGTTCGAAGATACCGCCGAGGCGGCTATTGCTAGCGATGGCATTTAAAAATTGAATATTATTTGGTGAATCCAATCTGGATTCGCCTTTTTTTTTCGTAATTTTTTTCATGATGACAGAGAAGACAATGTTAATAATGATGCTTTTAAAGATAAAAGTCATCGGTGGACAAAGTGTGCAAAAAATTATGACCTTGCTGAGTGATTTTACAAGAGCAGTGGATAAGTGGGAAACTATCGGCAAAATTCCTTTACCAACCATCAACAAAGCTGTAACAAGTGGAAAACTTTCAGCCCAAACGTGGGAAAAAGCCTATCTGGATGTCACAGAGGAGTTAAAACAAGCAAAAAAGTTAAATATTAAGATTTTAAATTATTTAGACACGGCTTATCCACAGCAACTATTGAAACTGAAACATTTTCCGGTGCTTGTTTATGCTAAAGGCAATATCAAATTATTGAATGCCCCTAAACGAGTCGCTATCGTCGGGACCAGAACCCCCAGCACTGCAGCTATCGACACTGAAATACAAATTACTAAGCAGATTTCCCAACTAGGCTATGTCGTAATCAGTGGCTTGGCCAAGGGGTGTGATACTTATGCACACCGCTTTGCTAAAGAGACGATAGCCGTATTAGCACACGGGTTAGATCAATCAACTTATCCAGCTCAAAATGCGACGTTAGCTGCAAGAATTTTGGAACAAGGCGGAACGCTTTTTTCGACTTACCCACTGGGAACCAAGCTAAAGCCAGCTTATTTAGCAGCTCGGGATGAATGGGAGAGTGGTTTAAGTGATGGTGTGATCGTTGTAGAGACCGGGGCCACTGGTGGAACCCAAATTACAATCGATTTTGCCCGTAAATAAGGAAAACCTTTAGGTGTCTTGAGATTTCAACAAGCGCAGGTGGATAACTTTAGAAATGATCCAGTGATTGAAGTTATTTCAAATCGTAAGATGCTGAGTAATTTTCTGAAAAAAATACAAACATAAAAAAAACAATCTCCGCAGAGATTGCTTTTCAAGTGGACTTATTATTCGGCTTGATGAATTGCTTCTAGAATATCATCATTGCTGAAATCGTGTTCCATATATTCTTGGTTTTGAACCGGTAGATGTTGTTCCAAAGTACCGAATACTTGAATTTCAACTGGTCCACTAGCTCCACCAAATTCTAAGACATGTCCTCCAAAGTCGTGTTGATCAGACATGAAGTGATGATGGAAGCCACCAACGACCGCACCATCAAAGATTTCAGGTGAATAATAGCTAAGAAGCGTTCCTTGAACTGATTCACGTAAGAAAATACTTTGATTTTCGGCATTCTTAGCTAAAGTAGCGTAAGGCTTAGTTGATTTTTTGACGGCACGAGTTTTAATATTAGTAAAAGTTCCGTGGACTTTAACTGAGAAGAAGGTGTTACTGCTTGTTAATGAGAGAATTTTTTTGTCCAACTCAACTGGGGACATTGCTTTGGCGTCAAACAAATGGCGGTATTCGGCAAAGTGACTGTTAGCAAAAGGCATTGTAAAGTCGTCCTTGACTACATTGACCTGGCCTGCACTGTCGACTTGATAAGGTACGCCATCTACGATGATCAATTCACCATCTAAACCTTCACCAGTTCCAATTCCCGTATCGCCGTGTTCAAGGAGTTCTTTCATGGTGATGGTGCCGTCTAGCAATCCAGGAACGAGTAGGGCTAATGTTCCGTGTTGATAAAGTGTTTTGGTATTTGTCATATTTATAATTCCTTTCGATTAATTCAATACGTCATCAACTAATTTAGATGCTAGTTGAATATTGTCAGAGTAATCAACTGGAATGTGCAAAATAACTGGTCCCTCAGTCGCAAAAGCTTTTGCTAGCATTGGCTCGAGATCTTCTGTTCGTTTGACACGCATACCAGTGGCCCCAAAGCTTTCGGCATATTTAACGAAGTCAACTGATCCTAATTGAACACCGGCATCGTGGCCGTATTTAGCAATTTCTTGGAAACGAACCATGTCGTAATAACCATCGTCCCAGATCAATTGCACGATATTGAGGTGCAGACGAACAGCGGTTTCTAGTTCTTGACCAGAGAAGAGGAAGCCACCGTCACCAGCAACGGAGACAACTGGTTGTTCAGGGCGTTCCAAAGCAGCGGCAATTGCCCAAGGAAGTGCTACACCCAAGGTTTGCATACCATTACTGAAGAGCAAATGTCTTGGCTTATAGCTTCTAAAGTGACGAGCCATCCAAATATAGAGTGAACCAACATCGACGGTGACAGTAGTATCATCATTAACTTGGTTTTGGAGGGCGTGAATAATCGCTAAGGGATGGATTCCATTTTTATCAGAATGATTTGCTGGAATGGCATCTTTTTTCGTGAATTTTTCTTGTTGTTCAGCGAGATGTTGATGCATATCTGCACCTAAATCAATATCACTTGGCAAGGCTTCGCTGATTTCATCGAGTGTCTTGGCAATATCTGCTTGGATGATGAGGTCAGGTTGATAATCGTTAGTGATTTCAGGTGCGATACTATCGAGATTAATGATTTCGCCAGAACGGCCAACGTTCCAATTTCTAGCTTCATATTCGATTGGATCATATCCTACAGCAATGATGAGGTCACTTTCTTTGAGGATCGTATCACCAATTTGATTTCTGAATAGACCAACTCGTCCGTAGTAATTTTTCTCTAAGTCACGGGAAATAACCCCGGCACCTTGGAAAGTTTCTACGACAGGAATGGAGAACTTGTGCAAGAATTTATGAATTTTATGAGTAACTTCATTGGTCGAAGAACGCATACCAGCCAAAATAATTGGTAATTTAGCCTGCTTAATTTTTTCGACGATTTGATTGACAGTTTCTTGATCAGCACCACCTTGAGTAATTGGCGACAGGGTGTTGATGTTTTTTCGACTGACTGAATCATTCAAGACATCTTGAGGGATGGAAAGAAAAGTTGCTCCAGCTTTCGGTGCCATGGCTGTTTGGTAAACGTTTGCAAAGGACTCAGACAAATTATTGGCATCCTGAACTTCCACACTATCCTTGGTAGCAGCGGATAAAAGCTCTTTACTTGAGATACTTTGGTGCGTTAATCTAGCAATATCGTTACGTGGAACTTGTCCACCAAGTGCGACAACGGGATCTCCTTCTGATGTAGCAGTGATCAGACCAGTGGCTAAATTAGAGACGCCAGGTCCAGAAGTAGTAGCGACGATACCAGGTTTACCAGTCAAACGACCGATTCCGGCAGCGATGAAGGATGCGTTTTGTTCGTGACGAGTGATGATCAGTTTAGGAGTTTTAGGGTCATCACCGTGTTCTAAAGATTCGAAGAGTTGATCGATTTTGGCTCCAGGCAAGCCAAAAACATACTTGACACCTTGATTGATCATGGTTTCAATTAAGGCTTGGGCACCATTAGATTGTTCTGTCATTATTTCTAACCTCTTTTTTTAGTGTGTGTTCTATAATTATTAATAAAGTTAAAATAAAACATTCGTGTTGATTTGTCAACACAGAAAACTTTTCATCGGAGTGAAAATAAATGAAAAACATTGGTTATTTAGCACAAGATATTTCTATTTTACATAGACAATATTACAAGGATACTAGGGAGAAATTCAACGAAATCAACCTGAATCCGACGGCAGCTTGTATTTTATTATCAATCGGCGATTATGAAAATATTAGTCAAAACCAAGTAGCCCGCTCATTGGTGATCGATAAAGGCTTGGCGACACGTGAGATCAATAAAATGGAAAAGCTAAACTATCTAACCAAATCTGATGGGGCAGGTAAGACTAAGATCTTGAATCTGACCACGGAAGGTCAAAAAGTGATCGATAAAGTTCAAGCTATCCGCAGTCAGTGGTGGGAAGAGCGTTTTGCCAAGTCCGGTATCAGTCCTGATAGCCCCTTAGTTTCTTCGATTGAGGCCGTTGTTGGTACAATTGTTGATCCGATGGATGAGTAACTAGAAAATTATAATTAGCTTTTAAAGCAGAATATCCCGTGATTCTAAATGTATAGAATCACGGGATATTTAGTTTGGAATAAAAATTTAAAAGTTCGTAATTATTATTGGACCGTCTTTTCCATTTCAGAAATCGGTAATTGTTCGATGCGAATCATCTTTGTGATATTTCTAGGCAGAATCTGTTTTAAATCATTTCGCAAGTTTAAAACGACCATTGAGTGATCATAGTCATTGATATTAATGATTTTGATCAAGTCGTTTAATTGCAAGTCGATATTGTTGAGTATTTTGAAAAGATAATCGTCTTCAGTGAAATTAACGATTTTGAAAGTGAGACCTGAAACATCTTGGTTAGCTAATAGTGACAATTTAGTATATTCAGGAATCGGATAATTGATGGGGATGACATTGCCATGCGGACAAGTCTTAGGGTAAGCCATGTAGACGTTCAAGCGGTCGATCAAAAGCAAGTCAGGGTGGTCAGATAATTTAGTTGCTTTCTCATAAACGTCACTCAAAGGGATGTCTAACTTTTTATAGAGCCAAGTTTCTAGCAAACGATGCTGCTGAACTAATGGAATTACTGCATTTAAGCCCTTTTTGGTTAGTTTGGTTCCGTAATATTTTGTATATTTAACCAGCCCTAACTTGGCTAAATGTTGAGTCCGGTCAGAGATAGAAGCTTTGCTGACATTGGCCTTGATGGCTAAATCGATGTTATTAACGTTTTGAAAACTGCCACCTAGTTCAAAGATAAGTCTTAAAAAATTCAGGTCGTTCAAGATTATTCACCACTTCTTTTAATATAGTTGCTGTTGGACTATTTCGGATATCGTAGAAAGATTCGGTCATTGGTCAGCAAGACGTTAGTAAAAATTCGTGAATACATACCGATCAAGACTTCCGAAGTGATCCAGTTATTTGCTTGAATAGATTGATGCTGAATGTTGTCTAAATTTTCCATTTGTTTTTTGTTGTCCATAATTAACCCTCACTTTAGATCTTTTTTTGATTAAAATTTAGCCTGGACTAATAATACCGATTAAAAATTCACCTAATATGCCTATATATTCATAATGTATGAATAAATATAAATAAAAAAATACAGCATTGAAGCTAGGCAAAGGTTTTAACGTTTTTAATATAGCACAGATATTTTGAATAAAATAGTTAAGTGTGGGGTAAAACTTATGTTTTATATCTCATGATTCTTTAATTAGAGCCTTAACGACGGGCAAGTAAACGGTTTCGGTGATTTTTTGACAATTGGTATCAATTTGAATTCTTTTGTTAGGTAGACTTAAAAAGTAGTTTACATCACGTTAATTTGGAGTAAAATGAATTTTGAAAAGCGAGATGAAAGCAAGCTCGTTTTACAGAAAACAGATTGGAGGACGGAACAATGTCGAAGCAAAATAACACTTTCGAACGAATTCTCGTTGGTGTCGATGATTCTGATGATGCTCAATTAGCATTTAGATATGCCATGCATCGTTGCATCAAAGATAATTCCACTTTAATCATTACTTCTATTCTTGAAGATAATGAAATGAACGTCTATCAAGCATTAACGAAGGACTATGTTCATGGTGAACGGAGCGAATTAGAGAACCATTTGAAAGAATATCGTCAAGTTGCATTAGACGCCGGCGTTAAGAAAGTTGAACTTATGGTTGGTGAAGGAGACCCTGGTGAGACGATCGTAAAAGATATTATCCCAGCTTCTGGAGCAGACCTTTTGGTTGTTGGATCACTTTCTAAAAAGGGAATTAGAAAGTATTTCGGATCACAAGCAGCCTATATGGCGAAGTATTCACCAATTTCGGTAATGATCATTCGCTAATATTTATTAAGAAATTATTTAAAGGGAGATTAATATAATGGCTGAAAAGCATAAATTAATCGAGTACGCTAATGGTCCTTCTCTACAAGAGATCAATGGAACAGTAGACGTACCAAAAGACAAAGGCTTTTTCAAAACACTTCTAGCATATTCAGGTCCAGGGGCATTGGTGGCTGTTGGATACATGGATCCAGGTAACTGGTCAACATCGATCACTGGTGGTCAAAATTTCCAATATTTACTAATGTCAGTTATTCTTATGTCTAGTTTAATTGCCATGTTGCTACAATATATGGCAGCTAAACTAGGCATCGTGAGTAAAATGGACTTGGCACAAGCTATTCGTGCTAGAACTAGCAAATCATTAGGTATCGTTTTATGGATTTTAACTGAGTTTGCCATCATGGCAACTGATATTGCCGAAGTTATCGGTGGTGCGATTGCGCTATACTTGCTCTTCCATATTCCACTAGTAATCGCTGTTTTTATCACTGTTGGTGATGTTTTAGTATTGCTATTATTGACTAAGATCGGTTTCAGAAAAATTGAAGCTATCGTTGTATGTTTGATCCTTGTTATTTTATTCGTATTCATTTATCAAGTAGCTCTATCAAACCCTGATTGGAATGCAGCATTTGCAGGCTTGATTCCAACAGGTAAGACTTTCTCAGAACATCCAGCAATTGGTGGTCAAACACCATTGACTGGTGCTTTAGGTATCATCGGAGCAACTGTTATGCCTCATAACTTGTACCTTCACTCAGCAATTTCTCAAACTAGAAAAGTTGACCATTCTGATGAAAAATCAGTTGCTCAAAATGTTCGTTTCTCAGCTTGGGATTCAAATATCCAACTTACAGCCGCATTCTTCGTTAACGCTTTACTATTGGTTATGGGTGTCGCTGTCTTTAAGAGTGGTGCGGTTAAAGATCCATCATTCTTCGGTTTGTACCAAGCACTTTCAGATACTTCAACTTTGAGTAATGGTGTTTTGATTGCCGTTGCTAAGTCAGGTATCCTTTCAACCTTGTTTGCTGTTGCTCTATTGGCCTCAGGTCAAAATTCAACAATTACCGGTACTTTGACTGGACAAGTTATCATGGAAGGTTTCGTTCACATGAGAATGCCTCTTTGGTTACGTCGTTTAGTAACTCGTTTATTATCAGTTATTCCCGTTCTTATCTGTGTTATGTTGACAAGTGGTAAGAGCATGATTGACGAGCATGTGGCTTTGAATGATTTGATGAACAACTCACAAGTATTCTTGGCCTTCGCCTTACCATTCTCAATGTTGCCACTATTGTTGATGACAGATAGTGCCACAGAAATGGGTGACAGATTCAAGAACTCTACTATTATTAAAGCTTTTGGTTGGATCTCAGTTATTGCTTTGACTGGTTTGAACCTTTATGGTCTTCCTGGCCAGATTCAAGGTTTCTATGGAGATAACCCTACTGCAGCTCAAACAGCTCAAGCTAATATCATTGCTTACGTCTTGATTGCTGCTGTATTAGGATTACTGATCTGGACAATCCTTGATATGCGTAAAGGTAATGAAAGACTCAAGCAGACTTTAGCCAAAGAAAATGTTTCTTCAACATACGAACATTTGGCTGTGATGTCAGCGAAAGCTGGCTCTGAAGCAGAATTCGATCAAGAAGCTACTGCTGAAAGAGATGCAGAACAAAGTTAATTCGAAAATAAAATTTGTTTTTACACAAAAAGGCCTTGGTTCTTTGATAGAATCAAGGCCCTTTTGGCACCTAATTATAGGAAGAAACTGACTTTTACTAGCCAAGCTTAAATAAGAATGCCATTACAATGGTCGATCTCGTGCTGAATAATTTGAGCAATGAAATCAGAGAAATCTTGCATCTGTTCATTAAAAGCAACATCTTGATATTTGACGGTGATGTTTTGATAACGGGTCGTAGTACGCTGACCCAAAAGCGATAGGCAACCTTCTGAGGCTTGATAAGGACTGCTCTTACTTATAATGGTAGGATTTATCATCGGTACGGCCAAAGTCCCCATGGCAAAAACGATAATGTTCTTGTGGATGCCGATCATGTTGGCTGCCATACCAACACAATTAGCAGAATTTGCTGCCCAAGTATCTTGTAAATCTTTTACAACGGCTAAGTCAGCTTTAGTAGCTGGAAGTGATTTTTGAGAAAGAGAAGTTTGATCGTGATTGATTGGTTTGATCATTTGAATACCCCGTAATTTTTAATAACTCAATTATATCAGTCTGCGTGATAATAGGATAAGATTGAAGTAGATAAACTTTAGGAGGGGGAAAAGTGAACTTACTATTTGCAATCGACAATCGAGTTACGAATCAGTTAATTACAACTTTATATTCCATTCGCCAAAATACCTCGGCTAAAAAAATCTCAATCTATGTCATTCAAGCCGAAAAATTAGCCGATACTGAACGAATCGAGCAAGTCTGTGCCAATTTGGAAATAACATATCATCCAATAATTATCGACGACCACCAGTTTTATAATGCGCTGGTGACAGACCGATATCCTAAAACAATCTATTATCGTTTATTGGCCTACCAGTATCTACCTAAGAATTTGAAACGGGTACTGTATTTAGATGTTGATATTCTGGTGATCAACGATCTCAAAAAGCTTTATAATATCGATTTTGAAGGTAATTGGTATGCAGCTGCCAGCCATGTGGCTTTAGATATCACCGATTCTTTAAATAAAATTCGTTTGGGAAATTACGATGCCGACACTTATTACAATTCTGGGGTAATGGTGATGAATTTAACGGCGATTCGTAATAATGTCAAAGCCAAAGATATTATCGACTATATTAAAGCTAAAAATATCGCTTTATTTTTACCAGATCAGGATATTTTAAAGGGACTCTACGGTCAGCACATCAAGCAAATACCAGACGAAGTGTACAACTATGATGCTAGAATGAACCCACTTTACTATGCCAAAAGCAATGGAGAATATGATATCGACTGGGTGATCGATCATACGTCAATCTTGCATTTTTGCGGTCGTGATAAACCTTGGAAAGCTGATTATAAAGAGCGATTCTCGGGATTGTACAAACACTATGCACATAAAGCTAGAGAACTTTGTTAAAGAAGTTCTCTTTTTTATATCATATTGATATCACATTGATATAATAGTGATATAATAAGGCCATGGCAAATAAGATGGTGGCACTAAGATTAGATAAAGATTTGTACGACCGAATCTCTGAAGATGCGGCACGTGAAAATCGTAGTATCAACAATTATATTGTCACAAAACTAAGCGATGCGGTGCCGACAGCTAACCTTGAGCAGCGCCAAATAGTAGGATCTGTCGTTAGAGGGGACAAGATCAATATGGCAAACGACTTGCTTGAGGTTAAGGGTATCTACTATCGTTATGATTTGTTGGCAAATGATCTAGTTGATAAGAGTAAGAATTATCAAGTTATTAAAGCGAATGGAAACATTCTCACAATTCAAGAATTAAAAACAGAAAAGTAGGCGGATTAATATGTTTGGGTTAAAAACAGTACGTCAGAATCACGTTGGATTAGTTGAAACTCTGGGGAGATACAGTCGTGAAGTTAGTGCCGGATTGAATTTTTATATTCCAATTTTTCAAAAAATCCGGATCGTTAGTCTAGCGATGATTCCACTCTCACTACAAGGCTATTCAGTCATCACTAAAGATAATGCAGAAGTTCAGACAAACGTCACTTTGAATTATCATGTAACGGACGCCAAGAAATTTGAGTATGAAAATAGTGATTCAGTAGAGTCCATGATTCAATTAGTTCGTGGCCACTTGCGTGATATCATTGGTAAAATCGAATTGAATGAGGCCTTAGGGTCAACTTCGAAGATCAACGCTGATTTATCTTTAGCTATTGGGGACTTGACCGATACATATGGTATCAAAGTTGATCGAGTTAATATTGACGAATTGAAACCCTCAGCTTCCATTACAGAATCAATGGAGAAGCAGATTAGAGCCGATCGTGAAAAGACAGCCGCAATTGCCAAAGCTAATGGTGATGCCAGAAGTATTGAAATTGAAATCAAGGCCAAGAATGAGGCCACTGTTTCTAGTGCTAAAGCTGAGGCAGAAGCTATCAAAGCAAAGGCCGACGCCAGAGCCTATGAAATCCAAAAGTTAAATGATACTTTGGCCAGTGTTGACAGCAAGTACTTAACAGCTCAACAGATCCAAGCTTTTGCAGATTTGGCGGGCTCAAATACTAATACCGTAGTGATGGATAAGGATTCAATTGGCAAATATGCTGATGTCCCAGTTACGGCTAAGGTTATGAATCAGATGGTTAATAAATAAACCAGAAAATGGCTTGGTGAAACAGAGACTGACAGGTTTACATCAGTGATGAAGTTATTAAACAATTGACATTATTTTGATCTTAACAAGAGCTATTGAACGTTAGCAGAATTGTATAGAATGGATTAAAAAAACAAAGGGCATAATTTGACTCCAGTTGTAATTACTTGAAGCCAAGTTATGCCCTTTTGCAGTGGAAGAAAAGATTACATTTACTTTACATTTTTGTAACAGACACTGAAGCTATTTTCGTTATTTGCTGGTTATTCGCCAAATAATGTCAAAAATAAAGAAAATAATAATTTAGAAACATAGGAAAATTTTATTAGTGTCGTTAAAAATAATTGTAAACGTATTATCTTTAAATGGCGGATTGTCGTGAGTTATTAAAGAGGATATACTAAATGTATTTGTGAATTATGATTCGATTATATATGTATTTTTTTGGAGGATGTAGTGGAATCAGAACAAACTATTAGTATGCTACAAATTGCGGGTATACTACGCAAACATTTAAAAGCCATTTTTACGACAACTATCGTTGTGACTTTGGCTTCAGTTTTCATAACTTTTTTTGTAATGACACCGAAGTATAGTGCGACTACTGAGATATTAGTTAATCGTAAATTGTCATCAGAGATGCAGGGGGCACAGTTCCAACAAGTTCAAGCCGATGTTCAGATGATCAGTACTTATAAGGATATTATTACCAGCCCTACAGTGTTAAGTGATGTTAATAAACAGATCAGTGGCTATCCAGGTTATCCTGGCTCAATGGCAGGTATCAAGAAGTCATTGACAATCAATAGCTCACAGAACTCACAAGTTTTCTCGGTGACAGCTAAGTCAACTGATGCGGGAACTGCAGCAGCGATTGCTAATACGACGGCCAAGGTCTTCAAAAAGAAGATTGGAAAAATCATGAGTATCAATAACGTTTCAATCGTTTCTCAAGCAGAGACTGACACTAAACCAGTTAGTCCTCGAAAGGCTTTGAATGTATTAGTTGGTTTGGTTTTGGGAGTTATTTTAGGTATTGGATTAGCCTTTATTCGTGAATTGACTGATAGAACAGTCTCAGATGAGAGCTTCTTAACTGATAACTTAGGTTTAACTAGTTTGGGAATCGTCAGTGAGATCGATCAAAAAGTAATTGAAAGAACAGTTGAGCATAAAGATCTACAAGCAACAATCAATAAAGATGCTATTGCAACTGGAAATCACAGAAGGGTTTAGGTCAACAAATGCCATTATTTAAAAGTAAAGCTAAAAAATTAGATAATTACAGTTTAAAGCACGGTGTTGGTTTGATCACTTACGATGACCCAACAAGCAACGTCGCAGAAGAATTCAATACAATTAGAACAAACATTCAATTTTCATCAGTTGATAAAAAACTGAAATCAATTTTGTTTACCTCTTCAGCTCCCTCTGAGGGTAAGTCGACCGTTAGCAACAATGTTGCAGTAACCTGGGCTAAGCAAGGCGAAAAAGTGATTTTGGTCGATGCGGACCTGCGTCGCCCTGTAATTCATAAGACTTTTAACGTTAGTAATCATCGAGGGTTATCCAGTTATTTATTAGGAAATGCATCATTAGAAGAAATCATTCAACCAACGATGATTAATGATCTTTACGTAATCACTAGTGGACCCATTCCACCTAATCCATCCGAATTGTTAGGAAGTATGCGGACTAAGGATTTATTGACTCGATTGAGTGACCGATTTGGCTTGTTAATTCTCGATGCGCCACCTGCTAATTCGGTTACTGATGCACAAGTTTTAGCTGCACAAGTTGATGGAGTTATTTTAGTCGTTCCCCAAGGAATCGCTGAAAAAGTTGGGGTTGCTAGAGCCAAACAGGCTTTAGATACGGTCCATGCTAATATCTTAGGTGCAATCATGAATCGAGTAACTAAAGAAAAATCTGCTAGCTACTATGGTGGATATTATGGTGGCTACTATGGAGCTGAGAAGAAAAAATGAAATTAATTGATTTGCATTGCCACATCTTGCCTGGAGTAGACGATGGATCTAAGGATTTACAAATGTCTTTAGACTTAGCAAAGACGGCTGTAGATCAAGGAATTAGTCATATATTAGTAACTCCGCACCATATGGACGGTGAATATACCAACCATAAAAAAGACGTCATTAGAGAAACAAATTATTTGCAAGATGCAATAAATAAACAAGGAATACCATTAACTGTTTTTCCTGGTCAGGAAGTTCACTTAACAGGTGAATTAATGGATGCGATTGCTCAACATGACATTCTGTTCATGGATGAAACCAATCGTTATCTACTCTTAGAGTTACCTCATGAGATGATTCCAGAGTATATGGCTGATTTGATCTTTGATTTAACTACCAGAGGAATCACACCGGTAATTGCCCATTCTGAAAGGAATCAGGGTTTTCAAGAGACTCCAGATAAATTGTATGACTTTGTCAAGATGGGGTGTCTGACCCAATTGACGAGCAGCAGTTATTTGGGTGTCTTTGGTAAACACGTTCAAAAGTTGACTGAAGAGATTATCAAAGCAAATTTGGGATTTGTTTTTGCCTCAGATGCACATAACTTTAAAGGTAGAAGATTCTTAATGAAAGAAGCCTTTGAGAAGCTAGAGCAAGAAGAAGGGTCAGAAAAGGCTCAAATGTTTAACGATAACGCCAAAAACATTATCAATGGTGACGACGTTACTGAGCTAGATTATATGAGGATATCTAGCTTGAATAAGAAAAAAAGAAAGTTTTGGTTTTTCTAAGATTATTGTTATTGGGGGAAGTATTTAGTATGCAATATTTTGATTATGAAAAAGGGGATAGTATTTCTGTTGATTTTTCTTACCAGAATAAGCGATATGTATATAAGGAATTTAAAAGAGTCTTTGATTTTTTTGCTAGTCTAATAGGATTGATATTATTGTCACCATTGTTCTTAATTGTGGCGATTGCAATCAAGCTGGAGGATCCTAAAGGACCAGTCTTTTATTCGCAAATTCGTTTAGGGAAACGACAAGAAGCTTTTAAAATGTATAAGTTTCGTTCAATGGTAGTTGATGACGATAAGCATCTAAAAGAGCTATTGAAGGATAACGAAATCGAAGGCGCCATGTTTAAGATGAAAGATGATCCACGTGTCACTAAGGTTGGACAATTCATCCGTATATATAGTATCGATGAACTACCACAGTTGGTTAACGTTTTACTTGGCAATATGAATCTAGTTGGCCCTAGACCACCACTTCCACGAGAAGTTAAAGATTATACTAATTACGACAAACAACGTCTGACCGTTAAGCCTGGATGCACTGGGCTGTGGCAGATTAGCGGTCGTAACGATGTTGGATTCTCTGAGATGGTGAAGTTGGATCTTAAATATATTAATCATCGTGGAGCTATGCTTGATATTTATGTTTTATGTAAAACAGTAATGGTGTTTTTCAAACCAAATGGTGCCTATTGAAATATTTTTTTTAGGAAGGGAATATAGTGAAAAAAGTCTGTTTTATTTCTTCGTCAGGTGGTCATTTGCAAGAGCTAATGAAGATGAAGGAGATTTCTGAAGAATACTCGTCATTTCTAGTTACAGAAAAAAGTGATTTTGCGATTGAAAAATTAGGTGAAAGAACATATTTTGTTCCTCAAATTAATAGATATGAAAGGTTATTTTTATTTAATTTTGAAGTGCAACACAAAAGTTAGACAAAATTGAATAATTTTTAAGCTACCAAGGCATGCTCCCTGTATTCACGGGGAGTCATGCCTTTTATTTTTCTTGAAACTCTTTGATCATTGAACTATTTGATGTGTTTTTTTGAAATTTCTTGAGGTTCTTCAATATTTTCACAAGGCGGAAATTCATCAAGACATTCTGTTTTGTAGAGATGGAAGAAATTTTCAATTGGCGCATTATCTAGACAATTTCTCTTGCGAGGCATACTTTGTACAAAATCATTTTCAGAGAGTTTATCAATATAATATTTTAATTGGTAATGCCAGCCCTGATCAGAATGAATTATTGGCATTGTTTCTTCTGGAAGGACCATTATGAGTTCATTTAAGGTATCCATAATCAATTCACTATTAGGACTATTACTCATTTGAAAGGCCAGGACTTCTTTACTTGCCTCATCTGTTATTGCAGAGATATAAGCCCATTTAGTGTATCTGCTAAGTGGACTTGTGTAACATCAGTGCGTAGAATTTTGAAGGATACAGTTTCATCTTTTATATCGTTTTTTTGGGGGAAGGGGCTCTTGTTCGACCATGATCTGATCCACTACTTGCTTTTTTTCTCGTCCTTTGAGGTCCTGAACAGAGTCATTGATTTTTTTAAGATGTTATTTTCCAGCATGAGTTTGATAGTAGTTTATCACATCAATTTTGAATTCGGCCGTGAAATTTCTTTTAGTCCCTTTTCTTTTAAGTGAGTCCGCACCGCTTAAACGTTACCTTTGAATTCAAAAACTAACTTGTCGTTTGGATATGTTATGTTTCTTCGCAAGATGACGCATGCTGGTTCCTTCTTGAAGGTATTCATCAACAATCTCTGTATTTAATTTTGAGCCGTATTTAACCATATAAAAAAGTGCTCCATAATAGTTAGATTTCTTGTCTAACAATTATGACACACTTCAGAAATTCCACATCTCATGGAAATTTTTATCGTGTTTTTGTTTAGAGTCGGGGCTTATGTCTCAATCTTTTTATTTTATCAAAAAAAGCAGTTAACTATATGTCGATAACGACATAAGGAGGCAATTAAATTATGACAAAAACATTTAAAACTTTAGAAGACTTTTTAGGAACACATTTTATTTACACATACGATAATGGTTGGGAATATGAATGGTATGCAAAGAACGACTATACCGTTGATTACCGAATTCATGGTGGTATGGTCGCTGGACGTTGGGTAACTGATCAAAAGGCAGACATCGTCATGTTGACAGAAGAAATTTATAAGATATCTTGGACTGAACCAACTGGTACTGATGTTGCACTTGATTTCCTACCAAATGAAAATAAGATCCATGGAACTATCTTCTTCCCTAAGTGGGTTGAAGAACATCCAGAAATCACTGTAACTTACCAAAATGAACACATCGATTTGATGGAAGAGTCTCGTGAGAAGTATGAAACTTATCCTAAGTTGGTCGTACCTGAATTTGCTAATATCACTTACATGGGCGATGCTGGTCAAAACAACGAAGATGTTATCAGTGAAGCGCCTTACAAGGGGATGCCTGATGATATCCGTGCTGGTAAATATTTTGGCGAAAACTATCAACGAGCAAATAAGTAACATGCTAAAATGGTATACGAAAACGTATATCATTTTTTATTTAGAGAAAAAATGCCGAAGAAACGGATATTACCATATGTCTTACTAGGATTGATCAATAATAAAGGAAACCTGTCTGGTTATCAAATCAGTCAGGAGTTTAAAAATGAAGTTGGGGATTTTTGGCATGCGTCGCACAGTCAGATCTATCCTGAATTAGCTCGTATGAAAGATGATGGCTGGTTAGAAGATACTGATGATGGGAAATCAACTTACTACATGGTGACGACGAAAGGTTTGGAGATTTTGCGTCAATGGTTAAAGGAACCTTTGTAAGATAATGAAGAACTATTCTCGTTAAAACTCTACTTTATTCGTGACCAACGTGATCAATTGTTAAGAAGACAGTTATTGACTGAAGAACTGCAGATTAATGAGACTAAGTTAGCCCATCTACAGAAGCGCCAAAAAACGGTCTTCCTTGATGAAAAACAAATTAAAGATAAATATGGACACTATTTAATTTTGACACGCGCAATTGAACGGGAAGAGAATCATATCCAGTGGTTGAAGGATCGTTTGTAGAAGAATAGGAATTATGATATCCCCATTGCCGATAAAGATACAAACGACTGTTATAAAAATATTTAAGCAGATATATTAATTTCTATTTATAGCAAATATTTGTAAATAAAAACAAAAAGACTAAAGTTATCCATGTAGAAAATATCATGACATTTTCTACATGGATTTTTTAATGAGGAGTGGTTTCAATAATGGAAGAAATTAATGTACTAAAGCAGGAACTTACAAATTTGATGAAGATTTCGTCGTTAATCGTATTGGTTACGGTACGATGCAATTAACTGGCCCTGGCGTCTGGGGACCTTATAAAGACCCTGATCAAGCAGTTGAGGTTATCAAGCGTGCTTTTTATCTAGGGGTTAATTTCATTGATACAGCTGATTCATATGGTCCTTGGAATGCCGACGACTATTTGGCTCAAGCTTTAGCAGAATATAAAGATTCGGACAAAATCTTTATTTCTGATAAAGTTGGTCAAGTTCGGGTAGGTCCAGAAAAGTGGATTCCTGTTGGTGTCCCAGCTTTCTTACGTCAAGAGGTTGAATTATCGTTGCGTAAGTTCAAGCGTGACCACGAAGACTTATTGTTCTTACATCGGATTGATTCTCATTATTCACTAGAGGAACAAGTTGGTGAATTAAAGAAGCTACAAGATGAAGGTAAGATCAAGCATATTGGTATCAGTCAAGTTTCTTTGGAAGAGTTACAGGCGGCTCAAAAGATTGCTAAGATCGACGCGGTGGAAAATATGTACAATGTTGGTAATCACAAAGGTGACGATGCCATCGTTGATTATTGCCAAGCTCAAGGTATTGCCTTTTTGCCTTGGTTCCCACTGAATACTGGTAATTTGGCCAAAGCTGATAGTCCATTAACTGGAATTGCTACTAAATATGGCGTCAGTCCCGCTCAGATTACTTTGGCATGGCTCTTGAAACGTTCTGATAATATCTTGCCAATTCCGGGAACTAGTTCAGTTGAACATTTACAAGATAATATTAGTGCAGCTAATGTTGAATTAACTGATGATGATTTCAAGCAATTATCTGATTTAGAAAAATAAATTTCGATTCGATTCAAGTAGGGATTAAAGTCTTTACTTGAATTTTTTTCTTGAAAAATAGAACATGCGTTCGTATAATAAAATTGTAGACAGATAGGAGGATAGAACGATAGATTATAGCAAAGAACCCCATGGCGTATTCTTTTTGATCGATAATAAATCGTTTTATGCTAGTGTTGAAGCAACTATGTGTGGACTCAATCCTTTAAAAGAACTATTGGTTGTTATGAGTGAAGCTGATAACACGAATGGTGGCTTAATTTTAGCAACCTCCCCGAGAGCAAAAAAGGTTTTCCATCTAAAAGCAAATGTTTCCCGTCAACGAGATCTGCCACAAGATCCCAATTTGATCGTTGTACCGCCACGAATGAATCTCTACATTAAACGTAACTTGCAGATCAACAATATTTTTCGGGAATTTGCGGCTGAATCGGATGTTTGGCCTTACTCAATCGATGAGTCCATTCTTGATATGACTAAGTCTTGGCATTTGTTTGGCAATACTCCAAGAGCCGTGGCTCGCTTGATTCAAAAGACAGTCCGCAAACGTCTGGGTCTTTATACGAATGTCGGTATTGGTGATAATCCAGTTCAAGCTAAGATTGCATTAGATATTTATGCCAAGCACGATCCCGAGTTAATGGGCGAGATTCATTATGAAACTGTCCCAGAGAAAATTTGGACGATTCCCAATATGACTGATGTCTGGAGTATCGCTAAGCGAACGGAGAAACGGCTCAATCGCTTAGGTATCCATAATATTAATGAACTGGCACACACCAATCCTTTTTATTTAAAACAAGAATTAGGTTTGATTGGAGAACAGATTTTTGCGATAGCTTGGGGTATCGACCGCCCGAATTTGTCCGATAAAATCATGCCGAAGAATCACAGTATTGGCAATTGGCAAGTCCTGCCCCGTGATTACTACCAAAAGTCAGAGATTGAGACAGTCATCAAAGAGATGGGGCAACAAGTCGCTTCCAGGTTGCGTCATCATCATAAGCAAGCAGGCTGTCTGTATTTGAGTGTCAGTTATGCTTTTGCGGCTAAAGAAGAGGGCGAACGTGGTGGTTTTAGCGTTGCCGGTAATTTGAATCATACCGACAATGACAATGAGATATCGGAGTTATTGATTCATTTGTTCGAGAGTTATTGGCAAGGGCAGCCGGTCAGAAACTTGGCCGTTTATTCATCTAAATTGGTCGACAAACAGGCACAGCAATTAAACTTTTTTACGCCAGTCGAACAGCAGTGTCAAGATGAGGATAAGTTGTCAGTCATCGATCAGATCAGGGCACGCTATGGCTTTGAATCGATCGTCTACGCCAATAGTCTGCTAAAAGGTGGCACTGCCATTCATCGAGCTACTTTGGTTGGTGGCCACAATGGTGGGAATGCTTATGAATAATGACTTAAAGATCATCCTGTCCCGAATTGACAAGAATTTTCTTAAGAAAAAAGACGTAAAGTATAGTTTACAAGTGGTTAATGACTGCTATGACAGCACTTATAACTTTTTTATCAATATTCAACCACTGGGAAAAAGGCTGCACTCGATTCCGCTCCACACTATTGAAAACTATGATTTGTCAGATTTGGAAAAATTATTAATAAAATTATGGAAAAATATTGCTTTACAATCACGTATGATGGTTTTGTGGGGATGAAATGGCCCCAGAAACAAGAATTAATACAGAAAAGACGGCATAAAGATGAATAGTAAATATAAATATGATTCCGAGACTGTCCAATCGTTTTTTGATAACTACTATCACGATCGCGGCAAAATGAAGTGGCAAGGATTTTACCTCAGTGACCATACCGCTGCTTTAAATCGACAAGCTAAAAAATTGAATCGTCAAAAGCAACTGCGCAAGGAACAGACTGCGGAGCAGATCACTAAGTTCTTGATGCAATCATTTACGTATAACCAAATAATTAAAATACAATTGAATATTTGTGACACTAATAACGAAATTTCTGTTGATCTAACTGGTGAAGTCAGTGGATACAATGAAGATTTATTTTATCTTGATAACGGCGAAACTTTCCGACTAAGGGACGTTAGAAATGTAGAAATAGTAGCTTAGGCGGGGAAACCTGCCTTTTTTGTCGCCAACAAAAATACCTTCCGACTCTAAGTTTTAGAATCAGAAGGTATCATTTAAAAATCATTTTCATCCTCAATAATATGTTCTTTGGTTTGTTTAAAGATCGTAATAATGTGTTGATCACTCAAGCGGTAATGGATGTTTCGACCTCGTCTGGCATTAGAAACGAGATTTAATTGCTTGAGAATGCTTAGTTGATGAGAGATAGAGGATTGACTCATATCAAGTGTATCGGCGATTTCTCCGACGCTCAAAGGTGTTTTTTCCAACGCAAAAATAATTTTTACACGGGTCATATCACCGAATGCTTTGAAGATATTGACCATTGCTTCAAGATCCTCATCATTAGGCAAATTCTGTTTTAGGCTATGCAAAGCCTTTTGATGTTCTACCTCAAAATTTTGTTCTGGCATAATTTGTCCTCTTAATTGAATGTGGTTAGTACTGGTTGAAATTTACTAAGTTTTATTATAGTATAATTAATATATGAATGATTGTTCATATATTCAAATGAGCATGTAAACCTTTTCGAGGAGGATATTCCCATGAAGTCTTACGATGTCCAGTCTGATTATAAATTAAAAAATAAACAAAAGCGTCTTAAAAATGAATTGAGCAAATCAACTAAGTTAACTATTATTCGGTTATTGATTTCTTTTATTTTGTTGCTGGTAGGGTCGAGTTCGATCTTGCCAACACCGATAACTATCGGCTTTTATGTCACGGCCTACTTAGTTATTGGAGCTCGCATCGTTTATAAGGCGCTCAAGAATATTATGCACGGTGAAATTTTTGACGAGAATTTCTTGATGAGTATTGCCACGATTGGGGCCATTATTCTGGGCGAATATCCAGAGGCCATTGCAGTGATGCTCTTTTATGAATTGGGAAATGTCTTTGAAGATATTGCCGTCAACAAGTCCAAGAGATCGATTTCTGCTTTGTTGGAAGTCAAGCCGGCTTTTGCAACTTTGAAGCTTGATGGAACAACAAAAGTGGTCGATCCTAACCAAGTTCAAATCGGTCAGATCATCGTCGTAAAACCAGGTGAAAAGATTCCGCTTGATGGAACAGTCGTTTTGGGCAATTCGTCAGTTGATACTTCAGCATTAACTGGTGAGTCCATGCCTCAAAATATCAAAGTCGGCGATCAAGCCCTCAGTGGTTCGATCAACCAAAATGGAACTTTGCAGATCAAAGTGACAAAACTTTACAATGATTCTACGGTGGCTAAGATTTTGGATTTAGTCCAAAACGCCAATAGCAAGAAAGCCGAAGCTGAAAAGTTCATCACTAAGTTTGCCAAGGTCTATACGCCAATTGTAGTTGGCTTAGCTGGGGCTTTAGCTATCTTGCCACCACTCTTAGTTAACGGTGCTTGGGATGTCTGGGTCTATCGGGCTTTGATTTTCTTAGTAATTTCTTGTCCTTGTGCCTTGGTGATTTCGGTGCCACTGAGTTTCTTCGGTGGAATTGGGGCCGCTTCTAAGCGGGGAATCTTGGTCAAAGGTAGCAACTATTTGGAAGCTTTGAATAAAGTCGACACCGTGGCTTTTGACAAGACAGGTACTTTGACTAAGGGTCAATTTGCGGTAGTGAAAATTATACCCGCTGCAGGTGTCTCTGAAACACAATTGTTGCAAATGGCTGCAAGTGTTGAAAAAAACTCCACACATCCGATTGCCGTTTCGATTTTGCAAGCTTACACTGGAAAGCTCTTATCAATTGAAAAGATGACTGAAAAAGCAGGCCACGGCTTGAGTGCTCAAGTTAACGGTCAACAAGTTATCGTCGGTAATGCCAAGGCTATGCAAGCAGGCAACATTAGTTTTTCTGAAACTAAAGAAGTTGGAACGATCGTTTATGTGGCAGTGGCTGAAAAGTTCTTTGGTGCAATCGTGATTGCCGATAAGCCTAAAGCTGATGCCGCAAAAGCAATTCAACTCTTAAATAATCGTGGTATCAAACAAACGGTCATGTTGACAGGTGACAATCAGACTGTCGGTGAAGCAATTGCTAAAAAGTTACACTTACAGTCAGTTTATACGAACCTATTACCTGAGAACAAAGTTGAAATCGTCAATAAACTCCTCAAGAAATCACATCAAGTCAATAAAAAAGTAGCCTTTGTCGGTGACGGTATCAATGATACGCCGGTTTTAGCTACGGCCGATGTCGGTTTTGCTATGGGTGGTTTGGGTTCAGATGCCGCAGTCGAAGCAGCCGATATCGTGATTATGGGCGATGAACCTTCGAAAGTGGCTCAAGCGATGAAGATAGCTCAAAAGACACGCTTGATCGTGATTCAAAATATTTCCTTTGCACTGATCATCAAAGTATTGTTTCTCTTACTCGGTGCCTTAGGAATAGTCGATATGTGGCAAGCAGTTTTTGCCGATGTCGGAGTAACGATTATTGCAGTTTTAAACGCAGTCAGATTGCAATTTATCAAATTCGATAATTAATGAGTTCAATATTAAACACTATTTTAAAATCCCGCTGATATTTTTTTGAAAATCAGCGGGATTTTTAGATGAACTATTTAGTTGGCAAAACATTGATAATGTAAAGTAAGAGAATAAAGACGAATAATAAAATGTACATGATAGGTGTGATTTCTTTTCTCCGACCGGCAGCCCACATTGTTAGAGGATAAAACAGAATCCCGAAGGCGAATCCGTAAGAAATATTATAGGTCAAAGGCATTCCGACAATAGTTAGAAAAGCTGGCATAGCAATTTCAAATTTACTCCAGTCGATCTGTTTCATCGATTGAGCCATCAAAATACCGACAATGATCAAGACTGGTGCGGTGACGTTGGAAGTTACGATGGTCAAAAGCGGTGAGAAGAACATTGCCACGGCAAACATCACACTGACGACTAGCGATGTTAGACCAGTCCGGCCACCAACAGCGATTCCGGCTGAAGATTCAACATAAGCAGCTGTTGGGGTGGTACCCATGACTGCACCACCCAGCATTGAGATAGAGTCAGCCATCAAAGCACGGCCGATACGAGGCATCTTATTATCTTTCATGAAGCCAGCTTGTTCAGCTAAACCGATTAAGGTTCCGGCAGTATCAAAGAATGCTACTAATAGAAAGACTAAGACGACTGCCCAAAGTTTGGGGTCAGCTAAATCAGGCATGTGGGCGATTCCGACTCCAAAGGTAGGTTTCATACTAGGGATAGTCGAGATGATTTGTTTAGGCAGGGGAATCAACTTGGTAACTAAACCAAGGATCGTAGTTAAGACCATACCGATAAAAATTGAACCGGGCACTTTTTTAGCCATCAACAATCACGTGATGATCAAGCCAAAGATAGTTAGCCAAGTTGTTGGTACGGTCAAAGATCCCATTTCAACTAAGGTTGACTTGCTAGCAGTGACTAAGCCACCACCTTGAAGACCAACAAAGGCGATGAACAGACCGATACCAGCGGCCATGGCTAGTTTCAAATCATGGGGGATAGAATCAATTACTAATTCCCGTAATTTTAAAACGGAGATCAGAAGAAAGAGGATACTGGACATGAAGACTCCAGCCATAGCAGTTTGCCAAGGAATACCCATGGCAAGGACGACGGAATAAGTGAAGAAGGCATTATCACCTAGTCCTGGAGCAATGGCAATTGGATAATTAGCTAGGAGAGCCATCAAAACGGAACCTAAAATTGCTGAAAGAGCAGTAGCGGTGAACACCGCCCCTTTGTCCATCCCGGCGGCACCTAAAACTTGCGGATTGACGAACAAGATGTAAGCCATGGATACGAAGGTTGTCAGACCAGCTAGAACTTCCCGTCTGATAGTCGTATTGGCAGCTTTAAGATGAAATAATTTTTCGATAAAACTGAGATTAGCATCGTTTGGCAAAATATAACCCCCTAAGGTTTTATTGATTACTTATTAAGTATTACAAAAATATCAAATATTTTCAATAAAAACACGATTAAAATATAAAAATTATCAAATAAAGTTCGGAAATTTAGCTATATTCAACTTAGAAAGACTATCGAAATAATCGCTTGAGCCTGCCTTACGAATAATAAAAAGAGACCTTCCACAAGTTATTTTGTGAAAAGCCTCTTTTCAAGGTTCAAAAAAATTTATCTAAAAACATCTTCAGCCGGTTCATCACCACTGGCAAAAGTAAATTCTTTACCAATTGTTGATGGATTTTGAATAATCAGAGCCAAGGCTTTGGCAACATCTACTCTAGGAACAGAATCGACTTCATTTGGTCCTAAAAGCTTAACTTTGCCAGTGCCGTCGTCGTTAGTTAGGTGGCCAGGATGGATGATCGTATAGTCAAGGTTGGTTCCCCGCAAATGATCATCAGCATAATGTTTAGCAATCATGTATGGCTTGATACCAGATGCGTCCCACTTGCTACGGTTGTCGCTAAAGACCGAACTAACCATGATATAGCGCTTGATACCGACAGCTTCAGCCACCATCATCGTCTTGATAGCTCCGTCGAGGTCGATTTCAAGTGTAAGATCATAGCCAGCGCCCCCAGCACCAGCTGAGAAGACAATTACGTCGGCACCTGAAGCAACTATTGAATCTTTGATACTATCAAGCGATGCAGTTAGATCGATGAATTGGGTCTCAATATTATTTGTCTCGTAGGCCTTGATTTGTTCTTGGCTACGCAATCCAGCAACAAAATCAATGTTTCTTGATTGTAATTCTCCAATCAACAAGTGACCCACTTTACCATGGGCACCAATAATAAGAACTTTCATAAATTCAAAACCTCCTTAGTTAACCATACTGTAGCAACAATCGCTTGATAATGCTAGTGTTTTGAATCTCTTTGTGCAGTATATTACACTTAGACTCAAAGGGGATTATGCGTATGAAAATTTTAGGAATACTCGGTTCGCATCAGGAAAACGGGTTGAATGCTCAAATGATCGCTGAAGTATTGAAAAACGTTGATGCAGATGTCGAAACTGAAACGATTTATTTAGAAAATTACGATGTAACACCTCATAAATATCACGAGAAGAACTTGGTTTTGGATGAATTAGCTGAAAAAATGGCCCAAAGTGATGTCTGGGTATTGGCGGCACCGACTTATTTTCGTGAATTTTCAGGTGTAATGAAGAACCTTTTTGACTGTATGCGTCCCAAATTAGTTTACTTTAAAGAAAATGGTGACACGATTCCGGGACAATTTAAGAATAAACACTATCTCAGTATCAGTTCTTGTTATGTTTCTTCATTAGAGAATTTTCTGACGGGAGTGACTGATGAATCATTCAAGACAATTGATCGGGTCATGTCAGCAGCTGGAGTTATTAAAGTTGGTGAGATCGTCTTACCGGGGACTTTTGGGATGAAAGAGATTCCGGATAATAAGAAACAACTTTGTCACAAGTATGCGAAAAAAATTTCAGTCCGTAAGAGAAAGGATGATTCAACTGTGAAACGATATATTCAATTATTCTTCATGATTGCTGTGATGGCGTTAATTACGATGGGAATTCAGATACCCTTTAAGAGTCTGATTGCTGATAATTTCTGGTTGAATTATCTGAGCTTTACGATTATTTTCTTCGTCTTATTGGCTTGCATATTGCACTTTGTAATGTTTGTCAAACATCGGCGTCGATAGTTTTGAAAAATTAATCAAATAAATCTCCTCTGACTCAAAATTAGAATCAGAGGAGATTTGGTTTTACTTGATTAATTCGTTGAGTTGGCCTAGTACACGGTCGTAACTAGGTTCATTAGTTTGAACGGGAACGATTTCTGAATAGATGATTTCACCATTCTTGTCAACCACCCAAACTGAACGAGCTAGGATATTCTTGTCTCTGATCCAAATCTTAGACTTCTTACCAAAGTCATGATCGATATCAGATAACATTTCCATATTTTTGACATTTTCAGCAGCACACCAATCAGTTTGTTCTTCAGGTGTGTTAGTTGAAATAGTTACAAAGTTGATCTCTGAGTGCCCGTCAACTTCTTCATTGAAGTGCTTAGTTTGAATACTGCAGACGCTAGTATTGATGTCAGGAACTACACTGATCAAAAGTGGCTTGTCCAATAGACTGCTAAGCTTGACTTCATTGTTGTCTTTATTCAAAACTGTGAAGTCGGGAAAATTTTCACCAACAGTCAATGGGTCGCCATAAGTTGTAATTGTTTCACCTTTAAAATCTAAATCCATGCAAAATCACCCTTTCTGTTTTAACTAAATTCATTATAGAGTACCCTAAATTAAAAACCTAGAAATTAGACTGAAAGAATTCCAAACGAGGCAAATTATGAATCTTATAGGTAAGAACATTCAAATACGTGGTTTTAAAAATGAAGACTTTGAAGCGTTTTTTGCTTTAGTCAGCGATAAAAGAAATCATGAACTGGCTGGCCTAGAATATACAGATGACCGGACATTTGCTCAGAACCTCTTAGAACTCTATCAACGACGTCAAGGGGCATTTGTAATTGCTTTGAAGAAAACGGATCAGTTGGTTGGTATTATTGAACTAAATAAGCGGGGAGAATCGAACGCTTTGTTGTTGACACGAGAGATTGGCTTTGTAGTGAGCCGAGATTTTCGACGACAAGGTTATGCGAAGGAAGCAGTTCAGTTATTGATCGATTATGGATTTAATGAAATTCATTTGAATGAAATCTGGGCGGCTACAGAGACCAAAAACCTTGCCCCACAAGAATTGTTAGAGTCATTGAACTTCAAATATATTTACGAAGCGGAGCAAACGCTTCCATACACGGGACAACATAACCTCGTGAAATACTACGTTTTAAAGAAATGATTCACTTCTCGTAAGAATTTCTTAATTATATCGAACTTAAAAGTGGGTATACAGATGGTACTATACTAAGCGTAAGGAGAAAACAGACAGAACTTTTGATGAGAGGTCTTTTATATGAAAAGAAGAATGAGAACCAAAAAAAGTCTCAAAGTCAAAAAGCGAGTAGTCGGTTTCTTCGCAATAGCCGTTATATTGTTAGGTGTGATTGGCGGGTTCAGTTTTACACATGTAATTGCCGAATCTAATAGTACGACTGGAGGTGGAGCTGACAGATCGGCACCAGTTGCGGTAGTCGCCAACTCGAGAGATGATGCTTCAGATCTCGGTGGCGGTGGCGCAACGAATACAAATGTTTTGGTTTCAGGTGACAATACTGGCACGAGTACAGGCAGTCAAAATAAAAATACTGACTATGTTCCATCAGTTAATGTCAACAACCTGTCCAGTTACCCACAAACAGGTGACGCCCATGACACTGGTCTGATCATAACGGGCTTTACGATTTTAATTGGTCTATTCGCTTTTTACAGTTATAAGCTCCGCAAAAGCTTGAGATTTTCAATGGCAACAAAATGATTCAATTTAGACAAATAACATTTACAAATTATGGAGTGTACAGCTTGTAAAATTTGTTATTATCTAATTGTAATCAAGAAAGACAAAAACAAAAAAATAATTTTCTATATCAGGGAGGATATATCATGAAATTATCAAGAAACGTTTTAGTAGGTTCATTAGCAACAACAGGTATGGTTCTAGGATTGATTGCTCCATCATTGACAGCACAAGCTGCTACAACATCAGGAAAATTCGTTAATGGTAACTTAGAACAAGTTAAGGATGAAGATGTTGGTGGATTAGGTCAAGAAGGTACAGGATTAGCAATTGCTTATGATGCAGGCGATGGTAAAACAGTTGGTACTGCAACTGCACAATCAAATGCTAACGTTAATGTTGTTAGTGGTATCTTGACACTTGATTCCGTTCCTGACTTTGGATTCGGTACAGCTGCAGCTGGTTCAACTGTTAATTTGAAGAGTAACGAGTATGATGAAAAAGCAGAAGATAGTCAAGGACAAGGACTGCTAACTGTTACAGAATCACGTGAGGCTGCACCTGGTTTTGTGATGACATTGGATGCAACCCCATTGAAGGATGATAGTGGTGCAAACGTTGCCGTAGCAGGTACAAAAGCATTGGAATCATTACCAGCTACTATCAATGCCGATGGATCAGCAGGTCCTAATGTTATCTCATTAGGAGCTGGAAAATATAATACAGGTGCTATCAATGCATCATTCACACCAGACGCTAAGAACGAACACTTGACAGTTGGAGGAACACCTACAGGAGCAGCTAAAGCTTCAAGCAAGTCATACAATTCAACTATTACTTGGACTTTTAAGGCTACACCTTCAACTACACCTGCTGAAGGTTAATAAAAGGTTTTAGATAAAGAATTTATCAATATTTTTAAAGACCACTACTATCGTAGTGGTTTTTATTTTGTAATGAAAATGAATTATATCTTAGTGTTTTCAATCGGGAGAGGATTCAAATGAAGAAAAAATTTTTGAAATTATTATTATGCCTGTTGCTTTTTGGAGGAGCGATAATAGGGGCTAATCAAATAACTAATGTCTCTGCTGCTACATCAGGTGATTACACGTTAAAAGTTGGTGGCGAGAATAATGATAATCTGAATATTAATGGTGGAAATTATTTTATTACTGGTACACCTGGACAGGATATTGAGTTGAAATTACTAGTAATCAATAAGGCCAGTGATACTAGACGATTTATTTTTACCGGAACTACTGGGTATACCAATGATAATGGTGAACTCAGCTATGACAAGGCTAAGGTAACAGATAGTTCTTTAAAGATTCAAACTAAAAATGCAATTACACCCAATAAATCAGTTTTTAAAGTACCAGGTAATACCACTGCCACATTGACTTTTCATGTTAAAGTACCTACAGGATCTTATAAGGGGACTTTAATGGGTGGTGTTACAGTTTCTCCATATAAAGAAAAAGCAAAGGGAACAGTTGGTTCTAGTGGTACGTTAATTAAAAATAAATTTATGTATTCTATTCCGGTTCAAATACATCAAAAAGATGCAGAAAATGTTGAACCTGTTTATTCTATTACAAGAGTTACACCTAAATTGGTAAATAGTTCGAGTGGTAAGTCTCAAGGAGTACTTGCTAACGTTCATAATTCAAAGAATGCTTATACTGGAAGCCTAACTGCAAAAGCTGTCGTTACTAAAAAGGGCGACAAGAGTATCAAAGTCACACAAATTGCAAGTAACCAACAAATTGCCCCAACTTCAAACTATAACTTTAGTATTCCTTGGGGTAAGAAGTCATTGCAAGCGGGTAATTATCATTTGAAACTAACTTATAAAACCGCTGGTGGTTTGAAGAGTTGGATTCTAGAAAAAGACTTTACAATTACAAATAGTGATGCAGCTAAGTACAATAAACTAGCTGGTATCAAACCTAATTATCTATGGTTGTATATCTTATTAGCAATTCTTGCATTGGCAATTATTCTTGGATTGGGTATTTACCTTGGTAAGAGAAATAATAACAATAATAATGGTAACAACAATTCTGGTAATACACCAAGAAGACGTCGTCGTTAAAAAAATAAGCTGTTCCAAGACTTGGGATAGCTTTTTTAGTATCATAAATGGTAGAAAGTGTTTATAATCGAGGATTATTATGAAAAGCAGATTATGGTTTTTAACGATGCTGGGTCTAGTTTTAGGTGCAATAACATTTTTCTTCCGTCCACTCACTACTCAAGCGGATATTAGTGGAGTGACAGTGACGCCGTTGATTGAAGATGATTCTTCTGGAGTGACTGATAGGTTTCAAATTGTGGGTAAATCGAATGAAGAACGTACAGTTAAAATTTCTTTAGGAAATTTCAGTATCAATAGATATACTTTGGTTCTCGTTCCCACGAACGCCACTACTTCATGGACGGTAAGATTACCTTCCACGATAAAGTTAAATCAGGACAATTTGGGTTAAAGCATGCTTTTGCAGATATGACGACAAAAAAAGAAGTGACACTGAAGCCGAATCAGACCAAAGACGTCTCTTTTAAGATTAAATTGCCAGATTCGGAAATTAAGGGACTGACAATGGGTGATTTTTATATTTATGTAAAAGGTGATTCAACCAAAGGATCAGCCGACGTTCCAGTCTGGATAACTGATAATAACAAAGCAGTCGGTGGCATTTTGAACCTTTATAATTTGTCATTGGATGCAATCCAGAAAAAGCCCCATATGATTGTTAATCTGCAAAATAAAGAGCCTGGAATGATGAAGAATGTGATTGTACATATGACGGTTAAGCGTAGGAGTTGGTTAGATCGTTTCAATATGGGCGATAAAAAGATGATAGCTGACTTAACTTACCCTAAAATTGCTCCTAACTCCAAGATCCCAGTAGATTTTGATCAAAATACTACACCAATTAAAGCTGGAACTTATGTCATCAAAGGAGCTGCTCGAAGCGGCAAGGCTACATGGACGTTCCACAAAACGTACACGATTACGCAAGATCAAGCTAATAATATCAATAAACGTTGTAAAGGTTTGATCTACGATAAGACCGTGACATATATTTTAATAGTTTGTGTTCTGATATCACTTATTTTCCTAATATTCTGGGCCATTTGGTATTCAGGTAGGAGTTAAAAGTATGAAAAGACGAATAACAATATTTCTTTCAACAATTTTATTAGTGGTTGCAACGCTTTTACCATTTGCTACGGTGGTAAAAGCCGCACCCGATAAAGCTTATGCGATTCAAGCAGTTTTGCCAGATAATCAAATCAACAAAGATGAATCTTATTTTGATCTCAAGGTTAAGCCAAACGGGTCACAAGATCTTAAAGTTTTGATTGCTAATACTGGTAGTAAATCGATCACTGTTAATACAGAGATCAATAATGCTTATACGGCAGACTCTGGAGTGATTGGATACGATAAGTACAATGCCAAGTTGTACAAGTCGAAACTGCCATCTTTGACTTCACTAGTTGAAGGTAAAAGAAAACAAAAGGTTACTTTGAAGGCTGGCGAAAGCAAGACGGTCACATTCAAAGTTAAATCACCTAGTTCTGAATATTCTGGGATTATTTTAGGTGGAATTACGACTACTGCCTCAGTTAGTCCCACGAAATCGAAAAATATCAACATCAAGAATCAAGTTCGATACGTCAAGGGCGTTGTCTTGCGTTCTAAGGATGATGGCATCATGCCTGTATTGACATCAGCAGCTCCTAAAGCCGTGGCGGGTTCGACAGGGATTGCTTATCGAATGGACAATACAGAACCGATCAACATTAATAAAGTTTCCTTGAAGGCTAAGATCACTAATGGCAGTAAAGTAACTAATTATTCAGCGGATAATTTGCAATTTGCGCCTAACTCGCAATTTAATTACTTTATTCCCATCAAGAATTTGACTGCTGGGACTTATAAAGCACACATTTCCTTGAAAAATGAGAGTGGTTTTCCCAAGGACTTTAATTATACGATCACGGTTAAAAAACAACAGGCAGAGGCGGTCACCAGTGCAACGATGCCTAAGCAAGAGTCCAATAAGAAGCAATGGCTCTGGATCATTTTGGGAATCGTTGTCTTGATTGCAGTTGCCATTTGGATGTATCTCTATTATTCACAACGTAATAAAGGTAATGGGCCTGATGGTGGTCGAGGCAAATTTAGTTTCAAATTGTCGCAAAAGAAATCAAAGAATACCGGTGATGGTAGTACTAGATCTTCTCGTCACAATAAATAACATCAGAGTTTGACAATTTGGTCAGCTCTTGAGCAATAACATAAAGAAGGAACCTAATTCAAAAACTGAATTAGGTTCCTTCTTTACTTTAGAGCGCTTCTTGTTCTTTATTACTTTCAATTTTACTTTTAAGTTTGCGGACATAAACTTGATTCAATTGAATCAAGAGCCAGATATAGTCTGGTCTAGTCGAAGAAATATCCCAAGAGATTACTTTAAGATTGCTTGGATATTTTTTCTTCTCAATGTCTAACGGCAAAATATCTAATGAGGTTATTAAAACATCGACATTCTCGTAGGCACTACTAGGAACGACTTCGACGAATTCAAGGTTACGGATATTTCTCAAGACGACTTCGGCTGCTTGATTACCGGGATCTATCAACACTTTAACCCGGATAATATCCTCCTGACGAACGGTTGAGATGTAACTAGGTAGGACCTGGTATAAATCCCTTGAAATCAATTCAGAGGCGATGTAGATGCCAGGAAATTCGTTCTCATCGATATTGGAGAAGAAGGTATAAATATCTTTATACAAATCGGTATAAGCTCGCTCGTCGTAATTATCAAACATCGTATCCAAATGCATGACTGAGTATGGAGCCATGATGTAGTAGAAGACAATGTCACGAGTGACGTAGGTCATAATATGTTTCAAAGTCTTTTGATCGTGGTAAACACTCATGTCGTCGTGATAATGTTCTTTAAGAAAATCTATAGAGTGATAAACGAGAGCATAGAACTTGGGATTAATTCTGGCGGTAGCATTGATAGGTTGTTCAAAAGCTCTGTCACTTGGTTGAAAGGCTGTATTTCTGAATAAGTTGATCAATTTGTTTTCGTTGTGAAGACTGCCGCTGGGAACGATTGGGTAGTCATCGGAATCAAGGATGTCATTGGCCAGGTTTTGATCACCGAAAACATCTTTATAGTATGGCAATTCGTCGATATAGTTGTGTTTGATCAGGCGAATTCTAGAAATTGCTAGGAAATACTTTAATTGGAAGTGAACGATGGGATTGTCGAAAGTTACATGAGCTTTGTCGATGATTTCATCGATCATTTTTTCTTGAACTAATTCGAAAGGCCATTCTTGACCATGGTAGGTATACCAATAAACGTAGTATGCCATCCACCGAATATTTTTTTAATTACCTTTGATTTCAAGTGTAGAATTTGAAATCTTTAAACCAAAGTTCTTCAAGAAGGCACGGAACTTGGCCATGCGCCGATTTAAAGTCGACTTACTGGTAAAGTGTTCGTTACTGAAGCTCTCAAACGATAAATTTACGTTGAGCAGTCCATAATTAAAAGCTTGGAAAACGATCGAATTTTTAACTAAGTACAATCTGCATGTATCGATTGAAACTTTACTAAAATCAATTGATTCGATTTGGGTATCGCTTGCGTCAATATCTGGAGCAACATCAGCCAAGTCTTCAAGCAGTGCTTGAAAAATATTATAAGTTTTTTGATATGTGAATTCGAGACGGTTACTGATGTTACTTAAGTTTACTTCACGAGGATGTATTGATTTAATAACTGTGAGCATTCGGTATTTTTCAACGTCCTGCATGACTAAAAAAATTTGCTACAACATTGTGTCTTCCCCGGCAACGTTAATTAAAAATTTCAAATATATAAAACACTACTTGCTACTATCTTAACATTTATTTATAATATTTTGTAATCAGATAGAGGTGCAATCTTTATTATTAATATTTTTGAGTGCAAATAGGGTACTTTGAAAAAATATGAAAGGGAAGTTTGCCGAAATCAGTTATTCCTACTTAGTAACTTGATTGGGCTATTGCTTAAGAGGCAGTAGACTGTCGTTTCAAAGAAACGTTGAGCTATTGATTAATGGGATAATTACATATAATCCTTATTGTCGGTAGTTCCTCTGATAATAAGGATTTTTTTGTCCAAAAAAGGGGAATTAAAGATGGAAAATAATGATGTGAACAGGTCGTTGAAGACCCGTCATTTGTCGATGATTGCCTTAGGTGGATCTATTGGTACTGGTTTGTTCGTTGCTAGTGGTTCGTCTATCTCAACCGCCGGACCAGGAGGAGCCTTGATAGCTTATGTGGCTATTGGTATCATGGTTTATTTCTTGATGACCAGTCTTGGTGAAATGGCAACTTATATGCCTGTTTCAGGATCTTTTGCTACATATGCAACAAAATTTATTGATCCAGCCTTTGGCTTTGCTTTAGGTTGGAATTATTGGTTCAATTGGGCCATCACTTTAGCGGTAGATTTATCTACTATTTCTTTGGTGGTGAGATATTGGTTCCCAAGCTGGTCTTCTTGGAAGATAAGTTTGACTTTTATGATCATTTTATTAGTCATCAACTTCATTTCAGTAGGATCCTTCGGTGAGACGGAATACTGGCTCTCATCGATCAAGGTTGCAGCAGTAATTATCTTTTTGATCTGTGGTATTTTGACAATTATGGGTATCTTAGGTGGACATGGTTCAGTTGGTCTATCAAATTATACCTACAAAAGTGCACCATTCGTAGGCGGAGTACCAGCTATCCTAAGCGTCTTCGTCGTTGCCGGGTTCTCTTTTCAAGGAACTGAGTTGATTGGGATCACTGCTGGTGAGTCAGCAACTCCTGAAAAGAGTATTCCTAAGGCCATTAAACAAGTCTTTTGGAGAATTTTATTATTCTATATTTTGTCAATTGCAGTAATTGGAGCATTGATTCCTTATACAAGTCCTAATTTATTAGGATCAGGAGCAGGAGATATTGCTATCAGTCCTTTCACGATCGTCTTCAAAAAAGTCGGTATTCCTTTGGCAGCTGGAATCATGAACGCCGTTATTTTAACTTCGGTTATTTCGGCAGCTAATTCCGGTTTGTACGCTGCTAGTCGGATGTTGTGGTCAATGAGTAAGAACGGCATGGCACCTAAGGCCTTTCAAAAAACTAATGGTCGTGGAGTACCGGTTTATTCATTGATTTTGACAGCATTGGTTGGTGCAGTTGCATTATTTACGAGTTTGTATGGTGATTCGTTCTATGAATTACTAGTGGCAGCTTCTGGTTTGACTGGATTCATTGCCTGGTTAGGAATTGCTTTTTCACATTATCGTTTCAGAAAAGCTTATCTGTATAAGGGCTATAGCTTGGACGATTTGAAGTATAAAGCTAAGTGGTTCCCATTTGGTCCTTTATTGGCCATTGTCTTGGGAATCATCATCATCTTAGGTCAAGATGTTCGTTCGATGGTTGACTTTAACTTTGGCCGACTCTTGATCAGCTACAGTGGATTGATTATTTTGTTCATCTGCTGGGCTTACTACAAGATTAGATATAAGACCAAATTCTTAAAACTAGAAGATATTGATGTCGAAGAAACTAAAAGAGGCACTGACTACTAGTTGAAATTTGATCTAAATTAAATTATGATTAACGAAGAATATTAAAAAGCTTAAAGAGTGCCTACTCAAAAACCTTTCAGAGAAGCGATGGTTGGTGAAAATCGTGATGGTTATATATTCCAGCATTCTAGCAACGGGTAATGCCGTTCGGGTTGATCCGATAAAATCTGAAAGTGCAGTGTATTTGTATACGCTGAAGCTGGGTGGTACCGCGAATGGCCGATTCGTCCCTTTAGAGGGATGATTCGGCCATTTTTTATTTTCTCAAGATTTTTTTGCCACAGTTTTGGTTGAATCAAAATGGTGACAGTAAATTAAGTTATTACTGATATGTAAAAGGAGAGCGTTTATGTTAGATATTAAATTGATCAGAAAAGACCCTGAATGGATCAAAAACAAGTTGGCTTCTCGTGGTGTAAAAAGCGATGAAATTGACGAACTATTATCATATGATAAAAAACGTCGTGAATTGTTAGTTCAAACAGAAACTTTGAAGGAAAAGAGAAACACAGTTTCCCAAGGTATCGCTAACAAGAAACGTAATAAAGAAGACGCTAGTGATGAAATTGCTGCTATGAAACAAGTTGGAGCTGACATTAAGAAAATCGATGCTGACTTGGAAGAAACTGAAGGTAAGATGAATTACATTTTGGTCCGCCTACCTAATATTCCTGATGATTCTGTTCCAGTTGGACCTGATGATAGTACTAATGTTGAAATCAGAAAAGTTGGTGCGATTCCTAAGGAAGGTTTCAAACCTCGTCATCACTGGGATATCGGTGAAGAATTAGGAATTCTTGACTTTGAACAAGCCACAAAGGTTTCTGGATCACGCTTCGTTTACTACATCGGCATGGGTGCTCGGCTTGAACGTGCGGTTTATAACTTTATGTTGGATCAACATCAAAAAGAAGGTTATACCGAAGTTATCCCTCCATATTTGGTCAACAATGGAGCAATGTTTGGAACTAGTCAATTTCCTAAGTTTACCGAAGACGTTTATACGGTTATGGTTGACGAAAATCCTTTGACTTTAATTCCAACAGCCGAAGTTCCTTTGACAAATTACTTTGCCGATAAGATTTTGGACGAAAAAGATTTGCCTAAGTATGTTACAGCTTTGACACCTTGTTTCCGTTCTGAAGCTGGTTCTGCTGGACGTGATACTCGTGGCTTGATCAGAATGCACCAATTCAATAAGGTCGAGATGGTTAAAGTTTCTAAACCTGAAGAATCATACAATGAATTGGAAAAATTGACTGCTAATGCTGAAAATATCTTGAAGCAATTGGGCCTTCCATATCACGTGATCGTACTTTCAAGTGGGGATGCTAGTTTCAGTTCCGCTAAGACTTATGACCTTGAAGTCTGGATGCCTGCTCAAGATAAGTATCGTGAAGTTTCAAGTTGTTCTAACTGTTTGGACTTCCAAGCACGTCGAGCACATATTAGATATCGTGATGCCAATGGTAAGACACAATTGGCTCATACCTTGAATGGTTCTGGACTTGCTGCCGGCCGTACTGTAGCTGCAATTCTTGAAAACTATCAAAATGAAGATGGTTCAGTGACAATCCCAGAAGTTTTGGTTCCATACATGGGTGGCGTAACTAAAATTACTAAAGAAAATGCCAAATAGTTATTGACCTTAAGTCTATAAATTGATAAGATTTAATAGTTCTGTTAAGAGCTATTAAATTATTCCGGTTTAGCTCAGTTGGTAGAGCACCTGACTGTTAATCAGGTTGTCGTCAGTTCGAGTCTGACAACCGGAGTTATAAATACTTAGGAATTACCTAGGTGTCCCATAGATTACATCTAGTTGATGAGATTAGATGTAATCTTTTTATTAAGCCGTCTTAGCTCAGTTGGTAGAGCATCGGTATCGTAAACCGGCGGTCACAGGTTCGACTCCTGCAGACGGCATTCTTGATAAAGTATTGATGTAACAAACTCCCAAGAGAAACCTTAGTGTTTCTCTTTTTTTATTTTCCCTGCTAAAAACAAGTATTAATGTAAATAGAGCGGCAACTCAAAATCGAGTTGCCGCTCTATTTAGTCTAAGCACAAGCAATTGTGCTTTTGTCCCACAGTTATGTTCTAACTTCATAGTTTGAGTAATTATTTAATTTGCTTTAAAGCATTGGCGACAGCTTCTTTGATAGCTTTGCTAGAAGCAGAAGCACCGGAAATTGAATCGACATCAACGGAGTTTTTTGCCACGATTTCTTGTGGTAATTCTTTGACTGCTTTGAGTCCATAATCATCGGATTCACTTTGCTTTAGGACTTCGATTGCTTGAATATCATCTTTGTTCTCAGCGGTAACACGGACGACGATTTCATTTCCCATCCCAGCAGTCGATTTACCGATATATTGATTCTCTTTAGTCTCATAGTTTTCTTCACCGATATCTGAACCAAGACCGGATTCGTGAACGCTGGCAGAAGTTTGAGCATCGACTGTCGGTGTAGCAATTTCTTTTTTAAGACTAGCAGCATTTTCACCGGCAATCTTTCCAAAAATCAAATCTTCGGCTAGGTTACTACCACCGTTATATTGGCGTCCCATTAAACTACCCAATTCACCGGCAGCGTATAAATGAGGGATCACCGTATCGTCATTATCCAGCACCTCAGCTTGAGAATTATGAACCGGACCTCCTTGAGTATTCAATAATCCTTGTACCATGGCCAAAGCGTAGTAAGGACCATCATCAAAGGCACTCAAGGTATCAGCGTCACGGTTAAAGGCATAGTCATGCTTTATTTCAGCAAAGTGGTTGAAGTCCTTGATTGTTTGACTAAGTTTTTCAACTGTGACATCGAGGACTTTTGCTAAAGCAGTCAGGTTGTCAGCTTTAACAACTGAGTCTAAAAATTCTGGGTAAGGGGCGTCTTTATCATTAGCTAATTCATCGTACTTCTTTTGGTCGAAGATAACGAACGGATGACGTTGAGCCAAAGGAATCCGCCAGTTTCCGTGATCTTGAATGTGTCCGTGACGGTGCATCTCATTTTCATCGAAGTAGCGAGTACCATCATCGCCAACAACGATTAAACTGCCTTGATGGAAAGCGGGCCAATCGAATGGTAAGAATTGTGAACGTTGACCGGCTTTAGGTTTTGGCGTGAGTCCATGGAAAATGCCATATGATTCGTAATTATTCATATTATAGAGTTTAGCACCAACTTCACTGGCCATTTTAATGCCGATACCCTTGTTGTAGAGTGAGCCAATAGGATTGAGGCTAGTTTCGCCTAAGTAGTTCTCGACCATTTGCGGATTGTTTTCAAAGCCACCTGTTGCCATAACGATGCCGTTCTTAGCTTGGACGTTCAATAGTTGACCGTTACGCTCGATTTGGACACCAACAATGGCGTGATTCTTAGGATCTTGTATCAAGTGTTTGGCTGGCGTATGGTACAAGACATCAATTTGATCGGCTCGGTTGAGGACTTGTTGACGAAGATTTTTCCACAGTGCCGAGTCAGCTACTCCTTCGTGGACTGCGACTAGTTCATGAGTCTTTTGACCACGGAATTCGGGGTATTCATGTGCCATGAAGTACAAGGCTTTTGAGACTGGTGAATCGGGATGTTTACCCATAATAAAAGGCGTTACGCCTAAATATTTACTCAAATAATTAGGAATTTGATAGAGACCTTGAACAAAAGTATCCATTAAATCGTGATCATATGACAAAGGGAAAGCTAAATCTTCGTAATACTTACGTAAATCTTCAAGATCATCACCAGATGAAATAACTTGTCCTGCATAACGGGTATTACCACCTTCGTGACCTTCGGGTGCTGAGTCAGTAATGAGAACTTTGGCTCCGTTATCTGCGGCAAAACGAGCTGCCGAAGCTCCAGCACCACCGAATCCTAAGACAATCACATCATAAGTTGCGTTCCATTTTAAATTTGAATCTGCAAACATTTCACTCACTCCATTTCCTCTCAATGTTATGATTAATATAACTCTAAATATAATCATTGTGAATAAGTTCTCATTATTGAAAACGACATGTTTCACTGCTATAAAGAATTTAGAAACGAATTGAGGAAGTATCATGGGACTAATCAATAAGAGTTATTATGCGTTAGGAACGGTCATAAATTTATCAGTTGCGACGCCTGCCACCGAAAATGATTTGGAGGCGGGGTATAACTTGATTCAGCGTTTTGAAGATAAGTTGACTGTCAATCGAACTAAATCAGAGGTCATGTCGATCAATGACAACGCCGGGATCAAAGCAGTCGAGGTTCCTGTGGATACATATGCTCTGATTAAGGAAGCTGTCTTGGTCAGTCGCAAACATCTAGGGTTCAATGTCGCAATTGGACCGTTGGTTAAATTGTGGAAAATTGGCTTCAAGGGTGCTAATAAACCAACAGATGCAGCTATTCAGGAACGCCTAAAAATTATTGATCCAGAAAAAATCCTTCTTAATGACCAACAGCACTCAGTCTTTTTGTTGGAAAAGGGTATGGAGATTGATTTGGGCGGAATCGCTAAGGGTTATATCGCCGATTGTATTAAAGCGTTGTGGCAAAAACGTGGTGTAGAAAGTGGCATCATTGACTTAGGTGGCAATGTCTTATTAGTTGGACCAAGCCAGCACGCTGACAAGTTGTGGAATATTGGGGTTCAAAATCCAACTGCACCAAGGGATGTATCGTTAGGTGTGATTCAAACTAAGGCAAAGTCGATTGGGACGTCTGGAATTTATGAACGGAAGTTAGTTATCGATGGTCACGAGTATCACCACATGTTTGATTCCAAGACCGGTTATCCGATCAGTAATAATCTGGCCAGTGTCACGATTGTGAGTGATCGTTCAATTGATGGCGAGATTTGGTCTACTATTGGCTTTTATCAAGGCATGGAAAAAGGAGCTGCTTTGATAGAATCGCAACCTGGAATCGAGGCTATTTTTGTGACTAAAGATTTGCAGACGCATGTGACTAGTGGCCTGTTGACGAGCTTTCATTTAATATAATTTTTGTACATAAAAGCGATTACAAAATTATATTGATTTTATTCGTGAATCATTTTACAATGTACTTGAGAATATATAGAAAATGGGATGATGATATGAATAAGTTTATTGCTATTGTTGGAACCAATGCCAGTCAATCAACTAATCGGGAATTGCTAAAATATATGCAAAGACATTTTCAAGATCAAGCTACGATTGAGATAGTTGAAATTGCAGGCTTTCCAATCTATAAGAAGAGTGCTGATCAATACATTCCTGAGGGAATCAAAAAAATTGCTCAACGAATCGAGGCTGCTGATGGAGTGATAATTTCAACGCCAGAATATGACCATTCGATTCCCGCCGCTTTGACTAGTTTCTTAGCCTGGTTATCGTATGAAATCCATCCCTTTGTCGATAAGCCAGTAATGATCACCGGTGCTTCGTACGGTTCGTTAGGATCATCAAGAGCCCAAGCTCAGTTGCGTCAGATTTTAGATTCACCTGAACTAAAAGCTCGGATCATGCCTAGTTCTGAATTCTTATTAGGCCATTCATTACAAGCGTTTGACGATAAAGGAGATTTAAAAGATGTTCAATTGGTTGAACAATTGGATGGTCTCTTTAAAGACTTTGAACAGTTCGTTAATATTTCCAAAGAATTGAATCATGCCCATGACATCAACAAGAAAAAGGCTGAACAATTCTCCTGGGACAAAGATTAGAGGGAAAACGATGAAATTTGTTGGAATAGCAGGATCGATTGCCGATCAATCATATAATCGAATGTTACTACAATTTATGGAAAAACATTTTGCAGGAGTTGCTGATATCGAATTGTTGAATATCAATGATGTACCGATGTTCAATGAAGATGATGATCAAACAAACAGTGAAGCAATTCAAAATTTATGCCGCAAGATCAGTGCTGCTGACGGAGTTATCATGGCCACACCAGAACACAATCATACCGTCACGTCAGCGTTAAAGAATGTGATCGAATGGCTATCTTATGAAGTTCATCCTTTGGATGGCAAGCCAGTGATGATCGTTGGAGCCTCATATCATAATCAAGGTTCTTCCAGAGCACAATTACACTTACGTCAGATTCTTGAGGCACCCGGTGTCAACGCTATCGTTATGCCAGGGAATGAATTTTTGTTAGGAAATGTTAAAGAAGCTTTTGATGAAAATGATGATTTAAAGGATCAACGAACGATTGATTTTCTACAATCAACGTTAGAAAAATTTGTTAAATTTGCGAAGGTGATTAATATGATGGGACAAACAAATGGATACGAAGATGAAGATTTAAGTGGTAAGAAAGGAACAGACACTACTGTTCAAGGTATCGATATGAATGCTGATGATTGGTTGGATCAGGCTGCTAAAAAGGTCAATGCAGTTGACGGCAATACTTACGTTAAATTAGATAGTGGTTTATTGACAGTTAATCAATTGAATTACTTCCTCAAGACGATTCCAATTGAATTGACTTATGTCGATGAGAATAATCAATTTATTTATTACAATAAATTCTTGCCAACTGAAAAGATGTTAGCTAAAAGAACTCCTGATCAAGTGGGTGATGGTTTAGATAAAGTTCATCCAAGCATCGAACGTGTCATCACACATGTTAAGCAAGTTATCAACGCTCTAAGAACTGGCGAAACGGACTTAGTTTCAATGCCTGTCCCTGGTGGCGACGAAGAAAAGCATCATGTTATGCATTATTACAAAGCAATGCATGATGAAGAAGGCAACTACAAAGGTGTTAATGAGTGGGCCGTCGATCTAAAACCAATCGTTGACGAATATCTCAAAGCTACCGGTCAAAAGTTAGTTAAGGATCCAGATGCTAAATTAGATGCAACTTCCGGTGCTTCTAAGAAACCAGAAGTTAAAACCGAAACAGTCGATGCTACAACGAGTGCTTCAAAGCACTAAATCAAAACGAATTAATGATAATTGTCTGATTTTATTCGAATTAATATTGAAAAAAATGCAAAAAAAAACAGCCTGTCTGGGGGGACGGGCTTGTTTTTTTTGTTACACCATGCGTGTAACGGCATTACCAGTAGTGTCAGGGAAAAGATATGAATGCTTGTGAGGTTTCCATATTATTGTCAAATAGAGAGGGATTTGAGGGATTTGTTAATTAATTTGTTAATTAATGAAAGCATTCAAAGTAAATTATTGTAATGGGATACGCATTTGAGGGTGTGAAAGAAAATTGATTGAGGGGGGCAATCTTCTTTCAGAATGCGTTAAGCATAAGGTAAGCAGTATGAGGATGTACCGCTTATCTTCATTAAGAGTTAAAAAAAGGAAGAAATAGCATTTACATATCTTTGTCCCTTTCACAGTTATTAATATACCACATATGTTTAAACAGAAAGATTCATATTTGAAAAAATTTCTTTTATAAATCTGATTCAAGCCTAAACATTAAAAAATGGCAAAAAAAAACTAGCTCATCTTGGGGGGACGGGCTTGTTTTTTTTACTACAAGAATGTGTAGCAGCATTACCAGTAGTGTCGGAGGTAAGACATGAACGCTTGTGAGATTTCCAAATTGTCAAATAGAGAGGGATTTGTTATTAATGAAAGCATTCAAAGTAATTATTATAATGGGATACGCCTTGAAAGGAAATTGATTGAGGGGGGCAATTTTCTTCCAGGCGAGTAAGCTTTTTAAGATTAACGATATGAGGATGTACCGTTAACTACATTAAGAGTTAAAAAAAGAAGGAATTTGCATTTTTCATATCTCTACCTCTTTCACGATTACAATATACCACAGGTGTTTAAACAGTGTAACTCAATTTTGATAAAAATATTTATTTATAATTAAACACACAAATTCTACTATTTGTGCAATTATAATGGTAACCTAGTTTTTTCGGCGCCTGTATACTTAATACACAGATATAGAGAAAATGAGGAATAACGTTACGCAATTATAATTAACATTCAAATATTTATAATCCAGATATATTTTTTTAAATAGTATGTAAACGCTTTAATTATGTTAAAATGTTAACTATAATGTAAATATAACGTAAAAAAGGTGGCTACAATTATGAAAGTTAGTATCGTAGGTTGTACACATGCTGGAACATTTTCAGCAATGAACATTTTAAAGGAGCATCCAGATTGGGAAGTCTCCGTCTTTGAACGTAATGATAACCTTTCATTCTTATCATGTGGGATTGCTTTGTGGGTCAGTGACCGTGTTTCAGACCCTAATAAGATGTTTTATGCTAGCCCAGAAGCTTTGACAGAAATGGGTGCTCACATGCACATGCAACATGATGTAACTAACATTGATTTTGACGCTAAGAAATTATCAGTTAAGAACTTAGTTAGCGGCGAAACCTTTGAACAGCCTTATGACAAATTAGTTATTACAACTGGTTCTGCTCCAATCGTTCCACAAATTCCTGGAATTGATTCAAGTCGAGTAAAACTCTGCAAGAACTGGACTAACGCTACAGAATTAAAGGAAAATGCTTCTGATATTAAGAGCGCAATCGTTATCGGTGCTGGATATATTGGTGCCGAATTAGCAGAAGGCTATTCAACACTTGGTAAAGAAACAACCTTGATCGATGCTTTGCCAGATGTTTTAGCAAAGAACTTAGATCCAAATATGTCAGCAGTAGCAGAACAAGATTACCGTGATCACAACGTTACATTGGGCTTGAATGAAAAAGTTCAATCATTCGAAGAAACAGATCACAGCGTTATTGTTAAGACTGATAAGAACTCATATGAAGCCGATATTGCCGTTATGTGCGTTGGTTTCCGTCCTAATACTGATATGTTCTCAGATCAATTTGAAACATTACCAAATGGAGCTTTGATTGTTGATGAATATATGCACACAAGTAAAGCAGACGTCTTCTCAGCCGGAGATGCCGCTTCAGTCTTCTACAACCCAACTCAAGACAATCAATACATTCCATTAGCAACTAACTCCGTACGTCAAGGTATTTTAGTAGGTAAGAATATCGAAAAAGATACCGAAGCATACATGGGTACACAAGCAAGTTCAGCTGTTGAATTGTTTGGCAGAACATATGCTGCCAGTGGCTTGACAAAAGTTCACGCCGAAGCTTTAGGCAAGAAAGTTGAAACAGTTTCATTGGAAGATAACTACCGTCCAGAATTCATGTTGACAACTACACCAGTTTTGATGAACTTAGTTTGGGATCCAGAAACAAGAGAAGTTCTTGGTGGAGCTTTGACAAGTAAGTACGACGTTTCACAATCTGCCAACCTCTTATCATTAGCTATTCAAAAGAACGTTACGATCGATGAATTATCAATGGTTGATTTCTTGTTCCAACCAAACTTTGACAAGCCAGTCAACTATGTCAGTGCATTAGCTGGAGCTGCCGTAGAAAAAGCTGACTCAGTAAAAGTAACTGATTAGCAACGATATTAATAATTAAGTAGCCGAAAGGCTGCTTTTTTTTGTGCAGTGTTTTTTTTGTTCACTGCCGTCATCCGCTCCAGTTCTGGGGGATATGGAACGTGGTGGGCCGACTTGGAGCCAAGAGAACCGCTTGTCTTCAAGCTCGACCTTTTACTAAATTGGCAAGGTTCGCCAATTAAGTAAAATTTCACCACTGATATCCCCCAGAACTTCCGCTCCTGACTTGGGTTACTGCATATTTGATTTGTTAGTGATATATATAGGGGTCCCCACATTTTTGATTGTGCTCGGTAGGAGTGGAAGCTGGAAAACCTCGGTGCTTAAGGGCAAAAGATAAAGGACAAGACAAAAAAATGTATTGAATTGACTTTTATCTATATCAATTCAATACATTATTTAATTTCTATCAAAGATATTAATTCATTTAAAGACACTGGTTCATTTTATCTTTTAAGGATTTAAGTTTTTGACTTTAATCTTTAGCCTTTGAACTTGCTATTGCCTTTGAACTTGTTTTATCTCTTGAACCTGTTCACTTGAGGGATATCCAAATATGTTTTAACATTCTAGGCTGTAGTGAGAGCTCTGAGGGGTCTCAGCCATGAAATTGTTCTTAGTGGGCGAAGCACACTTAGAACAAGGCTCGACTTTGAAACAATTGCGAACTTCAATTGGTTCAAAGCGATGCCCATGGCGTTCCAGACCCCTCAGAGCCGAACGGAAGCCGGCAGTGAACCAATACCAAAGCATCACCAAACCAACCAACCAATCAACCAAGCAAGAAACTTCACATTAAGTTCATAATTTCCTACGACCAACTTCATAATATCCAGATATTATGTATTACATAGTCAAGTATGGCTATACAAAAAACGAGGTGAAAAATATGAAAAAACATCCAATTCTCGTTCTAACGGGTGTCTCCGTCTTAGATGCAGCTTGCACTAAGATGATCAGAAATTACAACGAAAAGAAATTTTTAAACTAAACCATCAAAAATACAAAATACAAAATCAAAACCATTCACATTCAAAAACAAAATCAAATAATAATTAGTCCGAGGTAAACAAATATGAAAACAAATATGATGACAGAGCTTGCATATGCAAGCTCTTTTTTTGTCGTCATTTTTGCAATTGGCGCCATTATCACATATTATTTGATTAGTATTGAAGGAGAAAAATTATGTCGAAACGTCATGCCCTGTATTACTTTGGAGCGTTTTTATTAAACCTAATTATTATTTCATTTATATTTGCTTATTCAGGCTTAGTCCCATTTGGTAGCAATAATTTTTTGAGTAGTGATTTAGGGACACAATATTTAGCTTTTCTAACTGAGCTCAGACGGCAGTTGGTTTCGGGTAATTTACACTTGTATCTCTTCAGCCAATCACTCGGAGATAACTTTTTCCCGGTTATAAGCTATTATTTGTTGTCACCATTTAATTTATTGATCGTTTTGTTTAGTCCACAAGGGATACCGGCGGCCGCAAACATTATCATCATGCTAAAGATTGCCACGATGGGCGTTACGATGGCTTACTTTTTAAAAAGCTATTTCAATAAAACGCTTTTCGCTAATTACATGTTCACAGTCGCTTATGGATTCTGTGGTTTTGTGGCGTCATATTTTTACGACTTGATGTGGCTTGATGCTTTGATCATGTTGCCGTTAGTTGCGGTCGGGGTGATAAAGCTGATTAAACAGCAACGTTACGTGCTCTATTATGTTTCCTTACTTTTAGCAATTATTTTTAATTATTACTTGGGCTACATGCTCTGTATTTTTTCGGTTTGTTTTTTCGTCTATATTGGTCTGGAGAATAAACTATTCCAAGCTAACAATAAGTGGCTGATCATTAGAAATTATTTGATCACTTCGGTTTTGGCAGGCTTGAGTTCAATGGTAGTCTTGGTTCCAACTTTGGTCGGAATGATGAAGACGGCGAAGACTTCGTTTAATTTGTGGAATTATTTACCTTCAGCTCGTTTTGGTTTAGAGGCATTGACACAATTAGGAATTGGCGGCAATACTTTTGACCAAAGACTCGAACATGGTCCGTCAGTTTTTATGACTTCGACAGTTTTGATTTTACTATTGAGTTATTTTGTCAGTAACAAGATCAGCAACAAAGATAAATGGTATGCATCACTATTGATTGGAGCCTTGTTGATCAGTATGTTTGTGACGACTTTCAACACGGTTTGGCACATGTTCCAAAACCCCGCTGGTTTTCCATTTCGCAATAGTTTTATTTTTTCCTTCGTTTGTGTTTTTATGGCCTATAAAGCATTTGATGCCGGCGTTTACCGCGATCAGAATACCGTCGTCAGAGGCACTTGTTTAGCGGGGATCTTGATTTCAATCGGTTATATTACAGAATGGCTCTTGCCCAAAATTATCGAGAAACTCGGCTTCGGTACCCCAAATCGACAATATGACGGCCGTTACTTCTTCTTAAGTATCGTTTGTGTGATCGTCAGTGGCCTGATTCTTTTAGGGTTAAATCGGAATCAAAAAGTCATCAATTTATTGTTGTTGATGATCGTCTTCGAAGTGATTGCAAACTTTAATGCGGTAATCAGTACCGCCGGTTTAGGCAATCAATTAGTATATCGAGCAGAGTTCGTTAAGGAAAATGACATCCTGAAAAATATTAAAGGTCGAAAACAATTGGGCCATCGAATAATCGTTTCCAAATCAGGGTTGAACAAAGCTTTTCCGGAAAAATATAATAATTATAACGACCCTATTTTATTCAATATCAATGGTTTGAGCCTCTATAGTTCGACTTTGAACCAAGACACTTTGCAGATGATGCACAATTTAGGATATTTTAGTTTGAATGTTCGAAGAATCAGTTACTATGGAGGAACTAATTTAACGAATGCTCTGTTTGGAGTCTATTATCGAATCCGGCAGTGGGATAATCATTATCACGTTGAAGAAAATTATAGCGCACCATCGATGGGATTTTTGGTTGATAAAAATGTCTATGATTTTCAAATGTACACTAAGCAAGCTCTGACTAATCAAGATTTACTTTGGCAAGCTTTGAACGGTAATAGTTATCAGTATTTGAAAAATGTCGATATCAGCAGTATGGATCAAACTGATGTAGGGAAAAAGACGCTTTATGACTATCGATTGACGACAAGAACTAGTGGACCGCTGTATTTTTATGTGTCGCCGATGAACTATGATACCGCTAAAATTTATGTGAATGGCAAACGAGTCCAAACAGCTTCAATGAATGTCTATAGTGCAGCCACTTTACGCTTAGGACATTTCAAAACTGGTGAAAAAGTCGACGTCAAAATTATGACCAATAAGTCCTTAGACTTAAATCCAAGTTACTTCCAATCACTTGATCAAACGGCCTTCTTAGCCTCCCTTAAAAAATTCCGAGCTAATTCTTTGAAGATCACATCAACATTGAATCACGATACAGTTCGCGGAACCATCGATGTTGCCAAAGATTCGCCAATGCTATTCAGTATTCCTTACGATGACGGTTGGAGCATTAAGGTTGATGGTAAAAAAGCTAAAATTCATAAAGTGGTCGATAATTTAATGGCAGTAAATCTCAAAGCCGGAAAGCATCAGGTGGCTTTAAATTATCGAGTTCCTGGATTGAAATTGGGTTGGTCCATCTCAATCTTATCGGTAGGATTGTTCGCCACTTTTAATTGTATTGAAAGAAAAAAGAGAAAATTGTTTTAATTAAATGAATATAACAACAAAATATTAAAAATTAAGTGATAACAGTTTGCAAAATTTTGCAGATGTTATACTATTCAAATATGAAACGTTTACATTAAAATGAGGTGAAATGATGGCTAACGAATATATTATGGCGATTGATGAAGGTACGACAAGTACTCGAGCAATTATCTTTGACCAAAAAGGCACTAAAATTGCCGATGCACAACGTGAATTCACACAACATTTTCCCCAACCAGGCTGGGTTGAACATGATGCTAATGAGATTTGGAATGCAGTTCAGTCAACGATTGCGACGGTCTTTATCGAATCTGGTATCAAGCCAAAGCAGATCAAGGGGATTGGAATCACGAATCAACGTGAAACGACAATCATTTGGGACAAGAATACCGGTTTACCAATCTATAATGCGATCGTCTGGCAAAGTCGACAGACTGCTGACATCGCTGATGAATTGAGAGATGCTGGTCTTGGTGAGATGATCCACGAAAAAACTGGTTTGCTGATCGATCCATATTTCTCAGCTACAAAGATTCGTTGGATTTTGGATCACGTCGATGGAGCTCAAAAACGAGCTGAAAACGGCGATCTCTTGTTTGGAACAATTGATACATGGTTATTATGGAAGTTATCTGGTGGTGCTGCCCATGTGACCGACTATTCTAACGCCAGTCGGACGATGTTATTCAACATTCACGACCTTCAATGGGATGATGAAATTCTAAAAGCACTAAATATTCCCAAAGTTATGTTGCCAAAGGTTCGGCCTAATTCTGAAGTATATGGTCAAACTAAGGGCTACCACTTCTACGGTTCAGAAGTTCCTATCGCTGGTATGATCGGTGACCAACAGGCGGCACTTTTTGGCCAGATGGCATTTGAACCAGGAATGGTAAAGAACACATATGGTACAGGGGCTTTCATCGTGATGAATACTGGTGAAAAACCTAAGCTATCTGATAATAATTTGTTAACGACCATCGGTTATGGTATCAATGGCAAAGTTTACTACGCTTTGGAAGGTAGTATCTTTGTAGCTGGTTCAGCTATCCAATGGTTGCGTGATGCAATGCATTTGGTTGATACAGCTCCGGAATCTGAAGAAGCTGCTTTGGCTTCAAGTGATGACGATGAAGTGTATGTTGTACCAGCCTTTACTGGTTTAGGTGCACCTTACTGGGATTCCGATGCTCGAGGGGCAGTCTTTGGCTTAACTCGTGGAACGACTAAAGATGATTTTATCAAGGCCACTTTGCAATCGTTAGCTTATCAATCACGTGACGTTATTGAAACTATGAAGCAGGATACAGGTATTGAGATCCCAACTTTGAAAGTCGATGGTGGGGCTGCCAATAACCGCTATCTAATGCAATTCCAAGCTGATATTTTACAAACTCCAGTTCAAAGAGCCAAGGATTTGGAAACGACTGCCTTGGGAGCTGCATTTTTAGCTGGACTAGCAGTAGGCTATTGGGATAACCTAGATGATATTAAGCAACAATATGCTACTGGGGCGACATTTGAACCAGAAATGGATGCTAAAAAAGCTGACTATCTGTATGAAGGTTGGCAAGAAGCTGTCAGTGCAACTAGAAAGTTTAAGCATAAAGTAAGAAAGTAAAAGGCGGATTTCGCCTTTTTTGGTGTTTAGGAGTTAGAGATGGAGAAAGAATATATTTTAGCAATTGATGAGGGAACTACTACAGCACGGGCAATTGTTTTTGACCATAACGGTAAAAAAGTTGCGATGGCTAGACACCCAATCAAACAAATTTTGCCTAATCCAGGTTGGGTCGAACATGATCCTAATGAATTATGGAATGCGGTCCAAACAACGATTGCGACTGCTCTGATCGATTCAGGTATTAAACCAGCCCAAATCAAGGCTATTGGTATCGCCAGTCAACGTGAAACAACAATCGTTTGGGATAAAAAGACTGGCTTACCAATCTACAATGCGATTGTTTGGCAAAGTCGCCAAACTGCTAAAATGGCTAATGATCTGATCAAAGAGGGATATCGTGACGAGATTCATCAAAAGACGGGCTTGATTATCAGTCCTTATTTTTCAGCTACGAAGATTCGTTGGATCTTAGACTATGTCGAAGGTGCACAAACTCGGGCTGAAAATGGTGAGTTATTGTTTGGAACCGTTAACACTTGGTTATTGTGGAAGCTGACTGATGGTGAAAACTTTGCCACAGACGCTGCCAATGCCAGTCGAACAATGCTTTATAATATCAATACTTTGCAGTGGGACGATGGATTATTAGAATTATTTAATATCCCGCGTCAGATGTTACCAGAAGTGAAATCCAATTCAGAAGTATTTGGTATAACAAAGAATTATCAATTTTATGGTTCTGAGATTCCAATCACAGGTATGACCGGCTCGCAGCAAGCCTCACTCTTTGGACAAATGGCTTTTGAAAAGGGAATGGTCAAGAATACTTATGGAACGGGTGCTTTTGCGGTGATGAATACTGGTTCCAAGCCAGCTTTATCGGATAATAATTTGTTGACGACAATTGCTTATAGTCTGAATGGAAAAGTTAGCTATGCCCTAGAGGGAAGTGTCTTTGTGGCCGGAGCTGCGTTGCAATGGTTACGGGATGATATGCGCTTAATTAGCAACACTCCTGAAACTTCTGAAATTGCGAAGGTCTCAACTAGTCAAGATGAAGTGTATGTCGTACCTGCATTTGCTGGTTTGGGTGCCCCATATTGGGATAACCAAGCTCATGGGACGATTTTTGGTATCACTCGGGGGACGACTGATAAGGATTTGGTCAAAGCTACTTTGCAGGCGATTGCTTATCAAACTAAGGATATCATCGAGACAATGCGCTCTGACGCTCGGATGCCGATTGAAGTTTTGAAAGTGGACGGAGCGGCTTCAGCTAATGATTATTTGATGCAATTTCAAGCCGATATTTTAAATACTCCTTTGGAACGATCCGCAGAATTGGAAACAACTTCACTTGGTGTGGCGTTTATGGCCGGATTGGCGGTTGGTTTTTGGAAAGATTTTGATGACATTAAGAAGAACTATCAAACTGGTAGGTCGTATCAACCTCAAATGTCTGAAGATTTGAGAACCAATCTTTACGCTGGATGGAAAGATGCAGTTATGGCAACAGAGGCCTTTAAGCACCATTAAGATTAAGAGCCTATATTAAAAGGCTCTTATTTTTATTCGTTGATATATAAGGGATAACAGAGCTTTTATTAAAAAATGTTTTGACATAAGGAAGAGAAAAGCTTAATATTAACTCATTCATTGTGTAATGTGAGGAGAATTTTAATGGACGAGAAAAAAGATCGAGGTTTCTTCGGTCAACCGACCGGTCTACGTACGCTCTTCTTAACTGAATTTTGGGAAAGATTCAGTTACTACGGTATGCGTGCTATCTTACTTTTCTACATGTACTATGCAGTAAGTAAGGGTGGCCTGGGCATGAACCAGACTACGGCCGCTTCAATTATGTCGATTTATGGTTCACTGGTTTATATGTCCAGTGTGCTTGGTGGTTTTATTAGTGATAGACTTCTAGGAGCCAGAAGAACTGTCTTCTGGGGTGGTGTTTTGATCATGTTTGGTCACATCGTCTTATCACTTCCAATTGGTCAAGGCGGACTATATGGCTCCATTGCCTTGATCGTTATTGGTACAGGTCTTTTGAAGCCAAACGTTTCCGAAATGGTTGGTGGATTGTATTCTGATGATGATCCAAGACGTGATTCTGGTTTCAGTATTTATGTCATGGGTATTAACTTGGGATCATTGATTGCACCACAAGCCGTTAACAGTATGAGTAATGCCTTTAACTTCCACGCTGGATTCTCATTAGCTGCCATCGGTATGTTTATTGGTTTGATTGTATATTGGTGGGATGGACGCAAATACTTGCCTGAATCAAGTTTGCATGCACCAGACCCTATTACTGGCGAGGAACGTAATCGTTTCTATAAGCGTTTAACGTACGGAATTATCGCTGTAATTATTATTGTAATTATTTTGACTGTGGCTCATGCCTTTACAATTGATAACATCATTACGATTATTAGTATCTTGGGTATTGCTTTACCTATTGGCTACTTCATCATGATGTTAACAAGTAAAAAGGTAACTAAGGTTGAAAAATCAAGAGTTGTTGCTTATATTCCATTGTTTATCGCTGCAATGATTTTCTGGGCAATTGAGGAACAAGGTTCAGTTGTTTTAGCATTGTTTGCGGCTGAACAAACTCAACTGCATTTTGCAGGTTTCAATCTTTCAGCACCACAGTTCCAAATGCTTAACCCATTCTTTATCATTATCTATACGCCATTCTTTGCGATTCTTTGGACAAAACTTGGCAAGAGACAACCTTCATCTCCATCTAAGTTCTGGATGGGATTGGTTGCCACAGCAATTTCATACTTTGTTTTGATGATTCCTTTGATTGGTTTATCTCCAAGTGGAAAAGTTAATCCACTTTGGTTGGTACTAAGTTGGGGTATCATTGAAATTGGTGAAATGTTGATTTCCCCAGTTGGACTTTCAGCTACGACTAAACTTGCTCCTAAGGCTTTCTCAAGTCAAATGATGAGTATGTGGTTCTTAGCCGATTCAGCTGGTCAGGCTGCTAATGCGCAATTAGTTAAATTGTTCCAGCCTGGTAATCCCCAAAACGAAATGATGTTCTTTGGAGTGACTGGTGTAGTTACATTGGTTGCTGCAGTGATCTTGATCATGTTCGTACCTCGTATCAAACGTTTGATGCAAGGTGTAAACTAAAATATTTGAAAAAATTCGAATACCTTCTGATTCTAACTTTAAGAATCAGAGGGTATTTTGGTTTAATTGGAAAAAATCAAAATTAATTCATATTTACTTGGTATCATAAATTCAGCTTTGAAAAGGTGGAACTAGTGGATGAAAAAAAGTTTTAAAATTTCAATGTTACTAGCTTGGATTTTGATGTCTATTACTGGCTTTAGTACGCCAGTTTTAGCGGCCAGCGATTTCAAGACAGTGACGGTATATCCTGATAATGGACCGATTGCACTTTATGATCGTAACGGAAGAAAGATATCGAATGTTAAATTAGCTGCTAATAGCAATTTAGCGATTGCAAAAACAGCTCAAATCAATGGCAGAAGTTATTATCAAATTTCGAAGGATTACTATATTCGAACTAATCAGGCATACGGCTATCAATTCACGATTGAGAGAATTAAAATCACCGCCAAGCCGATGGCGGTTTTGAAAGATTCTCATGGTAAAACACTCACTAATCGAGCTATTGCTGGATCTTCCATCTGGGGTGTCGATAAGGTGATTCAAATTAATGGCACACAGTACTATCGGATTTCGGCGAATGAATTCGTTAGTTCCAAAGATATTAAAATTATTAGATAATTTTTTGGATTATCCTCTTGCAATGATTTCAAATTTTCGGTAATATAATTAAGTCGAATAAAGACATGTGTTTATCACATGGAGGGGTAGCGAAGTCTGGCTAAACGCGGCGGACTGTAAATCCGCTCCTTCGGGTTCGGTGGTTCGAATCCACTCCCCTCCATTCATTGGGTTATAGCCAAGCGGTAAGGCAATGGACTTTGACTCCATCATGCGCTGGTTCGAATCCAGCTAACCCAATCACTTTAAGGCAAAATTCAATTTTTGGATTTTGCCTTTTTTTTTCTAAGTTTTTAGACCAATTCTTAATTTTTTAAGGAAATACGGTATAATTAACAGAAGTAATGCTTCAAAAGGAGTTCGCAGCAATGAAGGTACCAGTATATATACAAATCCATAATGAAATCAGAAAAGAAATTGAATCAGGCAAATGGGCTGTGGGAGAACGTATTCCTTCCGAAAGACAATTGTCACAAGATTTTGATGTGAGTCGGATGACTTTGCGTCAAGCTATCCAAACATTGGTTGATGAGGGGATTTTGCAACGTCAAGTTGGTTCGGGAACTTATGTTGCCAGCAGCAAGGTTCAAGAAAAAATGTCTGGGACAACCAGTTTTACCGAGATAACTGAGAGCCAAGGGAAAAAACCTTCCAGCAAGACGGTTTCATATCACGTAGCTGACCCCTCGATCAGCGAAATGGAGAAATTGAAGCTGCATACTGGTGACCAGGTGCTACGAATGGAAAGAATCCGTTATGCGGACAAACAACCTATCTGTTTTGAAGTTGCTACGATTCCAATCAGTATTGTTAATAGCTTGAGCAAACAAGACATCACGTCTTCACTCTATAAGGCCCTGGAAGATAAAGCAGGGTTAAAATTAGGTAATGCCACTCAGACTGTCTCAGCTATTTTGGCGTCTGAAAAAATCGCTAACTTTTTAAATGTTAAACGTGGTTCGGCAATTTTGCGTGTTCGTCAGGTTACAACTTTGGATGATGATCGTCCATTTGAGTACGTACGGTCACAATATGCCGGAGATCGATTTGAATTTTATTTAGAGCGATAATTAATATCTTTCGAGATAAATTTAAGGTAAGATATTATCTGTTGAGTTTTAAAATTTTTAACTGGGAGTCACTTATGCAAAGCTTTATAAAAAAATACAGTATCTTTTTGATGCTATATATCGTTTTTCAGCCAGTTCTAGATGCAATTACTGGGTTGATGACTCAAGCCAATTTTAATGTTACGTTCGGAATTTTGATTCGAATGGCTGTAATGGCCTTAACCGTCTTTTATATTTTGATTTTTTTAATCTTGAATCGAGATAATAAACAGGGGATGCGGATAATTCTGTACTTCGTAGTTTTAGGGTTAGTTTCCGCAATTAGTTTATTTATTAATTACAAACAAAAAAAGCTCTTTCTGCCATCATTGGAGATTACAACTTTAGTTAAGAGTTTGTATTATCCAGTAATGTTACTGGGATATTTCTATGCGTTTGAAGAATTAGCTGAGGATCGAATTATCAATCGTTTCTTCCCTAAAATGATCTTCTATGCCATAAACATCATCAGTATTATCATGATCATTGCTCATTTCACTAATACTAGTTTCAGTTCATATTCCTATTACAAACTGGGTGAGAGTGGCTGGTTTTATGCCGCTAATGAATTGAGTGCCATTGTCTCCATCGCCTTTCCCATTATGGTTTGGTACGCTTTAAAAAAGATCGATACTTGGACAAGAATCTATTACTGGCTAACAATTATTATTGCTATCTATTCAGCACTGTTGATTGGAACCAAGGGTTCACTATTGGCAATCCTCTTTGGTCTCTGCATGGCAATTTTAGCTTCAATCATTCACTTTTTCCGTGAAGGTGGACGTCGCAGATTCAATGCTGGAATTGTGGCACTATTAGTCCTGACTTTAGGTGGGGTGTTTGCAGCCTATCCAGCCATGGCAGTTTCCAGAACTGCTGAGTTGCACAATGATATGATCAAATATAAGAAGAAGCAGGCTAAGACTAAAAAGGGTTTAACTGCTGACCAAGAAAAATATGTTAAAACTAATAAGACTGTTTCATATTTGTTAAGTGGACGGACGGTTTACTTTGAAAATGCTGCCCAAAACTTCTCCAAAGCTACACCAGCTCAAAAGATGTTTGGGATGGGCTATGCAACTAGCTATAAGAGTGAAAAGAAAGCTAAATTGGTCGAAATGGATTATATCGATATTTTCTTCCAGTTTGGCTTCATTGGAACAATCATCTATTTAGCACCGCTCATTTATTGCCTAATCTATCTGATAGGAACATTTATTCGCAAGTTTAAGTACATGTGGTCCTTTAAATGGGCAATGCTCGTATCCAGTATTGCTTTAGGATTTGGTATGGCACTGATGACAGGACATGTTATCGAAGCGCCATCCGTAAGCATTTATTTCGTAACGATCTTGAGTTATGCAATGTTGAATGCACGAATTTTCATTAATAATAATCAAGATCCTGATACAATTGATGTTGAAGAATAAAAAGGTTGTAAGTCGATGTGAAGCCGACTTACAACCTTTTTATTTGTACTTTTTTTCTTGATTAATCAATGACATGTATTTAGGAATAGCAAGCATTCGTCCAAAGCGAGTGGGTTCTTTTACTAGACGGTAGAACCATTCAAGATTCAATTTTTGAATTACTTTGGGAGCTCGTTTCTTAGTCCCTGAAAAGACATCAAAACTTCCTCCAACTCCGATCCAGATAGCATCAGAACTATGACGATACTTGTTAATGAATATTTCTTGCTTTGGAGAGCCTAAGGCAACTAGAATGATGTTAGGCTTCTTTTCAGAAATTTCATCAATGATTTCTTGTTCATCTTGAAAGTATCCGTCATGATATCCAACTAAGTCGATCTGGGGATAGTCTTTTTTTATTTTGGCGGCACTAGCTTGAATGACTTCAGGCTTAGCTCCTAACAAATAAACTTTTGAAAGCTTACGATTAGCAGTTTCAATCAAGTATTGTAAAGTGTCAAAGCCGGTAATACGTTCATGAAGCGGTGTACCAAGGCTTTTGGCACCTTTGATAATACCGATCCCATCAGGGATAACGTAGTCAGCATTATTGATGATTTTTGAAAATTCAGGGTCTTTTCTGGCTGCAAGAACAATTTCCGGATTGGGTGTGACGATAAACTTGTTAGCTTTTAAATCTAAATCGTCATCAAGATATTGATGAAATTGTTTTGCAGTAAAATTATCAAACTCTGTACCTAAAATATTTATTCTATTTTTGTGCATGGCGTTCTCCTTTAATGTATTATTATACACGAGAAAGATTAATTTGAGAGGTGTCTTAATGAGGGTTTTACATATTAATGCCGGTAATGAAGACGGCGGAGCTCGTACATATATTGTTAACCTGATGAAAGGTCAAAAAATGATCGGTGAGAAAAGTACACTGTTAACTTTTCAAAACGGACCTGTTTCCAAAATGGCTCGTGAAAATGGTTTAAGCGTATCAGTTATGGAACAGAAGCAACGATTCGATCTATCGATTCTAAAACCATTGACCCAATATATCAATAACAATCATTTCGATATCGTACATACACATGGACCACGGGCTAATTATATCGTATCTTTAATTCGCAAGAAGATTCGTGCTAAATGGGTCATAACCGTCCATTCTGACCCTAGGATTGATTTTTCAGGACTCAAAGGTAAAGTTATGTTGAATTTGAATTTGCATGCTTTAAAACGTGCAGATTCGCTTTTCTATATGAATCCTGATTTGGAGGAATACTTTGAATCTTTGAAAATCAATACCAATCATACTTATGAAGTTTTCAACGCAATTGATTTCACTGGAATCAATCCAAGATTCATGCGCCAGCCAACTTTTAGTCTATTAGAGGTCGCTCGTTTGGTTGAGGTCAAAAATCACCGCCTATTGCTGGAAGCTTTAAGTAAAGTGAAGTTTAATTTCCGTTTGACTCTGGTAGGAGATGGTCCACTGATGGATCAACTGCGTGAATTAACTAAAGAGTTGCATATCAAAGATAAAGTTGATTTTGTTGGTTTTCGGGAAAATACTGGTGATTATTATCAAGAATGCGATGTGTCAGTTTTAACATCGAAGTCTGAAAGTTTACCAACTGTTTATCTCGAATCAGCAGCCTATGGTAAGCCAGTCATTGCGACGAATGTTGGTGCTACCGATAAAATAATCAATGATGATACTGGTTGGCTGATCGATTCGGAAGATGAACAAGGATTGATTGAAGCTCTTAATGATGCTCACGCAATGTGGCGTGATGGCAACCTTGATCAAAAAGGCTTGGCACTTTATCAAGAGGTCAGAGATAATTATTCAATCGAACAGTTAGCACATAAAGTAAATGACGGTTATCAAGCGACTTTGAATAACAAATAATGTAAAATATATGCTGTTAACATAAATTCGTAGGGGAGCTATAATGACTCAATTTCAAAATGAAGATTTAACTTTGCATACAGATTACTATGAACTTAATATGATGTATACGTACTGGAAGAAGGGGCTACACAATCGTCGTGCCGTCTTTGAAGTCTATTTTAGAAGTTTACCATTTGATAATGGCTTTGCTGTTTTTGCGGGACTAGAACATGTGGTGGACTACCTGAAAGAATTGAACTTTTCAGATTCAGATATTGAGTATTTGCGCGAATATGGTGAATTTGACGAAGAATTTCTTCGTTGGCTAAAAGATATGCAATTCAGATGTACGGTTCGGTCAGCTTTGGAGGGAGATCTTGTCTTTAACGAAGAACCCATCTTACAAGTTGAAGGACCTTTGGCACAATGCCAATTGATTGAAACGGCCATTCTAAATATGGTCAATTTTCAAACGCTGATTGCTACTAAGGCTGCTCGAATCAAGACTGTCTGTGGTGATGATCCAGTGATGGAGTTTGGCTCACGTCGAGCACAAGAAGTTGATGCTGCACTTTGGGGAACAAGAGCTGCCTATATTGGTGGTTTTGATGCAACAAGTAACGTCTTAGCAGGAAAGATTTTCGGTATTCCTATTTCTGGAACCCACGCTCATGCTTTAGTTCAAACTTATCGTAATGAATATGAAGCTTTCAAGGCTTACGCTACAACACACAAGAACTGTGTCTTCTTAGTCGATACATATGATACGTTAAAGAGCGGTGTTCCTAGTGCGATTAAAGTTGCTCGAGAAATGGGCGACAAGATCAACTTCCTTGGAGTTAGAATCGATTCTGGTGATATGGCTTATATTTCCAAGCGTGTTCGTAAGCAACTTGATGAAGCTGGTTTTCCAGATGCTAAGATCTATGCTTCCAATGATTTGGATGAAAAAACAGTCCTTAACTTGAAGATGCAAGATGCCAAAATCGATGTTTGGGGTATTGGTACCAAGGTAATCACCGCCTTTGATCAACCAGCATTAGGTGCAGTCTATAAGTTAGTTAGTATCGAAGATTCCAAGGGCAACATGATGGATACCCTCAAGTTGTCCAGTAATGCGGCCAAGATTTCTACTCCTGGCAAGAAGCAAGTTTGGCGAATTACTAATAACGAAAAGAATGACAAGTCCGAAGGGGACTACGTTACTTTTTGGAATGAAGATCCAAGAGAACATAGTTCACTTTATATGTTCCATCCACAATATACTTATATCAATAAAACAGTTGAAGATTTTCAAGCTAAACCTTTATTACAAGACATCTTTACTAATGGTAAATTGGTATATGATCTGCCTAATGTTAAGCAAATTAGAAAATATTGTGCCGATAACCTTGATTCACTTTGGGATGAGTACAAACGTATCTTGAATCCTCAAATCTATCCAGTTGATTTATCTTCAAAACTTTACAGTCACAAGATGAAGTATATTGAAAAGATTAGAAATGATGTAAACAATATTAGATTAGGTGACTAAAATGAGACCATTGCAAAAAGAAATAATTGAATTTGAACACACTAAACCAGAAATCAATCCTGAAGAAGAGATCAGACGTTCCGTTGATTTTTTGAAAGATTATTTGAAACAACACAGTTTTCTTAAGACCCTTGTCTTAGGTATTTCTGGTGGGCAAGATTCTACTCTAGCTGGTAAATTATCCCAAATCGCTATGACGGAATTACGAGAAGAGACCGGCGATTCAGCTTATCAATTTATTGCCGTACGTTTACCTTATGGTGAGCAATCAGATGAGTCAGACTGCATGCAAGCCATTGAGTGGATGAAAGCTGACAAGGTTGTTCGTGTAAATATCAAGGATAGTGTTGACGCAATGGTAGACGCTGTTGAAGCCAATGGCTTAAAGATTTCTGATTTCAATAAGGGCAATATCAAAGCTCGTTCAAGAATGATTGCTCAATACGCTATTGCCGGAGACAATCAAGGAGTTGTAGTGGGAACTGATCATGCGGCTGAAAACATTACCGGATTTTACACTAAATTTGGGGATGGTGCAGCTGATGTAACGCCATTATTCCGCTTAGATAAACGTCAAGGCAAGCAAATGTTAGCTGAACTTGATGCACCAAAGAATTTGTACGAGAAGACTCCCACTGCTGATCTAGAAGAAGATCGTCCTAGTTTGCCAGATGAGAAGGCTTTAGGAGTAACATACAAAGAAATCGATGATTATCTAGAAGGCCGTGAAGTAGCTGATAAGAGTGCTGAAATAATTGAAAACTGGTATAAGAAAACCGCTCATAAACGTCGGTCGCCATATACAGTTTTTGATGATTAGTCAACTATTATGTATTTCATATTTGGACATTCAAATTGTTTGAATGTCTTTTTTTTGAATCTTTATCGTATGTTAGAATAAAGGTGTATTCTTCTATAAAGAGGTGTTTAACAGTGAAAAATGATTTAGTTTCCCTAATGAAACCATCTGTTGTTGCTATTAAACAACAAGCTATTTTTAAGTTTAATGCGCGAGCCAAACAGATCCCAGGAGCTGTCAATATGACTGTCGGTGAACCAAACTTTGCCACTCCTGACCATATTAAACAGGCCGCCATTAAAGCAATTGAAGATAACAAGACTCACTATACTGTTCCCGAAGGTGATCATGAACTTTTGGAAGCAGTTGCAGATTATCTACATGGCAAGTATAGTTTGAATTATGATCCCACTACGCAGATTGTTGCGACAACCGGTGTAACGGAAGGTGTTTTTTCCGCCTTTAATGCCATTTTGCAGTCTGGTGATGAAGTCTTAATTCCTTCACCATCATTCACGATTTACGGCCCAGATGCTGATTTCAATGGAGCATCACCAGTCTACCTTGATACATCGGAAACGGACTTTAAAGTAACGCCAGAAGCTCTGGAAGAAGTCTTAAGAACCAATCCACGTATCAAAATTTTCCTATTGAACTATCCAAGCAATCCAACTGGAGTAAGTTATACTGAAGATGAATTGCAAGCCTTGGTAAATATCTTAAAAAAATATGATATTTTTGTAATTAGTGACGAAATTTATAGTGAATTGACATATAATTTTAAGCATATTTTATTTGGCAACATTCTTCCGGAACAGACTCTTGTGATGAACGGATTGTCTAAGTCGCACGCGATGACCGGTTGGCGTTTTGGAGTTGTTTGTGGTCCAGAAGCCGTCATTTCTCAAATCAATAAGATTCATGAATTGGCAACGACTTCGATCACATCAATCACCCAATATGCGGCCTTAGAAGCTTATAAGAATGGCTATGACGATCCAGCTGTTATGCGAGCAGAATATCAAGCTCGTCGCGATAAGCTTCATGAAGGCTTGAGTGAATTAGGATTTGATTGTCCAGATCCAGACGGAGCATTTTATTTGTTTGCTAAAATTCCTGCTGAGTATGAACAAGATGATGTTAAATTTGCCAATGATTTATTAGATGAAGAACACCTAGCAATTTTGCCAGGAAGTTTCTTCGGTATCGGTGGTGAAGGTCATTTGAGATTCAGCTATGCGGCCAGCATGGAAAGTATTGATAAGTGTCTTGAAAAGCTGAATAACTTTTGTCAGAACCATCAGAAAAATGTAGCAGTTCTAGAGGGGAAAAATGATTAATAAAGTTCAAGCAATTATTAGTCGAATCATTTTAATCTGTTTAGCAATTTTTACAACAGTTGTTTTGATTCAAATGGGACACTTTTTTACCGTTAATTATATTAAAGTCGAACCAGTACTAGCCATACTGGTTTTTCTTTGTGCAATTATTTTTGTTATAGGGGTTGGATATTTTTTATATCGAATCAAAGATACTGATAGTCGACTGAATTGGTTAATATTAGTCACTTTATTGGCGATTTTTACGATTGTGGCCCTCATTTGGTTGAGATTAGTTCCTCAAACTCAAGTCAGTGACTTCGGGGCGTTCTGGGGCAATGCTCCTGCAGCTTTAAAGGGGAAACCCATTTTTACGCATGATAATGATTATTTTGCTAAATGGGCGTATCAGACAGGATTCTTAGTCTATGTAATGACTGTCGTGAAGGTTTTTGGCGAGCATGTCATTGCCTTACAGCTCTTGAATGTCTTGTATCAAGTTTTGATTTTGTTAATGGCCTATATTTTGACGATTAAATTATTTAATAATATCAAAATGGCTCGTTTGGCTGTCTTTGTTTTAATGATCGATTTGGATTGGTTTGGCTTAAATAGTCAGGCAGATAATCAGTATTTAGGGATGTTGTTGTTTTTAGTCACTTTCTATTTGATCATGCAAAACAAATATTGGTCATATGCTTTGGCCGGTTTAACGTTAGGACTAGGCAGTATCATCAGACCCATCGGTCCAGTCATCATTGCGGGAGTGTTTGTTTATGGTTTGATTTATCTGTTCCTAAACAATAACCATTTTAGTTGGACTGGCTTAGGAAAAATCTTAATTACGCTAGTTATTTATCAAGTGATTTTTTCAGCGGCTGGACTAGCGGTTAAAAGTAGCGGCTTGAATCAATATGGGCTTGAGAACCGTGATTCCGAATGGAAGTTTGTGACCGGACTCGATGCAAATTCAAACGGTGTTTATGATCAGGCAATGGTTAATCGTTTCAATTTGAATGATAGTCGTGCTAAGATGAGCCGTCAGGAACATCAAGTCATTCGAGAAAATATTAAGAATTTAAACGAGACTCACGGTTGGTTGCGATTGTTTTGGAATAAGAATGAGGTCCTTTGGGCTAGCCGCTCACAAACAGTTGATTTTGCAGAATTTATCAATCTGCATTCAACCAGAGCTACTGATTTAGCCAAACTATTGGGTTATATGGGAACGGTTGTCTTGATAATCTTTTCATGGATCGGCTCCTTGCGGTTGTTAAAAGGCAAACCACGCCAAGAAATATTTGTGTTGATATTGCCCTTAATGGCATTTGCGGTCGTTCAACTGTTAATTGAAGTTCAAGGAAGATATCGCTTAGAATTTTTACCGATATTGGCCATTCTGAGCGGTTTAGGGTTAATAACTGTTTGTGATTGGATCAGAATAAAGTGGGGGAGAACTAATGTCTGAAATGTTTAAATTAAGTATTGTTGTACCTTGCTATAACGAAGAAGAGGTTTTACATGAGACAACTAAAGAATTAACGGCTATCGTGAATGGATTAATTGCCGACAAAAAGATCACAGCCACGAGTAAAATTGTCTATGTTGATGATGGCAGCAAGGATACTACCTGGCAATTGATCGACGATTTTTCCAAAGAATATCCAATTGTTTCAGGGGTCAAGTTGAGTCGTAACTTTGGTCATCAAGGAGCATTGTTGGCTGGAGTTACTAGTGCTGCCAAAAGTTCCGATGCCGTTATAACGATAGATGCGGATCTACAAGATGATGTCAATGCCATTCCCAAGATGGTTGATGAATATCTAAATGGAGCCGAAGTCGTCTATGGAGTTAGAAATAACCGTGACACTGATACTGCATTTAAACGCAATACTGCAGAAATGTTTTACAAGATAATGGGTTCATTAGGAGTTAAATTGGTGCCAGATTCAGCTGATTATCGCTTACTTAGTCAGCGTGCCTGTCAAGTTCTACTCAGCTATAAAGAACGGAATTTGTTCTTACGAGGGATTGTGCCTTTAGTTGGTTTTAAGTCAGCCAAAGTTTACTATGCCAGAAAGGAACGTTTCGCTGGAGAATCCAAGTATCCTTTAAGAAAAATGATCAAGTTTGCGATGGATGGAATTACATCTTTTTCAATCGTGCCGATAAAATTGATCATGGGCTTGGGATTCTTTATTGTCTTTATCAGTTTAGTGTTACTGATTTATAGTTTTGTACAAAAGATTCAAGGGCATGTCATTCAAGGCTGGTCTTCATTAATGATATCCATTTGGGCTTTGGGTGGTGTACAATTAATCAGTATCAGTGTTATTGGTGAATATGTTGGCAAAATCTTCAATGAAGTCAAACAACGTCCAAGATTCACTGTCGAACGAGATATTTATTCAGAAAAAACTCAAGAAGAAAAAAATTAAGAGGTAATTTTTATGAATGCTGCACAAAAGAGAGCAATGCAATATGGAAAATTGATCAATGATACCGTGGAATCAATTCAAACCGAACAAGATAAATTAAATCCAGAATATGAAAAAATCCGTGAAGCTCTAGACCATTCGAAAGTCGAAAAAATCGATGATGTTGAATATGTTAAGATTCAAAAGGACTTCACCGCTGGAACAGCTAATTACCAAGCAATTTTAACTAAATTGGAAAAAGGTAAGGCCCCAGCTAGATTGATGGGAACACATATTTCTTTAGTAGCTGCTTTCAAAAAGTATGTTGAAGGTTGCAGTGAGATGACTGATAGTATTGGCGACGATAAGAAAGTTGATCGTAAAGCGTTTGATGAGTCGGAGAAGAAGCAAGATGAATATATGGATAAGTTTTCTAAATTGATCCAAAAGTTGACGACACTAGCTTAATGAATGACCAACAGTTAACTGAATTAATACAAAAGGTTTCCCAAGAATATTTTGGGAAACCTTTTGTACATCAAGCATTTTTCAATCGACGCCTAAAGACCACTGGTGGTAGATTTCATCTTGCTGATCGTCATATCGATATCAATCCTAAAATTTATCAGGATTTTGGTTATGAGACCTTGGTAGGAGTTATTAAGCATGAGTTATGTCATTATCATTTATATAATGACGGACTGCCAGCTCAGCATCGTGACCGCAGTTTTAAGATCCTTTTGAAACAGGTGGGCGGTTTAAGATATTCTCCGATACAAGGAAAATCTCGACAAAGAAATTATCATATTTATGAGTGTACGCATTGCCATTTAATATACAAACGGGTTAAAAAAATAAATACTAATAAGTATGTTTGTGGACGTTGTCATGGAAAATTAAAATATCTTCATGATACCCAAAAATTAGCTTGAAATTATTTATATTTTTGTTTACAGCAAAATATGCATGGCGGTATTGGTAGATGCGCATGATTAAAGATCTTGTGGAGAATTATCTCTGTGGAAGTTACTTCCGAGTACCCATATGTTTATGCAAGTACAAGCTTATAGCCCTGGTGCTGTAGGCTTTTTATTTGTCTAAATTTTGATACATTTTTATGATGATAGTAATGATTACTTATTTTATAAGAATAGAAGTGAACAAAGAAAATTTGCTGATAATTGAGAGTTGAATATATAGTAATAAAATGACACTCTAATTGATATTTGTCTATATATACAAGTAGACGAATAGATAGAAGGAGTGTTTTTTTATGTTAAAAACTAGTAATAATAGTAAGAATAATGAAGAAGTTAAAGAATTCAAAGTAGGATATGTAAGAGTATCGAGTTCAGATGACCGTCAAAAATTAGGCTATGAAGCT
>NZ_JBINJY010000030.1:0-1398 GCF_043951805.1 Companilactobacillus sp. FL22-1
TCATCTTGCGGAGAAACATAATATATCCAAACGACAAGTTAGTTTTTGGATTCAAAAGTACCGTTTAAGCGGTGCAGACGCGCTTAAACGAAAAAGGACTAAAAGAAATTTCACGGCTGAATTCAAAATGGATGTGATAAACTACTATCAAACTCATGATGAAACTTTAGCCGAAGTGTCCGCAAAATTTGATGTTAATTCATGTCAGATAAGCTTTTGGAGGACGGCCTTCAACCAGTATGGTATAGAAGCCTTGAAGTCTCATCCGAAAGGCAGGAAATCTAAAGTGAAACATGATAAAAAGAAGTTACGTAAATTGGTAAATAAGAACGAGGTAGATCGACTTCGTGAAGAGCTGGCAAAGAAAAATCAGGAATTGTACGATACAAAGTTGGAGAATGACATCTTAAAAAAATCAATGACCCTGTTCGGGACCTCAAAGGGCGAGAAAAAACGCAAATAGTGGATCAGATCAGGGTCGAACAAGAGTCCCTTCCCAAAAAAGAACGATATAAAATCGGTGAAATCCTTAAGGCTATTGGTCTTAAGAAAGCTACATACCATGATGAACGTAAGCGCATCAAGAATCATCTAGATAAGTATAAAGACATCAAAGTAGAGATATTGAAAATTGCAGAAAGAGGCAGATGGCGCGGACGTCTAACCTTCGGTTATAGACGTGTAAATGACGAACTAGCTAAGTTGAATATCCATGTGGCCGACGCCGTAGTGCGTCGCTTAATGGGCGAATTAGGAGTTCAAGTGAGTCTTTATAATCAACATAAGAACGGAAAGTACTCTTCATATAAAGGTACTGTCGGAAAAGTAGCTCCCAATGTTTTAAAACAAAAATTTGATGAAACTGTACCCTTCAAAATTCTACACACTGATGTTACACAAGTTCGCTTAGCAGATACTAAATGGGCTTATATCTCTGCAATAACAGATGAGGCAAGTAAAGAAGTCCTGGCCTTTCAAATGAGTAATAGTCCTAATAGTGAATTGATTATGGATACCCTAAATGAACTCATAATGGTTCTTCCAGAAGAAACAATGCCAACAATTCATTCTGACCAGGGCTGGCATTACCAATTAGAATATTATATTGATAAACTCTCTGAAAATGATTTTGTACAAAGTATGTCTCGCAAGGGAAATTGTCTAGATAATGCGCCAATTGAAAGTTTCTTCCATCTCTACAAAACAGAATGTCTTAATGGATTTCCGCCTTGCGAAAATATTGAAGAACTTCAAGAGATTTCAAAAGAATACGTCAAATGGTTTAATGATCAAAGAGTTTCAAGAAAAACAAAAGGCATGACTCCCCGTGAATACAGGGAGCATGCCTTGGTAGCTTAAAAATTATTCAATTTTGTCTAACTTTTGTGTTGCACTTCA
>NZ_JBINJY010000031.1:0-1379 GCF_043951805.1 Companilactobacillus sp. FL22-1
TGATGGGGAGTGAAATTTTAGTAGCGAAGCACAGTAACTCACACTGCCGAGAAAAGTTTCTAGTTAGAAATAAACTGCCCGTACCGCAAACCGACACAGGTAGTCGAGGAGAGTATCCTAAGGTCAGCGAGTGAACTCTCGTTAAGGAACTCGGCAAAATGACCCCGTAACTTCGGGAGAAGGGGTGCTGGTGTAACAGCCAGCCGCAGTGAATAGGCCCAAACAACTGTTTATCAAAAACACAGGTCTATGCTAAATCGTAAGATGACGTATATGGGCTGACGCCTGCCCGGTGCTGGAAGGTTAAGAGGATCAGTTAGCTTTTGCGAAGCTGAGAATTGAAGCCCCAGTAAACGGCGGCCGTAACTATAACGGTCCTAAGGTAGCGAAATTCCTTGTCGGGTAAGTTCCGACCCGCACGAAAGGCGTAATGATTTGGGCACTGTCTCAACGAGAGACTCGGTGAAATTATAATACCCGTGAAGATGCGGGTTACCCGCGACAGGACGGAAAGACCCCATGGAGCTTTACTGTAGCTTGATATTGAGTTTTTGTGTGACATGTACAGGATAGGTAGGAGCCGTTGATATCGGAACGCTAGTTTCGAAGGAGGCGTTGGTGGGATACTACCCTTGTTATATGAAAGCTCTAACCCACGCCGCTCAGCGCGGTGGGGGACAGTGTCTGGTGGGCAGTTTGACTGGGGCGGTCGCCTCCTAAAATGTAACGGAGGCGCTCAAAGGTTCGCTCAGAATGGTTGGAAATCATTCGCAGAGTGTAAACGTATAAGCGAGCTTGACTGCGAGACTGACAAGTCGAGCAGGGACGAAAGTCGGAGTTAGTGATCCGGTGGTACCATATGGAAGGGCCATCGCTCAACGGATAAAAGCTACCCTGGGGATAACAGGCTTATCTCCCCCAAGAGTTCACATCGACGGGGAGGTTTGGCACCTCGATGTCGGCTCATCGCATCCTGGGGCTGTAGTCGGTCCCAAGGGTTGGGCTGTTCGCCCATTAAAGCGGTACGCGAGCTGGGTTCAGAACGTCGTGAGACAGTTCGGTCCCTATCCGTCGCGGGCGTAGGAAATTTGAGAGGAGCTGTCCTTAGTACGAGAGGACCGGGATGGACATACCTCTGGTGTACCAGTTGTGCCGCCAGGCGCATCGCTGGGTAGCTACGTATGGAAGGGATAAACGCTGAAAGCATCTAAGTGTGAAGCCCCCCTCGAGATGAGATTTCCCATTCCTTTATGGAAGTAAGATCCGTTAGAGAACATGACGTAGATAGGCTGCGGGTGGAAGTGTAGCGATACATGGAGCTGAGCAGTACTAATAGATCGAGGACTTAATCGAGTAAGAGTTTACAGCAGTTCGAAGTG
>NZ_JBINJY010000032.1:0-1194 GCF_043951805.1 Companilactobacillus sp. FL22-1
TACTCATACCGGCATTCTCACTTCTAAGAACTCCACTGCTCCTCACGGTACAGCTTCAATGCTCTTACAACGCTCTCCTACCACGTGTCTTACGACACATCCACAGTTTCGGTATCATGCTTAGCCCCGGTACATTTTCGGCGCAGAATCACTCGACTAGTGAGCTATTACGCACTCTTTGAATGAATGGCTGCTTCTAAGCCAACATCCTAGTTGTCTATGCGTTTCCACATCCTTTTCCACTTAGCATGAATTTTGGGACCTTAACTGGTGATCTGGGCTGTTTCCCTTTCGACGGTGGATCTTATCACTCATCGTCTGACTCCCGGGTATAGATCAATGGTATTCGGAGTTTATCTGAATTCAGTAACCCAAGACGGGCCCCTAGTCCAAACAGTGCTCTACCTCCACGATCCTAATCCCCGAGGCTAACCCTAAAGCTATTTCGGAGAGAACCAGCTATCTCCAAGTTCGTTTGGAATTTCACCGCTACCCACAACTCATCCCAGCATTTTTCAACATACACGGGTTCGGTCCTCCAATGCGTTTTACCGCATCTTCAACCTGGTCATGGGTAGGTCACTTGGTTTCGGGTCTACATCAACATACTTAGTCGCCCTATTCAGACTCGCTTTCGCTACGGCTCCGACTTTTCATCTTAACCTTGCATGTTAACGTAACTCGCCGGTTCATTCTACAAAAGGCACGCCATCACCCATTAACGGGCTCTGACTACTTGTAGGCACACGGTTTCAGGATCTATTTCACTCCCCTTCCGGGGTACTTTTCACCTTTCCCTCACGGTACTGGTTCACTATCGGTCACTAGGGAGTATTTAGCCTTGGGAGATGGTCCTCCCGGATTCCGACGGAGTTTCTCGTGTTCCGCCGTACTCAGGATACTGAATGGAGTGGGTCAGATTTCGTTTACGAGGCTTTCACTCTCTTTGGCCAAGCTTTCCAGCTTGTTCAACTATCGTCACCTTTTGTTCTCACAACATCAGTCCTACAACCCTAAAGAGCAAGCTCTTTAGTTTGGGCTCTTCCCGTTTCGCTCGCCGCTACTCAGGGAATCGAATTTCTTTCTCTTCCTGCAACTACTTAGATGTTTCAGTTCATTGCGTCTTCCTCTTGATTGCTATGTATTCACAAACAAGTAAATATCCATTACGATATTTGGGTTCCCCCATTCGGA
>NZ_JBINJY010000033.1:0-1067 GCF_043951805.1 Companilactobacillus sp. FL22-1
GGTAGATTGCAACAATTAATCGAATTTTTCGGACAAGTCACCAAAGAAGACTTGGAGTGGCGTTTTCCACCCTAAACATTTCCGGGGACGCCAGTTTAAGTACTTTGAGATCATAGTCAGCTCTTCGTCCGTAACGCTCTCAATTGGCTGGTTCTTTGGAATGTGTAGCCGAATCTCGCGGTTCAACCGTTCGTTGGTTCCGCGTTCATGTGGCGCATACGGGTGTGCAAAATAATGGGCAATTCCGCAGGCTTCAATTTCCTTGAAGCCTGCGAATTCCTTACCGTGATCACTGGTGATTGACTTGACCAAGCCGCGCAACTCCTCGTTAAGCTCTAGGATTGCCTTAGTCATAGCTTTACTATCACGTCCCGGTAAACGACGAATAATCATTAGTCGGGACTTACGATCAGTAAAGGTAGCTAGGACCTCGCCCCTGGTTTTTCCTGATAGGATGGTATCGACTTCAAAATGACCAATCTCTTGACGCAGGTTAGCCTCGTCCGGGCGTTGGTTGATAAACTTCGCCCCACGTGTGTACTGACCACGACCGTCGTGGCTCTTTCGGTACCGCACACCGTGGTCTGGAAGGACCTCGCGTTTGATGTCCAACCAGCCCTTGTCCAGCCAGTTATAGAGGGTTTTGAATGGCATTTGGAGAATATGCGCGATGACTTCAAAACTCCACCGCTGTTCGAGAATGATCCCACGGACGAATTCTCTTAAATTCTCTGTTAGAAGAGTTTTCCGCCCCCGGTGAGTTAGCTTCTTTTCGCAGTCTTCCTGAGCTTGATCAGCGTCATAGTATCCCTTAGGACAGCGCTTTAGTTCATAGTTGATGGTTGAAGGAACTACACCAACTTCTTCAGCAATTTGTTTTTGTGAGTAACCAACCTTAAGCAGCGTTTGGATGACAGTTCTATCCGATAATGTTAAAATGTGACTCATGGGTAATGGACTCCTATTGTTTATAGTTTTGTCACTTAAAACAATACCGGGTCCATTGCCCTTTTTCTATCCAAATTTTTCGTCTGGGTAGAATTCTATTTAATCTTACAATCTACCAT
>NZ_JBINJY010000034.1:0-967 GCF_043951805.1 Companilactobacillus sp. FL22-1
ACGCGTGGTGCTAGTTAAATCGTTCTAGACAATATGCCATATTATAAGCTAACACTGCAACCTCTAGGCGTTCTTGAAAACCCGCTAGACTTCTAGCGCGATTATTTTCGGCATTGTAATAACTAAGCAAAGCAAAGTCACTCTCAATTCTCCGTCTGACCGCCATTAGTTGATGATTGTTATGTTTTTTAGCACCTTGCATATTTTTACGATACGGTGTCCAAAGCACATAGCCCATGTGTTTTAGTTTAGCGGCTAAATCCTTGCCTAAATAACCTTCATCGCCTAAAAGATAATGATTAGTAGGATGGGTATTATTCATCAATTCTACTGTTTCTTTAGCATCATGCACCGATGCTTTAGTGACTGCGTAATCAAGCAGATAGCCATCATCGCTCACTATTGCGTGAACCTTGAACCCATAATAGTAGACTTTTTTAGTCGCCTTATAACCAATATCGGCAATATCATGAAAGATTTTGACGCGATAATTACGAACAGGTTGGCAGACCGGAACTGGGAAACTATCAATAATCAGAATTTTACCTGAAAGATCCACTTCTTGGTTCAAAGTATGACGAATCAGATAGATTAAAGGCAAAAGTTGACGAGCTCGGCGATTAAATCGGGAATGGGATAATCCTACAAAGAACCTGCAAAATCTTCTTTGTGATTCAATCCCTAATTCCGCTTGCCAGATAAGCATAGCTAAGATGGAACTATCAGATAGCTTGATCTGATCTGTATTTCTGCGATGCTTAAGGGAGTTCGGAGCATACAGCTTATACCAAGAACGACAAATATTGTTTAAACGAGTAAAACTAACTTGTAAATGATGAGAAAAATGCTTAAGCTTAAGACAGTTCAATCTAGTCAGACTCTTTTCTATTATTACTATTTACAAGTCGAGTCTAACAAGATTGGACTTTTTATTTAACTAAAACGATTTAACTAGCACCACGCGTAT
>NZ_JBINJY010000035.1:0-869 GCF_043951805.1 Companilactobacillus sp. FL22-1
TCTTCATCACGGGCATATAGGGCGGTCATGATTGCGTTACTAAAGGCCGTCTTTAAGTAATAGTCTGGACTAACTGGCTTGTAGTTCAGTGGTTGATAATGCCCGATATTTTCTTTTCGGTATTGATCGTCCTTATCTTGTCGCTCTTTTAACTGCTTTTGGATTTTCTCGATTTGACTGTTCTTAATCGTTGGATCGACTTTGCATTCGCCAAAAAAGAGTTGTTTAGTGCCATCATGCTTTAAAACCCGTTGTAAGTGATGATTTTCTAACTGATCTAAGCTAAGCTGTCCCGACAAATAAGCTAGTCCTTGTTGATGTTCTTGGGTACTGAAAACCTGTGGTGGATTTGCTTGCCATTGTTCCATTGTTTCGACTTTTAATGGCTTTAAAGTTGGATCATAGTACATCACGGCTGTATAAGCCTGTTCCTGTTTAGTCAATGGCAATCCATCTAAATTGCCTTTGGGAAAGGCCCTTTTCAATACTTCATGGTATTGCGTTTGAATAACTTGCTTAACAGCCATGATTGTTCGCAAATCTTTGACTGCGCGAGTAATCTTTTGCTGTTCGGTTGGTGAATATTTTTCTAGTAACCCTTGATCGACGTGTTCTAGACTTTCTAAGTTATCGTTATGAATCATCAGCGTATATTTCAGTTCGATTTTGACTTCCTTTTCCTGTTGCATTAATAACTTCCAGCCAACGTATGGCCGTTTGGTAAAGGTCAATAATTGTTGGGTCAACAAATCATCACGAATGTTCATTAAACGTTCGTTTAATTCACTACCCTTGAAAACTGTTTGTTCGCTATCGGTTTCCTTAATTAATTCTCGTCTTTCAGCTTGCGTGGTCTGTTCAAAATTAAG
>NZ_JBINJY010000036.1:0-751 GCF_043951805.1 Companilactobacillus sp. FL22-1
GGCGTACAAGATACCGTACTAAAAGACCAAGAAGTTGGTAAAGATGTAGAAGTATCTGCCCCAACAATCGAAGGTTATACAGCAACTGAAGCTACTAAGAATGTAAATGTAGCCAAAGAAGGTTCAACTGTAACATTCACATACACAAAGAATGCTGTTGCACCTAAGACAGCAACTATTACTATTAATTATCTTGACACAGATGGTAATGTACTAAAAACTGCTAAAACTGATACAGCTGATGTAGATTCAACTTATAAAGCTGATGCACCTGAAATCAAAGGTTATACCCTAGATGGTGATGCTAGTCAGTCAATTACAGTAAAAGCTGATAGTAATGTAATTAACTTTAAGTACACTAAGAATGCTGAACCTATCCAACAATCAACAATTACAACAAAATTTGTAGACGCTGACGGCAATGCCGTAGCTGATTCAATTTCTGAAAAGGTTGACAATGGTAAGTCATACACAGTTAAAGCTAAAGATGTTACTGATTATACTTTGAGTGGAAACGCTACTCAAACAATCGATTCAGTAACTGGTGACGAAACTCTAACATTCAAATACACAAAGAATGCACCAGTTGTTTCAAAGGCTAATGTAACAGTAAATTATTTAGATGCTGACGGCAATGTATTACAATCTGCTAAGACTTTAACTGACCAAGTTGTTGGTTCAACTGTAACCGAAACAGCACCAGCTATCAAAGGTTATACAGTAGACCAATCATCTAAATCATTGGAGGTTG
>NZ_JBINJY010000037.1:0-739 GCF_043951805.1 Companilactobacillus sp. FL22-1
TTCTGGATAAAGTTTTTTAGTCGTGCGATCAACCACTTTATTTAAGAGTTCATCTGCTTTTTTGAGTGAGCTTTCTTGTTGGTTAATTGTCAATAATTGTTTAGTCACATCTTCACCAACCGCATGTTTAATTAAGGTGCTGTTTTTCCAATTAAATAGCATGCGCCGCTTATCATCTAAGTTCTCCAAACTGATATAAGTTTTCAGTTCATGGCTTAACTCTTTAACTACCCGTTTTTCATTAAACGAGAAGTGTTTACTTAGGCTATCTAAATGACCTCTATTGATTACTTTTTCTTGGTTATTTTTATAACTGGCTTTGGCCTTGCGATAGTCCTTAACTTGTTGGTTAAATTCTTTTCTTTCATGCCGCTTACTATTGATTCCCTCATGTTGAGTTGGAACTTCATCTATTCCTTGATTTTCAAAGGATTTTTCGCTGATCCGATCGGGAATATTTTTTTGCTCTAAAGCCTGATTAACACTCAACGCCCAATTTTTTCGCCACTCATTAATTTTTTCTTTTTTATCCCAATCTGTTAACCAAATTTTACGATTTCTTGCATAGCCACTTTTTGTATATGTTTTGTTACCATTTTTGTCTAAAATATATTGCTTTTTACTTTTAATACCCCATGTTCCGTCTGGATTAAATGGCCGATTAGTTAACATCACATGTGCATGCGGATTGTCTGGGTGATCGCGATGAATTGCTACGTCAGCTACCATACCTTGATCG
>NZ_JBINJY010000038.1:0-739 GCF_043951805.1 Companilactobacillus sp. FL22-1
CTCTGGATAAAGTTTTTTCGTGGTACGATCGACCACTTTGTTTAAGAGTTCATCTGCCTTTTTTAATGAGCTTTCTTGTTGGTTAATTGTCAATAATTGTTTAGTCACATCTTCACCAACTGCATGTTTAATTAAGGTGCTATTTTTCCAATTAAATAGCATGCGCCGTTTATCATCTAAGCTCTCTAAACTGATATAAGTTTTCAGTTCATGACTTAACTCATTGACCACCCGTTTTTCATTAAACGAGAAATGTTTGCTTAGACTATCTAAATGACCTCTATTGATTGCTTTTTCTTGGTTATTTTTATAACTGGCTTTGGCCTTGCGATAGTCCTTAACTTGTTGATTAAATTCTTTTCTTTCATGCCGCTTACTATTGATTCCCTCATGTTGAGTTGGAACTTCATCTATTCCTTGATTTTCAAAGGATTTTTCGCTGATCCGATCGGGAATATTTTTTTGCTCTAAAACCTGATTGACACTAACCGACCAATTGTGCCGCCATTCAGTTATTTTTTCTTTTTTATCCCAATCGACCAACCAAATTTTTCGGTTTCTTACATTCCCTGCAGGGGTCTTAGTTTTATTACCATGGCTATCTAAAATGTATTCGGTTTTTGTTTTCTGTCCCCAAGTACCATCGGGGTTAAATGGGCGATTGGTTAACATCACATGAGCGTGCGGATTATCTGGGTGGTCGCGATGAATTGCCACGTCGGCTACCATGCCCTCATCA
>NZ_JBINJY010000039.1:0-614 GCF_043951805.1 Companilactobacillus sp. FL22-1
ACGGTCGTTCAGCGCATAAAATATCATTAAATTTATGAGAATAGTATAACATCAAACTAATCATGAAATGAAGAGCCTTTAACAAATAATCGAGATAATTTCCTTTCTTTCGCAATCTTATATACAGTACGGTCTGAGACATTGCACATAGAGGCTACCTGAGATACGGTAATATCGGGGTTGCAGTATAACTTAGCTATCTTATCCTTTACCTTATTGTCTAGTGCAGGTCTTCCCAACATTTTGCCATCCAATTTAGCTTGTCGCAGTCCCTCTCTAGTACGCTCACGTAAAGTATTAACTTCAAACTCACTGAACATAGCCAACAATTGCATCATCAGAACACCCGTTGGTGTTGAGGTATCAATATCATCTTTCAACGATTTAAAGGCTATATTGTTAGCTTTTAGGTCTTCGAGAATACTTAATAATGAAGACATCTTACGTGATACTCTATCTAACTTAACAACCACAAACGTTACTTTATACCCTTGCTTTGACAGCCTTTTACAATATGTTAAAGCCTTTTTAAATTCAGGTCGATTATCTTTGCGACCAGAAATTTTTTCACTATATATAACACTAATATTATTGTCTGTAAGTATCCTCTTTTG
>NZ_JBINJY010000004.1:0-214534 GCF_043951805.1 Companilactobacillus sp. FL22-1
AGTTAGAAAACTTTGAGGGTATAGAATTTATTTAAATTTAAAAAATATCATGCTGTTTTACTTCATATTCTGTTCGTCTCGTGCATAACTGAAATAAAGGTCTAACATAATTGATTTATCTTTAGTCGAAATATCATTCAGAGTTTGAACAGCGGTGGCGATCATCAAGTCATCTTCCATCGCTTCTTCAGAATGATAATACTCCTCTTGAATACCGATCGATTCGTCGAACCAATCGCCCATTCTAACAACGAATTTATAAAAATCATTGTCAAAATTTTGATTGATATAGTCAATCTGGGTGTCATTAAAGAGGTTGGCTAAATCAATAACTTCGTTGTACTTCAAGTTATTGACAAATGTTGCAACATTACCAGCTTTCCTAGCCTCATTCAGCAGTTTCTGGTCAATTCCAGTTAGTCGTTGAATTTCTGAGGCTGTAATAGAATCATCTTTCACTAACTCAATTGCGCGATCAATTTCTGATAACATAGTAACTACCTCGCTTTTCTTAAAGCTAGACTTTGTTGCTATCTATATTTTAAAACAAATCATTTTTTTCTGTCTGCAATTAGACTTATTCGAATGTAAAGAAATTATTACAATTGATTATGTTCTTTTAGATAATCATGAGCCCACTTTAAATATTTTTCATCTTCTGCGGCATCTTGGGAAGTCAAAATCTGCGGACCATTTTCAGTGATGGCCAAAGTATGTTCATATTGAGCTGACCATGAACCATCAGCACTGGCATAATAGATCCAGTCATCGTTAGGGTCTTTAAGTGACCGATCGACGATCTCCCAAGTACCTTCGTTGATCATTGGTTCAATAGTGATGGTCATCCCGTTCTTCAAGCGCAAACCTTTACCAGGTTCACCATAGTGCAAAACGTCTGGTTCTTCGTGCATCGTAGGTCCAATTCCGTGTCCACAAAGATCACGGACATCACCATAGCCATGCTCGTCTTCGGTGTAATGTTGAATTGCATAGCCAATATCGCCTAATCGTTTACCTTCAACGCTTTGAGCAATTCCTAAGTACAAAGACTTCTTGGTTACTTCCATCAAATCAGAAGTTTCTTGACTGACTGAACCGACCGCATAACTCCAGCAAGAATCACTTTCATAGCCTTTATAGTTCACCGTCATATCCACTTTGACGATATCGCCTTCTTGCAAAATCAGATCTTTTCTTGGTGTACCGTGAGCTACTTCATCGTTAACATCAACGCAAGTAGCATATTTATAGCCTTCAAACCCTTTTTCTGAAGGAGTTGCTCCATGGGCTTCAATGTAGTCGTTGGCGAACTCTTCAATCGAATAGGCGGAAATACCAGGTTTGATGATATCTCTTAAACCTAAATGAACTCCAGCTAAAATCTTGCCGGATTCACGCATTCCCTCAATCTCTCGTTCTGACTTTAATGTGATCATTAAATCTCTCCCTCTATCCTTTGTGATACTTTTTGTGAAAATCAGTACTTGCTAACGTAATTTTAATCGTCTGAGCCGTTGTCTTAGGAATACCTAAGTCAGTCAATTGCTCTATGGAAGCTTCTTTCATCTTCTTGACAGAACCAAATTTCTTTAATAATTTTGTCCTAGTCTTGGGCCCTACGCCTTGAATATTATCCAATTGTGACGACAAAGCATTCTTACTTCTGGTCTTACGATGGAAAGTAATAGCAAAGCGATGCACTTCATCTTGAATTCTTTGTAATAAGTAAAAGCCTTGACTCTTACGGTCGAGCGGTACTTCCACACCATCTTCTCCCACGATCAAATGTGAAGTATTATGGTGATCATCTTTGACCATTCCGGCCACAGGTATATCGATTCCCAGTTCATTGACTAAAACGTCCATCACAGCACGCAATTCAATGATACCACCATCCATTAGAATTAAATCTGGTAATGGCGACTTTTCTTTCAGCAAACGTGAATAACGTCGATAGATCACTTCTCGAGTATTGGCAGCTTCATCTGCTCCCGATTGATGCTCAACTTCACCTTTGATTTTATACTTCCGGTAACCACTCTTTTCAGGACGGCCATCTTTAAACATTACCATCGCAGAAACGGGATTGGTCCCTTGAATATGCGAATGGTCAAACGATTCAATAATATGACCATAAGGCAAGTCTAAAGCTTCAAAAATTTGCTTCTGGGCACCATAAGTTTGACGATTATCTAACTCCATCAAGCGGAATTTCTCTTGCAAAACTAATTTTGAGTTTTCTGCGGCCATATCCATCAAGTCTTTTTTCTGACCACGTTGCGGTGTTCGGAAAGGAATATTCAAAACTTGAGAAAGCGTCTTTTTATCCAAATTATCTGGAACTAAGATCTCTTTTGGTAAAACTTGGTTCCGGCGATTATAGAATTGCAAAATATAGGTCGATAATTCTTCTTCTGGCGTATTAATACAGGCAAAAACTTTCTTCTCTCGTTTCATTAAACGGGCTTGTCGAATAAAGAAAACTTGAATGGAAATCCAACCTTTTTCGACATAGTAATTAAAGATATCTCGCGGTGTACTATCATTAGAAATGATCTTTTGTTTCTCAACCGTAGTCTCGATATATTTGATCTGGTCACGCAATTCAGCTGCACGTTCGAACTCCATTTTTTTTGAGGCTGTTTCCATTCGCCGTTCTAGTTGATGCTTGATTTCACCAACATTGCCGCCTAGAAACTTCTTGATTTTTTCAATTTGTTTATCATATTTTTCTTGAGGAACAGTTTGGAAACAAGCTCCTAAACATTGTCCCATATGGTAATACAAACAAGGTCTACCTAAATGTCCCTGACAGCGACGCAATGGATAGACTTTTTGTAAGAAATTTAGAGTATTTGATGCAGCCCAAACATTTGGATAAGGTCCAAAATAATAGGCTCCATCTTTTTTGATCAAACCGGTGATCTCCATCTTAGGATCACGCTCGTTAGTGATTTTTATATAAGGATAGCCGGTCCCTCGTTTTAGTTTGATGTTGTAATAAGGTTGATGTTTCTGGATCAAAGTTATTTCCAACAAAAAGGCTTCTTTATCATTGGAAGTAATGATCGTCTCAAAGTCACGGATTTCCGAAACTAGTCGTGCTGTCTTACCTTCATGAGAACTCTTAAAATAAGACCGAACCCGATTCTTAAGATTTTTAGCTTTTCCAACGTAAATTATTTTAGAGTTGATATCTTTCATTAGATAACAACCCGGACGAGGTGGCAGCAGGCTTAGTTTATGTTCTATATATTCAGTCGCCAACAATAAACCTCCCTTTTAATTCAGACTCTGTTAATCATAAGTTATTCTTACTAATTGTCAACTTATATGCAACCATATGTTCTATTATACTTTTCTTTCATTAGAATGGTCTGCTAAAAAGATTATTGCTGATTGTTTGACAATTATTTTTCACCCTTTATGATTGGTTTTGTAAAATTAAATTAAATAAAATCAATCGGAGGTATCGTCATATGAGTCAAAAATATATCGCAGAGATCGTACCATTAAACGCCGAGTTTATCGGCAGCAGTGCTCACGGATCAGCTGAGTTTACTGTTGAAGAGAACAATTTGCACATTAAGATCGAAATGTTTGATACACCAAAGAACACCCAGCATTGGGAACATTTCCATGGTTTTCAGAATGGCCAAGATGCTCAAATTGCTACAATGAGTCAAGACGTAAATCACGACGGCTTAGTCGATTTGCCAGAAACTGAAGCGGTCTCAGGTACAACTATGGTGCCTTTCGACAATGCTCCAGAAAAAATCGATGTTCCAAATGATAATTATCCCGTCTCTGATGAGAACGGTCATTTTGCCTATGAAAAAGACGTTCCTTTGGATCAGTTACAATCTCAATTCAAGTCAGTTTTTGGAACAGACAAATTGGACTTAGATAAGAGAGTAGTCTATGTTCATGGTGTTCCTCAATCACTTGAGCTACCTGCTTCCGTAGGTGGCGTAGTTGGCAATTATGATGCTCATGTGACTTTGCCTATTGCTACTGGTAAAATTAAAAAAGTTAACTAAAAATTGCCTTTTGTGCACTTAGGTTCTATAATATAGTTAATTAAAAATGAAACTTGAAAGGGGCTGGTACCGATGGGCCTAACAGTGAAACGTGAAAGTAATTTTGGCAGTTTATTTGATAAGTTTGCCTCTCTTCCCGATGATGTAAAAGAAAACGTAAAACGCGTAGATTCTGCCGATAAGAAATCTTCAAAAGATCAAAAGAATCTGAAAGATAAAAAATAATTTCTCTTGTTTAATGTCACTTTGTTTAAAAGTGGAAGCCATTTATTTTTACTATTTCTTCAAAAAGAATCCTTTGAATTAGAAAAGCCTAGAACTCAATTGTCCTAGGCTTTTTTGGTATCTAAGTTAAATCGTGTTGGTAGAAAAGCGCTACCCAAATGATAAACTGTTGACCCTGTTTACAACTCATCTTCGTCTTCGAAAGGATTAATTAGCTGATTTTCCTCATTACGCAATTCCACTAATTCTTGATACATTAAATATTCAAAATAATCATCTGAAATATCCCTAAACAATTCCAAATTTCTCTCCTCCGTTTATCTTAGTCTGAATAAAGTCAGCCGATATTACCGGGCGAGAGGTTTTTAGACCTTTCTCACTAATATATCGCTCTGTCGTTTTGACATTGCCGTAAAATTTAATGGGTGTGTTTATTCTTAAATCAACATCGCCACGTTCAAATTTGGATTGTTCATATTTCAATTTGACAATCCTCGACTCGTCATTTCCATCCAACGCCACCAACAAATATTTGTGATTAAGATCGAACCTCTTTATGTGTCCCCATTGGTAAATCTTTGCGCCATAATACAAGCTGGTATTGATGTACAAATTTTCAAATGAAACATAATCATAATTCTTGCGTTCTCTAGAAAACTCCGAAACTGTTCTTTGTCTTGATTGATCGAGCATGGTAATTCTCAATTCTTGCAAATTGTTATTGATTTGAATCTTAAAAATGCCAATATAAAAAGATAAAAACATGATCCCACAGAATAAGACGATAAGGATTTCGCTTGGTACTTTTCTTATCATTTAATTCCCCCAATAACCACAAGATAACAAAGGTCTATACAAATTTCAATTGATTTGAACCATTTAAATATTTAAATTTTTTCATATTAATAAGCTGATACAAAAAGACAGAAATTATTCATATTCGAATAATCTCTGTCTTTTTTAAACGTTGATTGTTTCAACTTTAATGATATTTTCGTTCATCGACAAACCTTCAACAATATCAACGTAGTCTAAGCTTTTGCCAAAATCAATCGAATAAACATTCGTATAAACTTTTTCATTATTCAAACGTTCGACACTGAAACTGACGCCTTCGACAGTAATTTTATTTTTCTGAAAATAATCGTCGATGAATTTCTTCGATTCAATTTTATGAAGATACTCGACTTTCAGTTTGCGCACTGGACTGATGCGAATAATTTTTTTTAAAAATCCTAGAACCGCATAAACGACTAAAAATCCAGCAACTGCTATCAAATAATCTCCCATACCAACTGCTAATCCGATACAGGCAACGACCCACAAACTGGCCGCGGTCGTCAGTCCTCTGATTGAATGGTGCTCGACGATTATAGTTCCGGCACCCAAAAAACCGATTCCACTGACAACTTGGGCAATTAATCTGGCATCATCAGCCCGCAAAACTCCTTTTAATTCGGGATGATGCAGTGCCATCTCTAAAGCATTGAAGCCGATATTTTGCTGAATCATCGCAATAATACAAGCTCCCAAACAAACTAAAATATGTGTTCTCAATCCGGCTGGACGATGTTTGTAGGCCCGGTCGATCCCAATTATTCCTGAAAACAAAACAGAAATCAATAGTCTGATCATGACCGTTAAAACACTTAATTGACTCTGCAAAAAACCACTCCCATTAACATTTTTATTCGTCACCCTCTAGTATAATCCTCAAAAATTTAGCAATCAGGCTTTATCACTGAGAGATTTGTCTAAGAATAATTGAGCTATTCTCTCAGAATCAGCCGCCTTTTTCAGGGTATGGACAAATTTTGGGTCCGACAATAGTCGGGCAATACTCGACAAGTACGAAACATGTTGATAATCCTTTTCAGGATCGGGCATGATCAAGGCTAAAACGATTCGAACCTGATTGCCGTTTCCCCAGTCAAGAGGCTGTTTTAAAGTGACAATTCCCATCGTCAATCTATCAACCGAGCCATCTTGTGCATGAGGAATTGCGATACCTTTTTCCATACCAGTCGAACTTTCTGCTTCACGCTTTAAGTATTTCTGATAAACAGCTTTTGAATCAGTTGTATATCCTAATTTCTCAGCAAAATTTGCAAGATATTTCAATAAATCATCACGTGTATTTGCTTGAACATTTAAGGCAATATTATTGTCATTAATAATGTTACTTAATTCACTTTGAGGTTCTTCAACTGCATCATCACTATCCTCTGAATCTTGGGAATCAGAGACAACTGCACCTTCTGGAGTTACCAAAACTTGATCGTGGCGACTTTGACGTCCCGCTATGATTGATAGTAGGAAACCAGATACCAAAGCACCAATAACAATCCATAAGACCCATAAGAAAGGTTTATTAACTAATGGTAAAACGATGAATCCACCATGTGGGGCTGGTACAGAAATTCTGGTGACATAAGATAAAATTGCTGCAATGGCCGATCCAATCATGAATGATGGAATATTTAACAATGGATTTTTTGCTGCAAATGGAATAGCACCTTCAGTAATATGAGTTGATCCAAGTAAGAAGTTAACATAACCTGCACTACGTTCTTTCGCAGAATAAGCTTTCTTATTCAAAAGAACTGCAAAACCGGTGGCTAAAGGTGGTGCGATACAAGCTGCGGAGACACCTGCCATGAAATAATAATTACCTTGAGCAAGCAAAGCAGTACCTGTCAAATAGGCAGCTTTGTTGATAGGGCCACCCATATCAGCGGCACACATTATACCAACGATTAAACCAAGTAAGATGGGACTGGAATTTTCCATACTCTTTAGAAATGCCATCATACCTTGATTGATATCTTTCATTGGTACTGAAACATACCACATGATGGTTCCAGAAATCAGAACTCCCAAAACTGGAAAAATAAAAATTGATTTCAATCCATCTAATGACTTTGGCAAGGTCTTGAACAACTTTGTCAAAAGAACTGCGATATAACCAGCTAAGAATCCACCGACGATACCACCTAAGAAACCAGTACCATTTGTATAAGCAATCATACCAGTAACAAAGCCAATAACTAATCCAGTTCTTTTACCGATTGCCTCTGCAATATAGGCGCAAAGTACGGGAACCATTAAATTCATTGCAAAACCGCCAATAGTATTCAATAAAGCGGCGATAGCATTATATTCTGCACTTTTGGGATCTGCCGAATTAATTCCCCAGAAAAATGAAACCGCAGTGAGTACACCACCAGCAACAACTAAAGGCAACATATGGGAAACACCGTTCATTAAATAGACATATAATTTATGCCAAAACGATCCAGTTAATTCTGATTCTTCACTAGAGCTGGTAGTTGAACTACCAGAAGCATGATAAACTGGAACATTTTTATCATGTAAGATTTTTTCAATCAATTCATCCGGTTCCTTCATTCCTTTAGTTACCGAAACGTTTATTAAACGCTTACCATCGAAGCGATCAATATCAACATCCTTATCTGCTGCTATGATAACCCCATCGGCTTGTTCGATTTCCGATTTAGTAAAAGCGTGTTCAACACCTGATTGTCCATGAGTTTCAACTTTAATTGACACACCAATTTTTTTAGCTGCTTCTTCAAGCGCTTCTTGTGCCATATAGGTGTGTGCAATTCCGGTTGGACACCCAGTGGCAGCAATAATTTGATACTTTGTCATATTTCATCCCTCCAAATGAGTAATTTTAATCTGTCCTGACAAGTCTTTTACATCATGAAAATCCGTTAACCCAGCTGTAGCGGCAGTGGAACTGGCAGCAGCAATACTTCGTTTCAAGTTATCGTCAACATCTAATTGTTGTTCAATTCCAGCTAAAAAAGTTCCTAACATTGTATCGCCCGAACAAGCTGTATTAACTACTTTGATTTTAGGCGCATTACCAAAAATCACTTGCTGCTTATTAACTAGTAAAGCTCCCTTTGCTCCTAAGGAAACTAATACCTGACTAACCCCTCGATCAACTAATTTTTGGGCATCTTTGATCAAAACATTCATATCATCAGTTTGATCCTGTCCAAACCAACTCAAAAGTTCCGCATCATTTGGTTTGATCAAGTATGGTTGGTACTTAATTGCGTCGACAACTTCGGAATAACTGGTATCAATGATCAAATCAAAACGCTGTTGATGTGCCATCTGAGCGATGGTAACGATAATTTTAGGATCGATTCCTTTGGAAAAGCTTCCTGATACTACTAACTTATCGTCAGTTTTCAATTGTGAAACTTTTTCTAAGAAAGCTTTCACAGCCTCATCATTAACTTCAGGCCCACTGTTAACCTGTTTGAATTCTGTATCGCTATTGACTACTCGAGTGAAAACATTGATTCGGGAGATACCATCGATATGGGTAAAATCTGTTGAAATACCACGATCTCTTAACGACTGTTCGATGAATTCACTCGTAAATCCACCACCGACGCCCCAAGCTGTATTATTAACTCCTAAAGATTTCAGAATGAAAGAAACATTGACCCCTTTTCCGTTCGGTTGAATATCATAACTGTTGGTCCGATTGACGACCTCTGGTAACAAGTCATTTGTTTCAATAAATAAATCTATCGCTGGGTTTAAGGTACAAGTATAAATCATTTAGTTAACCCCTTTTCATTTGCTTAATTCCATGTTAACGCGTGGTATCATGTAAATGTTTACATAAAATAAAATTAAAACTAAATTTATGAAAAAGTTTTACAAAAAGGAGGCCGTCATTTGACAGCTAAGTTAAGCTCTTCCGAACAATATTTGTGGAATTATATTCAGGAAAATCTCAGTGACATCCCCAAACTGTCCATCATCAAACTAAGCGAAGTAGCAAATGTTTCCACTGCAACGATTGTTAGAGCTACTAAAAAAATGGGCTACTCAGGCTATACAGACTTTCGGCAAAGTCTATTAGTTCAAAACAAGGACAACTCACAATATAAGAATCTTGAAAAAGTTGACCGTGACATCAAAAAAGCTGTTCTAAAAAACAAATATGAAGTCGATAATACTCTCCAGGCTTTAAATGTCGGTACGATTGAAGACGCAATTCAAAAAATTCAAAATGCAGAGAACATTTATATTTTTGCACGGGGTTTTTCTGAATTTATTGCTCAGGAAATGCTCGTCAAATTACAACTCTTAGGAAAAAATTGCGTTTTGAGTTCTGATCCGAATATCATCGTCACGATGAGTAAACGAATCAAACGTGAAGATTTAGTAATCATCATCACCCTAAACGGCGAAACGAAGGAATTAGTCCAGGGAGCCAAAAATGCTTTTGAAAATGGTGTCAGTACTATCACCATCACAACGAATGAAAGTAGCTCAATTACAAAGTATTCCGAGATGGTGTTGCTTGGTTATAAATCTCAAACATCATATTTCCCCGATTACGAAGTCAGATCTCGTTTACCATTACAAGTCATCAGTCGCATTTTATTAGATTCATATGTAATTCGGCTTAAAAAATAATCCGACAAAAAAAATCGTCCGAGCACAAAATGTGTTCAGACGATCAAAAGTTTAATTACGTATTTTTAAGATGGAGCTTATTGCACTGAATCGACTGCTTCCCAAGTCCAGTCACTGACATATTTGCCTGGTGTTGAACCATTATTATTTGAACGGAAACTCAATTGGAGATTCTTTACGATATCATTGGTAAAGTCAGTCTTTTGTTGCCATTGTTCATTCTTTGGCCCACTAGTTCTTCCAACCAAGACATTTTTACTGGTAGCATGATGGCCTTCCCAAAAGACATCGTGTAATAATTGTTCTCTGTCTAATCTGAAATCATCATCATTATCACCATCATCATCTTCATCGTCGCCATTATTACCATCTACATTGGGCTTGTCATCTGACTTGTAAAAGGTATTGATAGCTAAACTTACGGCGACTGGATTTGAGCCGGGAGCCCTGAAATCGTCTAAAATTATCCGACCACCTTTTAGATCAGGACTTACTGGGTTACCTGCAGTTTGAGAGACTGATAAGCTACCAAAATCAATTGTCTCAGGAGCGGTCAAGTTTAAACGACCTGCTATATGTTGGAAATAAAATGTATCAGAACTGCTTTGACCCTTTTCATTGACAATGGTCACGACAACCTTATGTTTCTCAAAATCATTATATTCAGAAATGTTAATACTTGGTATCAGCCAGCTGACTGAATTACCAGGTTTTTTATTTTTAATATCAGTTTGAATGATATTGATTGGTTCTTCATCAACTTGATAAGACAGTGAAGTTATCTTATTAGACTTTTTATCTGACCAAGTCCCTGATAAGTGGATCGTGTCCGCAATTGGTGCAAAGGGGGATTCTTCAGTACTACTTGGCGAATTGACATCGATCAGTGGCCCACCATTCTTATCAGCCGTTTTAACTAATTTAAAATAATGTTCTGAAACTACTGACTCATTGCCATCACTGTCAATTGCCACCAAGTATACTTTGTGATTTCCCTTTGATAATCCCGAAAGATCGACTGGTTTTTCAAAACTATGAAAATCACCACGTTGTGCTTCTGCTGTCGTCTGAGTGCCGTGATGGAAAAGTCCCTTGATCATGTCTTCTTCGGCATCACTGTCGATTGCATAGTAAATCGTAACATCCTCACTATCAAAGTCGTACCATTGTCCTTTGAGTTTCAATTCAGGAGTACCTAAATCCAACACTTGAGGATTATCTTCGGTTCCTAAGTTATCATACTCAACGACCGGGTCAAAGGTACTACCAGGTACATCGGTTAAAGTCCCATACTGCATATGCACGGATTCACCGATTTCTAAGGTTTTAGACTTAGTCCGCATTGTCAAACCAGCATCCCAATTGGGATCTGATTCAGAATTAGTACCAAGTCGACCTCCGGCACCTCTCATATTAGCTTTATCGCCAGTATCATTGCGATCTTTAAAAGCATTTGGATAATGTTTGGGCGTCCAAGGAAAATTATAACGATGCTTGTTATCATCGAAATATTTACCAGATGGAGCTTTCCCTTTTTTCCAAGGATAGTAAGTCACACTACGGGCGGCTACTATTCCCAAAAGACCGGGATTATACAAATATCCTTTGTTGGCAACAAACGACTTACCAGCTGAACGTGCTGACCAACCAGCTGGTGCATCATCTTGATTCATATAAAAACTCGTTCGAACTTCATTATTTGGCGATTGGAAATACATGCCTCGATTATCAGACAATGAGCGCATTGGGATATAATTACCAATCTTTTTCCCATTAGTATCCGTCAATTCTTGACCATCTTTATTTAAAGACAAATCATGGTTAGAAAAACCAATGAAGTCCTTGAATGGAAATTGGCCGGTGTTCTTATAAGTAATATCAGTTATCACCCGACCTGTCTTGGTAAATGACATTTTAATGGTGGTGGTAATTTCGGGATTGATTCGACCCTTTTTCTCATCGTAAAAGGCTTTTTGTTTATAAACTAAACGTTGTTCTTCAAACCCAGTTCTCGGATTGAAACGGTAATACAGATTAGGCAAACCATACATCGCATATGACTTACCATTCTTATTTGGTCCTGAAGTACCGGGCTTCTCTGAATTATCAGTTTTTACGACATAATTAAACAGGTTGTTAGAAGTAAAACTGGTTGGTGCACCATATGGTAATAATTCTTCTTCTAACAAACCAGTTCCATAGTCTTTATTCTGAGAATCACCATAATGGATCGTGTAAATATGATTCTTGGGTGCATCTGGACCCGCTTTAACTGAACTACCTTCTTCAGCGTAAATAATGCCACTATTAGGTGCAGTCAAACTATTTTGGCGCGAATTGCCTCGTTCGCCCCAACTACTAGCAATAGTTGCGTTTTCGCGACTGGCTTGTAAGTAATCACCAAAATAAATAATTGGTTGTGTACTGGACCCATCCTCATGTTCGATAATGGGACCTTTTGAGACACGGAGATTAGAAGTCTTAGTCCAAGTTGATTCTTCAGCCATTTCATCATCGTCATCAACGGTTTCGACATATTTCTCAGGTTGATTGAATTGATAATGAAAAATTTCTTGTTCGTTGGCATCTGTTACCGTCAGCAAAAACGGTTTTTCATGATCGACATTCATCTTGAAACTGGCCTTATTTGGATCATCCAAAGTCAATTTGATTTCATTTTTTTCGGAATTTTCTTTGACCTTCTCGGTACCAAGCTCTTTTTCAAGGCTGGATGAATCAATCACGTCCTTTTGATCAGTTTTGAGATGCAATTCTTTTTTATCTTCTAAAAGATAAGTGATAATTACCTCGGCGTTGTCTTTTTTATCAACGATTGAATCTAGACCAGCGTCTGTAATTGGTTCATTTGCAGTTGTTTGAGCATTAATCGTGGTAGGTAAACAAGCTGAAAACAAGACCCAAAGACTGGCCAATATTAAAATTGGTCTCATCCTTCTCATTAAAACAAAACACCCTCCCATAAATTGATTTGGTAATCATATCATGGAGTTAAGTGCTTTCTAGCTCATATTTTCTAAAGTTATTTCTCGTGAAATGACGCAATTAATATTAATTTCACTATGTTTTGCATTAAAGAAAGCCTCATTATTCTTTAATTTATCTCACGACAATTTGGTAGTCATGGTATGTATAGACCATTCTTTAATCAGGGAACAGCTTGAGAATAATTTTCCAACAGATTGGGTAGCGCTTACAAAAAAAGGCTTTGCTTAAAAATATTCAGCTATTATTGATCTAACAACATTTAATTTGTTTAACAATATTTCAAGCCTGACAGCGGGCAAAAAAAATAAACTCAAGTTGAGTCGTAATCTAACTCATCTTAAATTTATCGTCTGCATTTTCTGCTATCGACGATTGAAAGAAATCGTCAAACTTCCATTGTTTTTGCAACTAAATTAACCCTAGTCTCTTCTTAACTTCTAGCAATTGTGCTTCGAGTACCGGATCTTTTCGACTCAATACATCTAGGGCATTCGCCTGCTTTTGAACGTTTTTTTTGGTTGTTTTAGTTGATTTGACGCTCTTTTGGGTGGACACGGTTGAATTCTTTTGGTACTTTCTCACCCAAGCAGCTACTTGCTGATAAGAAATATCGTATTTTTCACCCGTAGCTTTGTAATCCTTTTGATGGTCGATTGCATACTTTGCTATTTCTTTTTGCTGTTTCTCATTGTACTTCATTCTAAAACTCCTAAATGACTTGTTACTGAAAATTATACCATAGAAAAACGGCGGATTATTGCTGTTAATCAGTTTTAACACACTTAAAATCAAATTTTGAAAGAGAAATAGCCGTATTTTTTTAACGATAACTAAAAAAACCTCTGATTCCATTCCAAATCAGAGGTAATTTTGTGTTAAATAATTTTTTAAACTAATTCAAAGATCGTATGTTTTTCAGTATGTAAGAAATTACCACGCACATTTAGAATCGCATTGATGCGATTTTCAGCTAAATGGTCGGCAGCTTCAGCAGTAGTGATATTTTCCTTCTTGGCGATATCAAAGACCTCACCAATTTGATTATATATCATCGAAACTTTTTCCAAAGCACGAGCTTTATTGTAACCTTTCAATTCGTCGGAAACATTGATTACGCCACCAGCATTGGCAATAAAATCAGGGGCATATAAGATGTTTCTGTCTTTCAACATTTGACCATGGCGTTTGACATCTAATAATTGATTATTCGAGCTACCACAGATGGCCTTAACTTTCAGACGGGCAATCGTATCATCGTTCAAGACGCCACCCAAAGCACATGGTGCAAAGATATCAGCTTTAACATCATAAATTTCATCTGGTTCAACCGCCTTAGCGTTATACTGGTGAACCAAATGATCGACTGCTGCTTGATTGATATCAGTGACAATCAGTTTAGCACCATCTTCATTAAGATACTTGGCTAAACCTGTGGCAACATTTCCGGCTCCTTGAATCGAAATGGTTCGATTTCTCAAGTCATCATCGCCAAAAATCTCTTTAGCAGTACGTTTGAGGGCATAGTAAACTCCTAAAGCCGTCACCGGACTTGGATTACCTGAAGCTCCTTTAGCATCAGTCGTACCAGTAACAAAATTTGTTTCCATATAAATTTGATTCATGTCTTGAGTCGTAGTTCCGACATCTTCAGCGGTGATATAACGGCCATTCAAACTTTCAATATAGCGGCCTAAAGCTCTAAACATTGCTTCACTTTTATCGGTTTTGGGATCACCGATAATGACAGTCTTTGCACCACCAAGGTTTAAACCAGCAGCTGCATTCTTATAAGTCATCCCTTTGGCCAATCTCAACGCATCGATCAGGGCTTCTTCTTCTGAAGCATAAGGCCACATACGGCATCCACCAAGGGCTGGACCGAGAGTAGTATCGTGAATAGCAATAATGGCTTTGAGGCCAGAAACATTATCTTGGCAAAAAACCACTTGTTCGTAATCGCTCTTAATCATTTCATCAAATAATTTCATTGTTACACTCCTTAGTATCAGTAAATGTTGGTCGTACTATCGATTGTTTCCAAATTAGTTTTGACTTCATTCAAAAATCTTCCTGCGGCTAGTCCATCTAAAATACGATGGTCGATCGTCAGACAGAGATTAACTACGTCACGAACGGCAATCGCTTCGTCAGGCATAACTTTGACTTCTTTTCTAATTGCCTCGACTTGTAAAATTGCGGCTTGCGGAGGATTAATAATTCCTTTTGATTCTCGCGAGCCAAAACTTCCCGTATTATTGACCGTGAAAGTTCCATCGGCCATATCCGCACTAGTGAGACTATTCGTCTTGACTTTATCAACTAGTCGATTAATTTCACTGGCAATGCCTGCCACGCTTAAATAATTAGAATTTTTGATTACTGGAACAAACAACGCTTCTTCAGTTGCCACCGCAATTGAGGTATTGATGGCATCGTGATAGACAATGGTTTCATCTTGCCAGCTGCTGTTTAATTTCGGATGATTCATCAGCGCTTGATTGACGGCCTTGACAAAGAATGGGAAAAATGACAACTTAAAACCATTTTGTTCGAAAAATGCTTGTTTTAAATTATGGCGCAGTTTAACTAAATTAGTCACGTCGACTTCGATCATTGTCCAAGCTTGAGGAATTTCAGTTACACTCTGAACCAGATTCTTGGCAATCGCTTTGCGCAAAGGACTGATAGTTACGATGTCGTCAGTATTAATTTCAGTCGTTGGCCGGTCAAGCACTGGTTTTTCTGCCACCACTGTTTCAACTGTCTGAGGAATTGATTCACTTGGCTGATAACTTAAAACATCTTTTCTGGTGATCCGACCGCCCGTACCAGTACCTTTAACTTCGTTCAAATCGATTCCTTGTTCGCCAGCGATTTTTAATACTGCTGGTGAAAAACGTAACCGATTATTTGTCTCAGTCTCTGCCGGTTTGACAGCAGGTGTCGAATCGGTCTGCGTTGGTTCAGTCTTTTTCGAGTCGGTCTCCAGAGTTAAAATATCGCTGCCAATCGAAACGACATCTCCTTCAGTGACAAGTAACGTTTGAACGATACCATCTTCACTGGCTGGAATCTCGGTGGTGACTTTATCTGACATAGCTTCTAAAAGTGGTTCATACTTCTTGACGACACTACCTGGTTGAACTAACCACTGACTGACAGTGGCCTCGGTAACGCTTTCACCTAAAGGGGGCATTTTTACCATTATTTCCGACATTGGATTCCCTCCTAAAATTCTGCCAATTCAGTCACGGCTTGGGTGACATCGGCTTGATTTACTAGAAAAGCATCTTCTAAATTCTTGGCGTACGGCATACTTGGCGAATCTGGTCCGGCTAAGATTTTGATTGGTGCGTCAAGTTCAAATAATGCTTCTTCGGCAATGAGAGCGGAAACATTATTCATGACGCTGCCCTCTTTAGTATCTTCCGTGATCAGCAAAACTTTTCCAGTTTTTTTAGCAGCTTGAATGATTGTTGTCTTGTCCAATGGATATAGACTAACTAAGTCAACTACTTCAACTGAGACACCTTGATTAGCTAGTTCTTCACTGGCAGCCAATGCGTACTGCATCATCATGCCATAAGCAAAGATAGTCAGATCAGATCCTTCACGAACAACTTTGGCTTTGTCCAAATCGACTGTATAATCAGTGGTTGGTAATTCAGCCTTCAAAGCTCGATAGAGTCGCTTGTGCTCGTAGAATAAAACTGGATCATCGCTTCTGATAGCTGCTTTCAACAAACCTTTTGCATCGTAGACGGTTGAAGGTGTCACCACTCTTAACCCAGGCTGACCGACAAAAATCTTTTCGGTAGATTGGGAATGATAAAAGCCGCCACGAACTCCACCACCATACGGAGTCCGAAAGACTACCGGTACGGTATAATCACCAGCTGTCCGATAACGCATCTTGGCCGCTTCCGACATAATTTGATTGACTGCGGGCAAAATGTAATCAGCAAACTGAAATTCGGCAATTGCCCGATGACCCATTATGCCTAAACCGACGGCCAATCCAGCAATTTCAGATTCTCCTAAAGGTGAATTGAAAACTCTGTGATCACCGAATTGTTCAGCTAATTCCTTGGTAGCACCAAAGACGCCACCTTTATCGCCACCAACATCCTCGCCAAAGATAACTGTCTTAGGATCTCGTGACATTTCTTCTTGTAAAGCTTGATTGATTGCTTCTAAATACGTAACCTCAGCCATTGTTCAATCCTCCCGCATAAACATGTGTTGATATTTGGTCAGCACTTGGATCTGGCATTGCTTCAGCAGCAGTCGTTGCTTGATCAATTTCTTGAATGATCTCCTGATCGATTGTTTCAAGCTCGGATTGCGTTAAAATATTTTCGGCTAGTAACTGACTTTCAAAACCTTTGATACAGTCATTTTCTTTCATCGTATCAATATCAGACTTTTCACGATAAACTCGTTGATCGTCATCAGAGGAATGAGCTGTCAAACGATCGACGGTGATTTCTATCAAACTAGCACCTTGACCCGTCCGAGCATTCTCAATTGCTTCTTTGAAGGCTAAATATGTGCTAGTAAAATCATGTCCATCAACTTTTTTACCGGGCATTCCATAACCAATTGCCCGAGTGCTGAGGTCATTGGTAGAAAATTCCTCATGATTAGGCGTTGAGATTGCATAGCCGTTATTTTCGATTACAAAGATAACAGGCAATTTCTTAATACCGGCAAAATTCAAGGCTTCATGGAAATCGCCTTCTGCAGTCGAGCCTTCACCAGTTGAAGTCAAAACAATCCCTGGTTTTTGATCGATCTGTAAAGCCAAACCTACTCCGGTTGCCAGAGGAAATTGAGTCGTAACAGTTGAACTAAAGGATATTACGTGGTGCTCTTTATCGCCATAATGATTCGGCATCTGACGACCGTGAGAAGCAGGATCGGCCTCTTTACCTAAAGAACCCATCACGATACTCTTGGCACTAGTTCCAAAAACCATAACTGCTGCCATATCACGATAGTACGGTAAAAAATAATCAATCTCAGGGTCAAAGGCCAAACTCATTGCCACTTGAGCCACTTCCGCCCCTTGACCGGAAATATTAAAAGTAGATTTACCAATTCGATTAAGCTGCCAGAGACGTTCATCTAAACGGCGAGCTTTCTTGATGATTCGATAAGCTGAAATAATTTCACTATTGGAAAGTTGACTTTGCTTTAAATCCATTGCTCTACTCCTTTACTTATTAATTGCCCTACCAAAAATATCGTTATTAGCTTCCATAATGGCTTCACTTTGAGTGGGATGCGGATGAATCGTTTGACCGATTTCTTCTGGAGTGGCATTCAAATATAACGCCAAACTAGCTTCACTGATCATATCTGTGGCGTGCCCACCAACAATCGTCAAACCGATAAAGTCCTCGGTCATTTTGTCGCCAAAAGCTTCGACATAGCCAACGTCAAATTTTTCAATCATCGCTTTTCCATTGGCCTGCCAATCAAAACGACCTTGTAAAGCTTCCTGGGTGGAAATCGTTGTACCATCTGTCCGTCCAACGCTTGCAATCTCAGGATAAGTGTAAATACCTCGGGGAACATTTTGATAATCGAGTTTTTCAATCACTTGTCCAGCGATGTGTTCAACCGCTAATTCGGCTTCCTTAGCTGCCACATGAGCTAGCTGCAAAGTATTGATCACATCACCAATTGCATAAATATTGTCCAGATTAGTTTGATAATAATCATTCACGATGATCCCCTGCTGATCAAATTCAATTCCGGCAGCTTCTAAGCCAATATTTTCAACATTGGGGCGCCGACCGACCGCTACTAAAACTTTCTGGGCGGTGACATCAAAAAATTGATCCTCAGTTTTGGCAACGATTTTTAAATTTTCTCCGTCCAAATTGATTTCTTCGACTGAAGTACTCAAATCGACTTTGACACCACGTTTAGTCAATTCTGCTTGTAAAATTTTGGCTGCTTGGGAACTCTCACTAGCGATCAACTGATCTTGAAACTCAACTAATTCAACTTTGACACCTAAATCAGTCAACAACGAGGCCCACTCGACGCCAATCACTCCACCACCGATGATGACAATTGAGTCCGGCAATTCATTTAATTCCAAAACATCATTGGAACTGAGAATTCTTTCGCCATCGATCTCTAAGTTAGACAAGCTGCTTGGCCTCGAACCAGTCGCAATCAAAACATTCTTTGGTGTCAAAATCACTTCATCGTCACCATTATTAGGTTTAATCATCACTGAGCCTGCTTTAGGTGTGAAAATCGAAGTGCCCAAAACACTGGCTTGACCTGCAAAATAATCAATCTGATTCTTCTTGATCAGAAAAGCGACACCTGAACGAAGTTTCTCGACAATTTGGTCTTTGCGACGCTTGATTGAGGAAAAATCAACGCCAAATTCACCCGAATTAGTAATACCAAAGTTGTCAGCTTGTTTTACTTCTCTAAAGACTTCGGCTGATTTCAAATAAGCTTTGGTGGGAATACAGCCTCGGTTGAGACAAGTTCCACCTAAAAGGTCAGCTTCAACTAAGGCAACTTTTAACCCTAATTGACTGGCTCTAATGGCGCCACTATAACCGCCAACTCCACCACCGATCACCACCAAGTCATATGGATCTGCCATTTGCAAGTTCCTCCGCTTCTTTGACATAATTTTTTGGCTGCTCAATTTGTTGTAAAACTCTTTGAGCCCCTAAGTTTAAAGCTTGCATTTCCATCTGTCCGGGGATAACGGTCACAGGAGCAATCCAGTCCACCCTTTGCGTAAGCGCTTTCACTAACCGCCCAGAACGAGCCATCCCACCGGTCAAAACAATTAGATCAACTTGACCCATTAAAACTGTCGCTTGCTTGCCAATTTCTTTAGCAATCTGATAGACCATGCCATCAAAAATCAACCGCGAGTACTCATCGCCTTGATCGATTTCTTTTTCAATCGTCTTCAGATCATCGGTACCAAGGTATGATTTCAAACCACCTTCGTGAGTAATCAGTTTGACCACTTCGGACTTTTTTGGAGCTTGGTCATAAATATAATCGACTAAAGAGATGGCACTGACTGAACCTGTCCGATTCGGCGAATATGTTCCATCGCCATCGAGTCCGTTATTGACATCGACCACTCGACCTAACTTATGTGCCCCAACAGAAATACCGCCACCCATATGTGCCACGATCAGATTCGCATTCTCATAAGATTTACCAATTTGCTTTAGGGCTTGTCTGGCAACGGCTTTTTGATTCAATGCATGAAAGACACTCCGTCGATCCCAGTCTTTATAACCTGACAAGTAGGCCACAGGATCAAATTCATCAACGACGACCGGATCGACGACAAAGGCTGGACGCTGATACATTTCGCCAAAATAATCTGCAATAATTGCTCCCAAATTGGCCGCATGAATTCCGAAAAGCCCTTTAGTCAGATCAGAAATCATCTGTGTGTCAATCGTATAAGTACCTCCCGGGATTGCTCGCATCAGACCGCCTCGGCCAACGAAAGCATCGATACTTTGAAAGTCAAAATCATGCTTATTCATAAAATCAACAATACTTTTAATTCGAAAATCCTTTTGGTCCATCAAATCTACAAAATGCGCCAGATCAGCGGGTAAATAATTGATTTCCTGCTGGGCCAAAAGATGGGTATCTTCAAAAATAGCGATTTTGGTGGAAGTCGAGCCCGGGTTAATAACCAATGTTCGATAATTCATCATTTCACCTACTTTTAAATAACGTTAAACGCAAACTCTAACGAGGCCCGTTTATTTTCTAATTTGTCACCTCGTGAAGTTAACACGATCGGTACTTTTGCACCGACAATCAAACCACCAACTTGAGTCTTGGTAAAAAGTGTCAGTGACTTATATAACACATTGCCAACATCAAGATTGGGCACGACTAAAATATCCGCATCCCCGACAATGGGTCCGGTAAACTTTTTTTCGTGAGCAATTTTTGAAGAAAGAGCTAAATCAAATGAAATAGGTCCAAAAACGTCGGACTCTATCGGATAACTCTGATAGTGCTGGGTCAATTCCCGACCCCAGACTGATGATGGCATCTTGGGATTAAAGTTTTCCGCGGCACTCAACAGCGCAGTTTTCGGATGGTCAATCCCGAGATCATGTGCAACCGAAACGGCATTCTCAATGATGGCTAACGACTGCTCAAAATTAGGTTCGATGTTCATCGCCGCATCAGTCAGTAGAATCAGGCGGCTGATTTCCGGAATGTGTAAGATGGATACGTGCGATAACACAGGACTTTGGACCAACTCTTGCTTGTGTTGTAAAACAGCCTTTAACAAGGTGTGCGTCTGGATCAAACCTTTGAAAAGAATATCCGCACCTTGCAAAATATCGCTAACGGCCAAAGCTGCAATCTCATCATCATCTGAAGCTTTGATGACATTGACATTTTGACCAAAAACTCGATTGGGGATTTCAACCGTGAACAAGTCGAATTGGATCTCTTCGTTAAAAGAATCGATCATTTCATAAATCTTCTCTCCACCACCAGCAATCGCAACAACGGTCTTATTTTGCATCGTTACCTCCTATACCATTTGTGTGGAAAAAATTGGTTATGACAAAGTACACTCTACGGCACCATGATTATAACCGTTGTAATCGGTTTCAACAATTTATTTGCTCAATTTGTATAAACATATTTATTGACTTTTTGTAAATAGACCATTTATACTTTTCCTGGTTATGATAAAAGTCTTTCTCATGCGGCGATACCTCAAAACTTCCTACTGATGGAGGATACAATATGGAATCGACCCGTTTGTTAAAGAAAAAAGAATTTGAAATTGAATCAATCAACGAGTCACAGCTTAGTCGAAATCTTTCCGCTTGGGGATTAACAGCTATGGGTGTAGGAGCAATCGTCGGAGCTGGGATTTTTATTACTCCTGGAATCATCGCTGCTAATTATGCTGGTCCGGGGGCCATGTTCTCCTATATCTTGTCAGCTGCAGTCTGCGCCTTAGCTGCACTTTGTTACGCTGAATTTGCTTCGACCATCCCCTTGGCTGGGAGTGCTTATACGTACGTCTATACCGTCTTTGGTGAAATCGTCGCTTGGGTGATCGGTTGGGCATTAGTATCAGAGTACTTGTTTGCCGTCTCATCAGTGGCCGTCAGTTGGTCAGCTTATTTCCAAAATCTCTTAGCAGGTTTTGGGATAAAATTACCCGAATTTCTGTCAGCGTCACTAGGTACACCGGGTACCAAAGGTGGCATTAATTTAATTGCCGGAATCATTACTTTAATTATCGGTTTTATTTTGTCCAAGGGAACTAAAGAGTCAACTACCTTAAACACGATTTTGGTCGGCGTAAAAATTGCCGTGATCGTACTCTTCATCGCTGTAGCAATCTTTTATGTTAAACCAGCTAACTACAATCCAATGTTTCCTTTTGGCTTTAAAGGAGTATTGGCTGGTTCAGCAATCGCCTTTTACGCTTATATTGGTTTTGACGCCGTTTCAACAGCTTCAGAAGAAGTCAAAAAACCACAACGGGATATGCCAATTGGAATCGTGTCATCACTCATGATTGCTTCGGTTCTCTATGCCGCTGTGGCTGCTGTTTTAGTAGGTGTGGAACATTACACGAAGTTAAACGTTGCTGATCCAGTAGCCTATGTTTTGCAATTAATGAATCAAAACTGGGTCGCAGCTATCGTCTCCATTGGCGCAGTTGCCGGGATGACAACCGTACTTTTGGTAATGTCGTATGGTGGTACTCGTTTGATTTTTGCAATCAGCCGTGATGGCCTCTTACCCAAGAAACTTTCACAAGTTAATCAAAAAACGAAAGTACCAGTTTTTAATACTTATATTTTTGCAATCGTTGCTAGTTTAGTGGCGATGTTAGTTCCACTTGAAAAAATCACTGAATTAGTAAATATTGGAACCCTCTTTGCTTTCTCAGCAGTTTCATTAGGAGTAATCTTCTTACGCCGATTGAAGAATTACGACCAAATGCCAGTTGGTTTCAAAGTACCGTTCTTCCCAATCATTCCGATAGTTTCATTCATCATGTGTATCGTTTTAATGACCCAGTTGCAAGCATTCACTTGGATGGTCTTTGCCATTTGGTTTACGCTTGGCCTGATCATTTACTTTACATACAGTTTGCACCACAGTAAATTACACAAAAAGAAACTTTAAATTGTAACTAAAAGAGCCCCTACACAAAAGTGTAGAGGCTCTTATTTTTGTCTAAAAAAATGGTAGCTCAGGGAGGAACTACCATCAAACCAGTAATAGCTAAACTAATAACTATTATTATCATGAAATTCTCAAGAAGGTGTACTACGCAATAAGCAACCCTTCGATTAGTATAATACCATATTTTCAAATAAATATTGGCTAATATTTAAATTAGACATATTTTTATAAGTAAAGAAAAAAAGGTTGAAACCGTTTAACACAGCTTCCAACCTATAAAATGAGCGTTTTTTTTGAACTATCCCACAGATATCCACTCATTTTTATTTTAGAAAGTGATAATAACATAATAAAAATACAATTTATGGCCAAATATTGATGAGATATTTTTGCCATAGATAATACTTATCACCAAAATTCTCCGCCAATAAAAATCGGCAAATATATTGTAACGTGAATGGACTATACCTGTATACCTCGTTTTTTTTATATAAAAAATTATTATTTAAATATTTTTAAAAATATGCATTAATTCTGCCAATCTTTGGTTCCCAACCATACTGTGTCGGTAAACAAATAATAAGTAGAAAGAAGGTAACTTCAAATCAGGAATAGTTATCTCTTGAAGCCCTTTGATGCCTTCAATCGCTGTTTCTGTAACAAAACTGATTCCCTTATCAGCTTGAACCAAACTCAACATTAACTTGTAATCTGACGTTTGAAACATCGTATGCGGTGCCACATTGTAGTGCTCGATCAACTTTTGCAAAACAACATTATGAACTGAACCTTCATCCAAGGAAATAAAATCTTCCGCAAATAATTTTTGAATCGAATCAATTTTTGAAACATCACGTTGATCTGAGGCGATAAACTTAAAATGATGTTCTTGAATCAATTGATATTCAAGCTGTTCTTCTTGCGGCATAACCGTTGTTCCTAATAAAGACACATCCAAAGCGCCCTTTTTTAATTTCGATAATAGTTCCGCCGAACCATCACTGACTTGAACGATACTATCCAAGAGATCAGCATCTTTTAAGCGATCAAATACTTTGGGAATCAAATAGTTAGTAATTATCGGTGGCCAACCCATGACGATTTTGTCCCGTTTGATCCGCGAGATATCCTCATCGATCAAGTGCTCTTCCAACAAGATCCGCTCGATATGGCGTAAGACTTGCTGCCCGGCATAGGTCAGTTTTAAAGAGTTGGCATAGCTCTTTCGTTCGACAAGTGCCATCCCATAAGTGTCTTCCAAGCGTTTTAGGGCATATGTGATAGTCGGCTGGCTGACGCCAAAGAAAGTGGCAGTCTCAGAAAAGTTCTTTAATTCTGACAGTTTTTGAAAGTATTGATAATCTTTTAAATTCATTAGCTTCACCTATAAATATTATTTATTAATGATAACATATTTGACTATATTTTTTATAAGGGTTTATGATACATCACGAAAGTTAATTAACAGGCATTGGAATATTCCAATGTTGAACTAGATTCAATAAATTTAGGAGGAATTTTTTATGACATATGAAGGTTTAGATTTACTAAATAATCATTTTTTGAATAAAGGTACTGCCTTTACCAAAGAAGAACGTAAAGAAAATCACCTTGAAGGTCTTTTGCCACCATTCGTACAAACATTGGACCAACAAGTTGAACAAGCTTACGAAAACTATTCTAACAAGGATACTTTCTTAGCTAAGAGAATGTATTTAATGGACTTATTCAACGAAAACGTAACTTTGTTCTACAAGCTTTTCAGTGAACATGTTAACGAATTTATGCCCGTCGTTTATGATCCAACTATCGCTGACACGATTGAAAATTACAGCCACTTGTTCTTAGACCCACAAAATGCGGCTTACCTATCAATTGATGATCAAGATGATATCGAAGCAACTTTAAAGAACGCTTCTAAAGGTCGCAACATCAAGTTGATCGTTGTAACTGACGGTGAAGGTATTCTTGGTATCGGTGATTGGGGTGTCCAAGGTGTCGATATTTCAGTTGGTAAATTGATGGTTTATACTGCTGCTGCCGGCGTTGATCCTAAATCAGTTCTACCAGTTGTCTTGGATGTTGGTACTAACAGAAAAGAATTGCTTGCCGATGATCTTTATATGGGTAATCATCACGAACGTGTTACTGGCGACAAGTATTACAACTTCGTTGATAAGTTCGTTGAAACAGCTGAAAACTTGTTCCCAGATATGTATTTGCACTTTGAAGACTTTGGTAGAAGCAATGCTGCTAATATCTTGAACAAGTACAAAGACCAAATTTTAACATTCAATGACGATATTCAAGGTACAGGTATCATCACTTTGGCTGGTATCTTAGGTGCTTTGAACATTTCTAAAGAAAAATTAACTGATCAAGTTTACCTATCATTTGGTGCTGGTACTGCTGGTGCAGGTATTACTAAACGAATCTTCGATGCAATGGTTGAAGAAGGCCTTTCTGAAGATGAAGCTAGAAAACACTTCTATCTCGTTGATAAACAAGGACTCCTATTCGATGATACTGAGGATTTAACACCAGAACAAAAACCATTTACTAGAAAACGTAGTGAATTTGCTAATGCTGATGAACTTACAAACCTCGAAGCTGTTGTGAAGGCTGTTCATCCAACAATTTTGGTTGGTACTTCAACTCAACCTGGTACATTTACTGAATCAATCATCAAAGAAATGGCGGCTCACACTGACCGTCCAATCATCTTCCCACTTTCAAATCCTACAAAACTTGCCGAAGCAAAAGCTGAAGATCTTTTGAAATGGACTGATGGTAAAGCTTTGATTGCTACAGGTATTCCAGTTGAACCAGTTGAATATAATGGTGTTACTTACCATATCGGTCAAGCTAACAACGCTTTGGTTTATCCAGGTCTAGGTCTTGGTTCAATGGCTGTTAATGCTAAGATTCTTTCAGATGGTATGATTAACAAAGCTGCCCACTCATTAGGTGGAATCGTCGATCCAGAACAACCAGGTGCTGCTGTCCTTCCTCCAGTTTCTAAACTAGATGAATTCAGTATGACTGTTGCTGTTGGTGTTGCTCAACAAGCTATCGATGAAAAATTAACTGATGCTACTGACGCTAAGAAAGCCGTTGCTGACATCAAATGGGAACCTAAATATTAATTAAAATTTTTGTCAAATAAAGGGGTACATAATTATGGCTGCATTTATCACTTCATTGGAAAGTGTTGCTGAAATCGTTCTTGTCATCGCCTTGGGGTATTGGTTACGTGGCTCTGGCCGTTTAGGTGACGAGTTCAAAGGAAACATTTCATTCATTATTATGAAAATTGCTTTACCTGCTTCAATCTTTGTTTCAGTTTTGAAGTATTTGAACCGGGACAAATTAGCTAGTCTATCCGGTGGTTTGATTTTCACCTTTGCCAGTTTTACGATTGGCTACATCATCGCTTGGATTTTAACTAAAGTCTTCAAAATTAGAAAAGGTCGTCGTGGTACTTTCATTAACATGTTTGTTAACGCAAATACGATCTTCATTGGTTTACCTTTAAACATGGCTCTATTCGGAACTAAGAGTTTACCTTACTTCCTTATCTACTATGTTATGAACACAATCTCAACTTGGGCTGTTGGTATCTTCTTCATCTCCAATGATGATCCAACTGTTCAAAAAGGTGCTAAGAAAGAAAAATTCAATTGGAAGAAATTGCTTCCCGCACCATTAGTTGGTTTCTTGGTTTCACTTGTCTTCCTATTGTTGGCTATTCCAGTTCCAGAATGGATCAACAAGACCTTAGACATGGTCGGTGGTATCGTTACTCCAATGTCTTTGATCTACATCGGTATTATTTTAGCTGATGCTGGTTTGAAATCAATCAAGTTTGACCGTGACACAATCATTGCCCTACTTGGTAGATTTGTAATTGCTCCTGCAATCATGATCAGTATCATCTTGATTGGTGGTTCAATGATGGGTTCATCACTACCAACTATCGAATCAAACTCATTCATCATTCAATCAGCTGCTCCTGGATTAGCTGTCTTGCCAATCTTAGTTGATCAAGCACACGGTGACGTCGACTATGCTACTAACTTAGTTACTACTTCAACCGTTCTCTTCGTTATCGTTGTACCAATCTTGATGCAAATTGCCAATTTGATTTAATTCATTCACACATTCAAAGGAAAATTTGATCCTCCTCCAAAATAAATATTTCAAAAATAATACCCTCTGATTCAAATCCGAATCAGAGGGTATTATTTTGAATTGATATTCTTATATTTAGATGAATCTACGCTCTAATTAGACTTGTTTAGGTTCAATCAAAGCAATCAGACGATTGATCAAAGTAATGATTCGTTGAGTATCGGCCTCAATATCACTGCTTTGACGACTGCTGACCATTGTATGATTGACTTGCAATAAACCGACTGAATCAGTTTGATCATTGAACTGAGCAATTGGTAAATCCACTTGATGATCATACATCGGAACTTTTCCAGCCGAGACACTGACAATTTTAGTATCTTCGGGCATGCTAAGAATGTAGCTTTTGATTCGTTTGAGACTAAATTGATCTTGATAAAAACCATAGATAACGTTCAATTCATCTACAATAAATTTAATTTCATTATTCATCTGTTTCTATCACCTCGTATAAATATATCTATCTTAAGTATCCCGCAAATGCCATTAAAATGACAAGACTTGATTTCAGAATTCATCGATACTTTGTTGCAAGGCGCTCTCAAAGCTGGTGCCATAGGTTTCTCCAAAAAGATTCAGATGAGCGAGTAGATAATATGTCTGATACCAAGACATCCTTTTTTGCCAATCTTTTTTCAGTGGATAAACACTGTTATAGCCTTTATAAAAATCTTCTGTGAAACCACCGAATAACAAAGTCATCGCCAGATCCATTTCACGATCTCCATAAAACACATCTGGGTCAAATAAAATTGGCTGATGGTTACTTAGAAAACCGACATTGCCATTCCACAAGTCGCCATGCAACAAACTGGGCTCCACTAGATGATCCTGATAATAAGACTTCACCAAGCTTTCAAACTTGTGAATCAAATTATCACGATAATCATTCCAGTAAACTTTTTGTTTAACTTGGTCGACCAAAACCTTTATTCGCTGATCAATAAAGAAGTCGCCCCAATTGTCTTGCCAAGTATTGATTTTAGGATTCTTAGCGTTTAATACGCTGTGATCTAATCCAAACTGAGGACCCGTCTGTAGATGCATCTTTGCAACCATTTTTCCAAGTTCAAATTGTGACCCTGTACCGAATTCTAAATAATTGAGCACTAGATAACCGTTACCTTGAAAACTGCCCGCCTTAATTACCTTGGGGGCATTGATTACGTCTCCTAACAAATCTAACCCAGCTTTTTCATGCTCAAAAAAACTGGCATCATTATGCGGTTGAACTTTCAAAAAGTAGTTGCCACTTGTGGTCATAACTTCAAAAGCTTGATTAATATCGCCACCACGAACAGGCTTTATTTGTCGGATCGCACCTAAATTGAGTTCTTTACTCCAATTATCGTCAAGAATCATCGTGTCATCCCTTTCATTCTCACAATATCGTAACAAAAAAAACTGATTAACTTAAATGATTCAGCTTAATGACAAAACAAAAACCCAGTACCTAACTATTGGTCAGATACTGAGTCTCTATTTTAGTTTTTTAATTAAGCGACCGATATTTTCGGCGACTTGTTGTAAATTTGGGTCAGTTCTTTGAATGGCGGTAGGTAAATCTTGAACTCCCGGAACACAGGAGAAAATAGCATCAATTCCCAATGGATATAACTCAGAAATTTTTTCACCAATTGAACCAGCAACAGCAATGACCGGAGTCTTTGGACTGACGGACTTAGTAGCTTGGGCTACCCCAAAAGGTGTTTTTCCAAACTTAGTCTGAAAATCGATCTGACCTTCACCAGTTACGACTAGGTCAGCATCCTTAACTTTGTCTTTTAAATCAGTATAATCAATCACGATGTCAACGCCGGAACGAATTTGAGAGTTGGTAAAGGCTAATAAACCAGCCCCTAATCCGCCCGCAGCACCAGCACCGGAAACGTTTTTTACATCTTGGTTCAAATCTCGTTTTAAAACATCTGCATAGTGCGATAAAGCTGCATCAAGAAACTCAACCATATCAGGATTAGCGCCCTTTTGCGGTCCAAATACGTGGCTGGAACCATTAGGACCGGTCAAAGGATTAGTAACATCTGAGGCAATGATCACCTTGACTTGCGCTAATTCTGGCATCATTTCTGAAGTATCAATTCGATTCAGCTTCTCTAACATCGCACCACCATATTGTAACTCCTGACCATGACTATTCAATAAATGTGCTCCCAACGCTTGAGCCATACCAGCACCACCATCGTTCGTAGCTGAACCGCCCAGACCGATAATGATTGTTTGAGCACCGTGCTCAATGGCTGATTTAATTAACTGGCCTGTTCCAAAAGTGGTGGTAATATATGGATTTTGCGTAAATTTATTGATATATTGTATACCGCTGGCTTCTGCCATTTCGATCACAGCAACTTGACCATCATTGATCAGACCATATTGTGCTTTGGTCAGATGGCCTAGGGGATTGACTACCTCTTCAGTCACGAAGCGACCGTTCTTAGCATCAACTAGTGACTGAACTGTACCTTCGCCTCCATCAGCCATAGGTACTTTGATATATTCAGCTTCGGGAAAGACTTTGATAAAACCATTCTGCAAAGCTTGGGCAACTTCTTTAGCTGTCAGAGAATTCTTAAAAGAGTCCGGAGCTAAAAAAATTTTCATCTTTATTTCACCTCTAAAACAAATTTCCAACTATTCGACTTGAATTACTAGTATAAAAGCATAATGTTGTGCACATGACTCGAATATTCAATAACTGGTCAAAGACTCAATTCAACTCAACCATTATCTAGCAATCATAAATCACTTATATCATAGACCGAAAGACTAAATGACACAATGTGCAACTGCACAAATCTGTTCAGCAAACACGACTTTCAAAGTTGCAGGCTATTTTTACCGGAAATATTCCAAAAGTATAATATTAATGTTTTTATATTGTAATATTTTAACTATTTAAAGTAAAACATTGTAGAATAGTCATGTGGTATAGAGCAAATACTAAAAAAAAGGAAAATGCATATGAAATTAGATCCTGCCTTAGCTCAAGCCATCGTTGACAAAATGATGGAAAACGTTCCTTATAACATCAACATGATGAACGAGAAAGGCTATATTATAGCCAGCGGTGACAAGGAACGTCTCAACACTTTACATATTGGTGCAATTGACACTATCAAGAGCGGCAAAACTAAACCAATGGTTCAATCATATGGTATTTATGGCAAACCTGGCGTCAATATTCCGATTGAATTCAAGGGTGAAACTATCGGTGTAATTGGCATAACTGGAAATCCTCAAGAAGTCACTCCTTTAGCGTCATTGCTTAAAATATCAACCGAATTGTTGATTTCGCAATTGAATAATACTCAGATTGAAAATCAACACAAGGAATCATTGAATCACTTCCTATTTCAATGGATTGAAGCAGATGATGTCCAAAAAGATGATGAATTAAGATTACGGGCCAACACGCTAGGAATCGACCTGACTCTGCCCCGCTTCGCAATTATTATCAGTACCGAAAAGATCGATTCATTAACGGTTAAAGCTGGCGATTATCATTTTGAGAAATCTTCACATAACCAGTTGTTGATTACCAAAAGTGAGGAAAACGTCCAATTATACTTAGATTATGCCAAAAAGAATAATTTACAAATTGGTATCAGTAATAAGATGAATAATCTCAAAACCGCTGTTAAACAAGCTACCGACACCATCACAGTCAGTTCAGAGTTGAATATGAAAGATGTCTTCTACTTTAAGCAGATTAAGTTCTTGAATCATCTGTTAGAATGCAATTTACATTCAAATCGTATCTTAGAAGTCTTTAAAGGCTTATATAAAACCCGTGCTGGTCAAGAATTGCTATTAACGCTTGATTCATATTTCAAGCACAACGGTCAAGTCACCGATACTTCCAAAGATCTAAATGTCCATCGCAACACGACTAATTATCGGCTCAACAAACTGTCCGAATACTTCAGTCTTGATTTACATGATTTAAACGACACCTTGCAACTTTACATCAACTACTTATATTTTCAAAAATATCTCTACAATCGTCGCAAATAACGCTTTTTCCAAATTAATTTTATGAGGTTGTTATTATGGTACTAATGAATTTAAGCTATCGAACGAATTATTTGCATACTTATTTCAAAACCACTGTTGTCATTCCCGACACCAATCAAGACCATTACACCACTGTGTGGCTACTACATGGCTATACAGGTGACGATTCTAGCTGGATCAGGCATGTCAATATTGAAAAATTAGCTCGACAACATAATTGGGCTATTATTATGCCTGAAGCTCGAAACGCTTTTTATACTGATTCCGATTTCATTCCTTATTATTCATACTTCATCGATGAATTTATTCCTAAGATGCAACATCTTTTACCAATTTCTACTGATCGAAGTGAGAATTATCTTGTCGGTTCAAGTATGGGTGGCTACGGTGCCCTTAAAATTGGATTCTTAAACGATGACAAATTTAGCAAAATTGCGGCATTGTCCCCCATCACAGACATTGAACATTTTCGTGATAATCCCAAGTCACCAATGGCTAAGACTACCTTTGACAGTATTTTTGACAGTCCGCAAAAGATTGCTCAAAATCAGTTAACAAATATCTTCAACAATCTTCAGCCCAAACAAGAGCTTCTTACTCTCTGTGGCGATGAGGATTTTATGCACGAGGACAATATTATGTTTAAAAACTTTCTCTCGATCCATGCTAAAGGTCGATACACTTGGATGCCTGTCAGTGGTGATCATTCTTGGGATACTTGGAGTAAAAATATCGGCAAGGTTTTCACTTGGTTAGAGTAAATCACTATTCAGATTGACAATTAAAAAAATACTCTTTGATTCTGCACTAGAATCAAAGAGTATCTTTTTGTGAGTGGAATTAATTTCATCCACCTGATGATTTTTTTACCAAACAAACAATCCAACAAATGCGGCTGACAAGAGTGATACCAAGATACCAGACAATAACATGTAACCAACATTCTTAGAAATAATGTCGTTCTTTTCTTTATCAACGATTCCCTTGAAACAACCAATAATCATACCTAGAGTTGAGAAGTTAGCAAAGGATGTTACAAAGACTGTTAAGACAGCCTTGAAGTGAGGATCAAAGCTCTTAATAATTCCTGTTACACGCCCCATAACAACGAATTCGTTTGTAACTAACTTTGTTCCCATATATTGAGCCATTTGGAAAGAATCATGCCCATTCAAACCTAGTAACCAAGCGAATGGATACATGATAATTCCTAAGATGTGTTCCAAAGTTAGCCATGGGTTAACTAATTGAAGAACTTTATCGATCAAAGCAGCTAAAGCAACGAATGCAATAACATTAGCTGTAATGATCAAAATCAAACGACCAGCGCCTAAGATTGAATCGCCCAAGAATGAGAAGAATGGCTCTTTTTTGCCGCCTTCACCTTGACCACTCAATTTGGCAATCGTATCTTCTTCTGGTGTAACTGTGACTGGGTTTAATAAACTTGTCACAATAATAGAGTTAATGATGTTGATCGGAATTGCAGTTAAAATAAATCGACCTGGCATCATTTGAATGTATGCCCCAATAATTGAAGCTGTAACACAACTCATTGACATCATCGCCAATGTTACGTTACGTTGAGCTTTCATCTGTTTCAATTGTAAACTGGAAACAGCTAAAGCTTCAGTATTGCCAAGAAACATCATTTCTACGGCAAAGAAAGATTCAAATTTTGGTTGACCAGTAATAAATGATAAACCTTTACCGATCCATTTAATAATAAATGGTAATACACCGATATAAGTTAAAATATCAAACAATGGTACGATCAAAAGAATTGGTAACAATGCACTTGTAACAAAGTCCATACTTTTGACATTGACCCAACTTGGCAAAGCAAATTTGATTCCGACATATGCGACTTGGACTAACCAATTAAAGCCGTCCGCAGCACCAGAAACAATTGCTCGACCAGCATCGAAACCAGTCAAGAACCAAGCCAAAAACAAGTTCAGAACAACCATGATAGCAATCGATTTCCATTGAATCTTTGAACGATCCTTAGAAAAAAGGAAACCAATCGCTAAGAATGCGAAAACACCTATGATATTAACTAATAAGTACATACCCATACATACTTAACCCCTTTTTTTATTTGAAGCTCTTGTGTTCGTTAATTCTTTCACTTCATTTTAAATACTACCTTCGTGCTAAACGTTTGTAAATAATTTTTTACAAACAGTCCACACTAAAATCGTCTTCATTTTAAAAATAATAGGTAAGCTATATAATAGTAATGTTATCGTTTACAAATATTGATCAAAGAGAGGTATTAACTTGAAATCAATCACATTTAACCATCAAAACACCTCTGCCATTGGGATTGGAACATGGCATATTGGTGACGGCAGTGCGCAAAGAACGGAATCAGAAATGGCCGCAATGAGATATGGTCTGGATCACGGAATCAATTTGATCGACACCGCTGAGATGTATGGCGAAGGACGATCGGAAACTCTGGTGGGAAAAGTTCTCAAGGACTACCAGCGCCAAGACTTGCAACTGATTTCCAAATTCTATCCTTTTCACGCTACTCCTAAATTGATTGAGCAGAGTTTGAAGGCTAGCTTGAAACGTCTCCAAACCGATTATCTTGATCTTTATTTGTTACATTGGCGTGGCAATACTCCACTTTCAGAAACCGTTGAAGGCTTAGAACGGATGGTTCAAGCTGGATTGATTCGTAATTGGGGTGTCTCTAACTTTGATCGCCATGACTTAGAGGAATTAATCAGTATTGACCATGGTGACAATTGTCGCATCAACGAAGACCTTTACAATATCGGCAGCCGTGGGGTCGAATACTCAATCCTTCCTTGGCAAAAAGAACATCAGATGTCATTTGTTGGTTACTCTCCTTTTGGTTCTGATGACAGCGAGTATTTACAGATCAAACCGGTGCTTTCTGAAATGGCACACCAAAAACGAGTAACAGTTCATCAATTGTTATTAGCTTGGGTCTTGAGAAATCACGATTTGTTGAGTATCCCTAAAACGGGGTCAGTCGAACATATGCAAAGTAACCTTGCGGCAGTTGATCTGACTTTTAGCGATGACGAATTAGAATTACTTGATCAAGCCTATCCAGCACCTAAACATGAAGAACAGCTTGATACAATTTAAACAATTAGTTAGTGACGATTTATCACTAAGCTTCCAAATTTAACCTAAAAAATGAGGCTAGACATAACAATTTTACCTTCAATATTGCAGCATTAATAAATAGAGCGGTAACTCAAAATCGAGTTACCGCTCTTATTTTTTAATTATTTAAATTGAGTCAGTTGCTGGGATAATATTTTGTTCAAGAGCAATTGCGACCCCATCATGATCGTTATCTGGCACTGTTTGAGAAGCAACAGCCTTTACTTCACTTGTCGCATTGCCCATCGCCACACTGAGACCAGCAATTTTTAACATTGGTAAGTCGTTATCCATATCGCCAATCGCCATGACTTGTGAGAGATTTAACCCTAAATGCTTCACCAAATGTTCTAGCGCAGTCCCTTTGTTGACATCCTTCGCCATTAATTGCATTTCAGTATCGCTAGTCTGAACCACGTAGAACTTATCATCATACGTCGCATGAGCTAATTTTTTCAACTCTGCCAATTTATGCTTACGGGTCTTTAGAAGGACTTTTACAACGCCTAGTTTTGTATCAAGCATGTATTTTTCAATCCAGTCCTGATAGCCGTCATAAAGCGTCCCTTCATTATCGATCAGGCTAAATTTTACCTTCCGTTCCGATAAAAAGTCAGAAATTTTTTCACAATCTTCATTTCTTAATTTTTTAGAATAGATGACTTCACCAGCATAGTTTTGAATAATATTGCCACCGAGATAGATCAAATATTGATCCTTACCGCTTAAGCCAATCTGTTTAGCGTAGTCGATCAAACCGTTAAAAGGCCGAGCAGAACATAGCACCACTTTAATGCCCTTTTTGAGAGTATCTTTCAATGCTTGAAGATTCTTGGCCGAAATCTTACTGTGACTATTCAAAAGCGTGCCATCCATGTCAATTGCAACTAATTGATAATCCATACTTATGTCTCCCTTGTATCAATTCTCAGGAATATTGTAACGTAACCTACGGCAATTGTTACCAATAAGCAGCTAAATGGCTTCAATTCTAGCGACAAAATTCTTAAACAAAGTTCTTTGCTCATCATACTTAGGCCACATATTTTCCGGATGCCATTGAACACCTTGAATACTTGCATCAAAGTTTTCAACCCCCTCGATTACTCCATCTGGAGCGGTGGCAACGACTTTTAAGCCTTCGGCTACATCTTTGATTGCTTGATGATGTCTCGAATTGACGAAAACATTATCGCCAATCGTCTTGAACAGCTTCGAATCTCGATCGACAGCCACAAAATGAGTCGGTTGATCCCCAGGTGCATCTTGTTTGTGCTTAAGAACTTTCCCAGGAAATTGACTATTGAGATCCTGATAAACACTACCACCAAGTGAAACATTGATCATCTGCATCCCCCGACAGATTCCTAAAATGGGGATCTTCTTGGCCACAGCCGTTCGAATCAAAGCAATTTCAAAAATATCTCGATCTCGATTCGTTGCGCCTAATTGAGGAATTGGCTCCTCCCCCATAAAAGTTGGATCAATGTCCGGACCACCAGGAACGATCACTCCATCTAAATGAGTTAACAGACCATTGATCTGCTCTTTTGGTACATAAGGCAGACCCACCGGTATTCCTCCTGCATAGATTACAGCATCGACCAGTGGTCGGGGAACAAAGTCCATTAATATTTGATTTATTTTTTTAGTTTCCCCTGTAAAAATATCAGCCGAAATTCCAATTACTTTATTCATAGACAGACCAGCTTTCCAAAAAAATCATTTCATGAATATTTTACTAACATTATTAAATAATTTTTAATTTAAGTCCAGTATTAAATATTTTTTAATTCTTTTGGTTTAAGCCGTCTTCTTGAGTGATCCGTTGAATATGAATGACGAAATACAACATTTCCTTACTGTTTAATCGGACACCTCGCTGTTCAAAAATAGCATTGGATATTTGTTTAGCAATATCGGCAGAGCCAGGATAGTTTCGTTCCATCTCCAGTGCAAACCGGTGGTCAAACGCCCCATCAGCCGACATATTGTCTAACCTTTGTTCCAAATATTGCAGATGAATCATGAACCGATCGTAATAATTACTGTTGCTGCGTGTACGGAAGATATTATTTTTTATGAGAATTTTTTTAATTAAACTGCCAAAATCAATTTTGGCAGTTGGTCGGCTCAACTTGCTTTCGCCTGTATCTTTGGCATTAATAAAATGTAAGGCAATATTCTTAATTTCCGAATCTGGCAATTGTATTTTAAGATTTCGATTGATGATATCAAGACCCTTACTGGCAATTAAATACTCATCCAAGTATTGGTCGCTCATATCAGGAATCTTACTGGCTTGATAATCACCACTCCGATATCTTTGGTAAGCACCATAAATATGATCACTCAAGGTAATATATATATAATCCAAGGCGTGATAGTTCAACTTCTTTTTAGCATAATCGACAATTTCATAAGTTGTGGTGACGACATCGATTGGAATATCTTTTAATAAAAAATAAAGGTTCTTCTGCGAATCGGCTGTGTCCAAATAAAAAATCTTCTCTATTTGATCACTGTCGAGCTTAGAACCTTTTGATTTATTAAAAGCAATTCCCTTACCTTTGACAATCGCTTGTTGGTGGTCGCCCAAATCAACCACCGCCGTATTATTATTAAAAACCTGCTTTATAATTAATCGCATACTATCCCCCTATGCTTTTAATTATAAATTAACTTTAATTATTTGCCTTTAATCCAAAGCAAATTTTTCAATCGCTAAACCAACACCACTATGATTGTTGTCGGCGGTCAAAAATCCTTTTTCCCCAAAAAATATGTCTTTTCTTACATATCAATATCAACATTTTTCCTTGTCATTCTCATAATACCGTAATAGATAGCTCCAATAACTAGCCAAGCAAGTCCAATTTCTTTAGCTAACGGATCCAATCCAATCATCACAAATAGAACAATCAAGAATCCAATAATCGGTACAATTAGATGACGCAGATAATCGTGAGAATGATGTTTTATCAAATAATAGTTGATAACAGAAACATGAATTACTAAGAAAGCTGTTAGAGCACCACAATTAACAATTTCAGACAAAATATTACTATGATCCATGAATAATAAACCCACAACCAAAGAAACTAATGAGACTATAAGCGTACTAACATATGGAGTTTTAAATTTAGGATGTACCTTTGCTAAAATTCTAGGTAAATTATTATCTCGAGACATCCCAAAAAGAATTCTCGAGATGGCGGCCTGAGCTGCCAGAGCATTGGCAAAACCCCATGATAAGATCGTGGCAATTGTAGTGATATCCATCAGTGGTTTACCACCGACTTTTTCAGCAACCTCGTAAAAAGCAGTGTCTAAATCTGTGAATGAGTGCCAATCAGGAACAATCAGTGCCGCTAAATACGTTTGGACAATGAACAAAACTCCAACTAAAATTAGCGCCCACATAATACCTTTACCAACCGTTTTATTGCCACCTTTTGTTTCCTCAGCCAACGTACTGATACCATCAAAACCTAGGAAACTCAAAACAGCTACTGAAGTTGCAGTCATGACAAAATGGATATTAAAATTGGCTTTCTCATAAAATGGTTTCAAAGTGAATCCATCTCCTACCCCATGGGTAATTCCATAGAGAGCCATCCCAATAAATAGTGCCAAAACCAATAACTCACCAACTAGAAAGATCATATTAGTAATTGACGTAAATTCAATACCTACAACATTAATTACTGTATTGATCACGATAAACATCACCAACCAAATCCAAGTTGGCACTCCTGGTAAAAGTGACTTCAATGAATTAGCTGAGATCACATACAGCAATGACGGAACAAAAATATAATCGAGAATAATCATCCAGCCGGATAGAAAACCAACTGTCTTGTTGATTCCCCTTTGAGCATATGCATAAACTGATCCTGCGATTGGAAAAGCCTGTGCCATTTGACCATAGCTTAAAGCCGTAAAAAACATTGCGATGATTCCAATCAAATAAGTTAATGCAATCATACCCTTGGATTCAGAAATGACCGAACCGTAAATTCCCATCGGTGCAATTGGCACCATAAAAATCAATCCATAAATGACTAAATCCTTTAACGTCAGCGTTCGCTTTAATTCTTGTTTATAGCCAAAATTTGAAAGATCAGTATTCTTATTCACTTCCATAATATCATCGCCTAATTACTAAATTTTTATTTATTCAAATTTATTTACTCGAACATCATTAAAAAAATTTTTCAAATTCGTAAAGAATACACCAGGATTATCAATCATTTGATTGTGTCCTGCATCCGGGGTCACAACCAAACGTGAATTAGGAATATCCTTAGCCATTTGTTCAGCCGTACTCAATGGCATTGTTTCGTGATCAGCAAATGATAGTAATGTCGGGATTTTAAATTTTTTAATATTTTCTGAATAGTCCCAATCACCAAGATCACCAACGACAACAAACTCATTATCACCCTGAAAATGGTTGTAAACATTCTTAGCTTGAATATCGATTAAATGGGATTTCCTCTCCGGTTGACGACGATTGACATATTCATGATACAAATGAGTAATATATGTTTGATACTGTTTGTTTTCCCACTCACCGCGACGTTCAATTTCTTCCATAAACTTATTGATTGCGGGAGAGAATTCTTTATAACGAATTTCCTTCATGTGAGTTAAATAATCAGGAATATTGTCAATCATACTGATGATAATCAATCCTTTTAAGTGTTCCTGATAAGAATTGGCATACATCATCGAAAGCATTCCACCCCAGGAATGACCTGCTAAGAAGAATTTATCATATCCCAACTGCTTTCTAACTTCCTCCACTTCACCGAGGTAATATTCTTCATTCATGTACTTTTTAAAAATTTCCGGATCATCCCAATTTGGAGTATCCGAATACCAAGAGCCTAATTGATCGTATATGGTAACTTCAATATCAAGATCCTTTAATTCCTGGCCAAAGCGTTCAAAAACTTCATGTGTGTCACCAGGGCCACCATGTAGGCAAAGCAACTTATCTTTTCCACCAAGATTGAAGGTATGACTCCAAAGATGGTAGCCATTTTTCAATGTCAAAATTCGCGTAATGTTTTTCATAAACTCTTTCTCCTAATCAAAATTCTTTCTGCTTAAGAAATAAAATGGTACGGCAATCAACAAAGCTCCAAAACCCCAAACTAAGTTGACGAAACTTGTCTTATACAAAAGCCAGAGTGAAATCAAAACAGCGATAATTGGAATAACTGGGCCAAATGGAACTTTAAATCCAGGTTTTCTGTCTTTCATAGTTTTTCTAAAGACAATTACTGCAATGCATGTAGGTATGTATTGAGCAAAACGAGAAACAGCACTGATTTGGGCCAATGTATTAAAAGTACCTGAGAGAGCAATCATCAATCCTAATAAAGCCGAAACAACAATAGCCGCATATGGCGCATTGTAACGATTTTTATCAGCAAGAAAAGCTGGCATCATACCATGATTTGACATTGCAACACCCGAACGAGGTGTGATAAATGACGAAGCAACGCAAATACCTCCGATTGACAAAAGCGTTCCAGCAGCAATGAGATACTTACCAAATCCGCCAGCAATTTGAGCAAAGGCATCTTGAACAGGAGCGACACTATTTGAAAGTCCTGCACCTAAAACACCAATACAAACTGCTTGAATCAACATGTAAATTGCAGCAACGACAATAATGATAGCTAACAAAGCCTTTGGTAAGTTCTTTTCCGGATTTTTCATCTCCCCTGCAGCGACAACCGCGCCTTCGACGCCAGTAAAGGCATAAAACATCGTCATCGCAGCAAGAGCAAATGAACTTGTATTAGCTACAGAAGTTGGTAAAAATGGTGTGAAATTATTACCTCGAATGAACCAGATACCGATGGAAATGAAAAGCAATAATGGCAATAGTTTAGATACAGTAATGACATTGTTGATGATCGAAGAAATTTTTACTCCCATCAAATTCATCACCATCAAAGACAATGCCACTATCGTTACAATAATATCCTTAGAAACAGTGTTATTTAATTGCGGGAATATTCCTGCTAGAGCCGTGGCAAAAGCCACATACATTGTTCCCTCCGCAATGATTCTAATTGCCCAAGTAACAAAGCCGACCTCATAGCCAACAAAATTTCCAAAAGCTGCTTTCGCATAAATATAAGGACCTCCAGTTTCATCAAACAAACTGGCATCTTCTGCAAAACAAAGTCCAATAGTTAAAATTAATAGTGCGTCAAAACCAAGAACTGCCAAACTAGCGGGACCAAATAATTTCATTCCTTCATTTGGCAATAAAAAGATTCCAGAACCAATAATTCCGTTGATTCCAAACAAAAGAATCGTCCAAAAACCCATTTTATGATTCGTGTTGCTTGTTGATTTGGTATGTAGATGTGGAATAACCGCTTGTTTCATAAAATTCACCTTCTAGTTTAATTTTTAATCTAAGTTCGACTGACAAAATCCTTAAAGATTTCCAACTCCTTTGAATCTTGCTGCCACATATTTTCTGGATGCCACTGCACTGCTTGAACACTTGCATCACTATTCTCAATAGCTTCAATAACCCCGTCAGAAGCTGTAGCAACCACTTTCAAGTCCTCTGGAACATCTTTTATGGCTTGATGGTGTCTTGAATTTACGAAAATATTGTCACCAAATGCTTTAAATAATTTCGACTCGTGATCAACAGTGACAAAATGCGTTGGTTGATCACCCGGTGCAGATTGGTGATGTTTCAAAACTTTCCCAGGAAACTGTGTCCGCAAGTCCTGATAAACGCTGCCACCTAAAGCAACATTGATTATTTGTGCTCCACGGCAAATCCCTAAAATGGGGATGTGTTTTGCAACCGCTGTGCGAACTAAAGCAATCTCAAAGATATCACGATTGCGATTAGTAACACCCAATTGTGGAATTGGCTCTTCACCCATAAAAGTTGGATCAATATCCGGACCGCCGGTAAAAATCACTCCATCAAGTCGTTCTAGTAAACCATTAATCTCTTCTTTAGGTAGATACGGTAAACTAACTGGAATTCCACCGGTTGCCAAAACACCATTGACAGCTGGACGAGGTACAAAATCCATTGCTTTTTGATTGATCACAGATGTTGCTTCCAAATAAACATCTGCCGTAATTCCAATTAACTTACTCATATAAATAAAACTCCTTTGCAATTTTTTAATTTTCAGATTATCACTCTAAAAATCTCTGTCAAATGTTTTCTTAATAATATTAAATTTTGACTAATCATATTCTAATTCACGGACTTGACACTTGAAATAATCTGCAGTTATATTGAATTTGTATGGTTAATTTTCTCTAATAATTATCTAATGTTAGATAAAAAAAGCATTGTTTGAAGTTTTTCAAGAAAAAACAAACTTCAAACAATGCTTTTTGATATTGCTTATTGATTTTTTTAAATATTTTGTATTTTTACGGAATAATCTGAACACAATTCCACTAAGACTTAATTATTTGCCTTTAATCCAAAGCAAATTTTTCAATTGCTAAACCAACACCACTATGATCGTTGTCGGCAGTCACCTCATCAGCTACTTCTTTCACAGTTGGCAAAGCATTATCCATGGCAATACCTTTACCAGCAATCTCTAACATAGGAATATCGTTTTCCCGATCGCCTAATGTAATAACTTGAGATAAATCAATTCCTAATTTTTGGGCCAATGTTTTAACTGCTGCACCTTTATTAACATGTTGTGAGAATATTTCCAAGAAACCCACGCCAGTTCTAACTACGAAGTAATCTTTATCATAATGTTGGTGAACTGTTTCGGAAATACTATCAATTTCTTCTTCAGTCCCATTGATGATGGCTTTGACAATTTGAAAGTCAGCTGGCATTTGCGATGGTTCTCTCAAATAAAGACCATTATCGTTTTCAAAGGCTTGAATGATCGTAGAAGCGGAGATCCAATCTCGATGGCTGGTATAAGTATTGCCTTGATTATCGACTACGTTATATTGCAAGTCATGTTCATGGACAAAGTCGACGAATTCACGATAAAAATCATTGCTCATCAATTCTTCAGCAATAATATCGCCAGCCATATTTTCGATAATTCCACCGCCATTGGTAATCATATACTGATCACTTCCTGTAATACCTAGCTCATCAGTATATTCAGTCATAGCATTATGTGTCCGGCCCGAACAAAGAACAATCTTGATACCTTGATCCAGAGCACGCTTGATGGCCGCTTTATTGCGATCAGTAATAGTTTTTTTAGAAGTCAACAACGTGTCATCTATATCTATTGCAATTAATTTATAATCCATGATTTCCTCCTATTAGTCATACTTTTATTGTAATATTTTTTCTAAAAAAAGAACTCCAAGATGAGGAAATCTTGAAGTTCTCTTGTTTTTTAACAGTTAAGTAGAGTTTTTAATACCTAGGGGAAACAAATGAATGTTTCTTATTAAAAACTTTTTTTGAGGTAGAAGATATTAACGGCCAGAATCATTAATCTTCAATTTCGTGTGTTTCACTTAGTTTCTTAAACCAAAAGGCACTCTTTTTTACGTAGCGCTTTTGAGTAGGGAAATCAACGAAGAATAAACCATAGCGTTTGCTATAACCATTGGTCCATGAAAATTGATCTTGCAAGGACCAGATGAAATAGCCTTTGACATTAGCCCCATCATTTATGGCTTCGGCGATTGCCTTCATGTACTTCTTCAAATAATCAATTCGTTTTGGATCATCAATTATTGTGTCGGAAGTGGCATTCTCAGGTAGTTCTTCTTTCAAACCAATACCATTTTCTGTGACATAAATGGCAGGAACTAGTGGGTAGTCATCATGAATCCGCATAAGAATATCGTGCATCCCTTTTGGATAAATGGACCAATCCCAATCTGTTGTTTCAATCCCATCAGGTTTCTTTTCTTCGCCAATTCCATGTAATCGAGATACCGAACTGCCTTTAGCCCCAGTCCCATTATGGACCGTTTCGGAAGCTCCATCATAAGCTCTGATCCATTTGCTGAAATAATTATTTACTCCGACGAAGTCCAATTGATGAGCAGCTTCATTAATCTCACTCATTTCAGATTCAGTATATTTAAACATTGGTTGTTTATTTGCTTTCAAAATTTCATCAACTAACTGCAAAGTTTCTTGATGATATTCACCGGCCAAAGTTCCGTCCAAATATAATCTATTTTCAAAAGCATCTTGCAAAGCAGCGGCATGCTTATCCGCTTCACTATCGCTATATGGATAAACTGTTTGTAAAGCGTGAACTACACCGATCTCTCCACCTAAGTTCATCTCCTTATAGGCATTAACAATTCTAGCATGAACAACATTTTGATTATGCTCAGCTTGAAATGCATTATCAAATCTGCCTTTTTCACCAGGTGGAAATGTGCCGCTGACATGTTGCTGAATGGCCATTGATGTTGGTTCATTAATAGTTATCCAATATTTAACTTCGGGGAATTCTTTAAAGCAATATTTGGAGTATCTGACGAATGCGTCAAGCATTCTAGGACTTAGCCAATCACCAATTTCATGCATTTTTTCGGGTGTATCAAAGTGGTGTAAGGTTACGAACGGAATAATATGATGTTTTTCACAGGCCGCAAATAATTTATGATAATACTCAACACCGCGCGGCTCAACATCTCCATCACCGTCGGGGAATATTCTTGACCAAGCAATTGAAACTCGGATAGCTTGAACGCCATACTTTTCGGCTAATGCTAAATCTTCTTCATAACGGTGATAAAAATCAGCGGCGGGATCTGGACTAAAACGACCCTGTTTGGCGAGATAATCATCCCAAAGAACTTTACCTTTGCCGTCTTCTTTAGTAGCACCCTCTACTTGATATGCAGCACTGGCACCACCCATTAAAAAATCTTTTGGTAATTTAAGCATTCCATAAACCTCCTATAGATTGGCCTTTACAAATTGCAATGACTTTTCTGGATTACGTGTTAATTCAATATATTCTTTACCTGAAGTTGTAGCTAATTTAACACCATATTTATCGGTGATCTTTTGAACGTTACCTTTCATACTCTCCATTTGTGGTGCCAAAATAACTAGATCCATGTCTTGAATCATATTCATATCTTGCCCATAAGCACGAGCAGCTGCTGACAATGGTAAATTACGTTCTTTAGCAGTCTTATTCAGAGCGTTTGCCAGAATACCACTAGTTCCACCACCAGCACAGATAACCATTACGGCCGTGTCTTTCTTAAATCCAGAATCATCGGTCGAACTGTCGTCCGTGGATTGTGCGACAACGCCAACATCAGAACCATCATCAATATCAGTGTCACTAACTGTATCTGTTTCAGGTACTAATCCCTCAGCAACCGCATTCTTGTTTTCTTCATCAAGCAATTGTGAATCATAAACTTTCATAAATGGAAGCCAAATAAATACATCTAGTGCCAAACTCAAAATCACAAAGACAAATGCTAATGGAGCAAAGCCAGTACTAATCAAAATACCAATTGGTGCAGGAATAACCCATGGCATGGTGTACATCATACCGTTCATTCCCAAAACCGAAATGAAGAACTTGAATAGGCAAATATTAACCATTGGAGTAACTACAAATGGAATAAAGAAGATTGGGTTCATGATAATTGGAGCACCAAACAAAATTGGTTCATTAACTGAGAAACTGACTGGAATAAATGCTGCCTTACCTAAGGCCTTAAGCTGTTTAGATTTTGCTAGGAACAAAAATAGGAAAACTAAAACTAAAGTTGAACCTGTACCACCCATATTCATAACATAGTCTTGAGCATTTTGTGCCAAAACGTGAGTGGCCTGATGACCAGCTTGAATCAATTTCAAGTTCTCAGCTGTATTAGTAACTTCAATTGCGGCAACAGCAGGAGCAACAATTGATGGACCTTGAACACCAACAAACCAGAAGAAACCCATGGCACCAGCGATAATTGCCAAGCCTAAATATGAATCACTGGCTGAGAAAATTGGTGCTAATAATGAAATAATCAATTGGGCAAGATTTTTACCTGTGAAAGTTGCTAGTAATAAAGAAAATGCCCAGAAAACTGTAACTGATAAGAACATTGGAATAACATCTTTAAATGTTTGTGAAATATTCTGTGGTACTTGTGGAGGCATTTTAATAGTGACGTTATTCTTAATACATAAATAATAAATATTTGGAACGATCAAACCAACAAGGTATGAAGCGACCAAACCTTGTGTACCTAAGTATGTTAAATCTGCTCCACCTTTATTTTGAACAATGGCACTAATAATGAAGGCAATTTCAGCAGCTAAGATTACAGAAACTGCATTCATCTGATTTGTTTTTGGCAAATCCAAATTTTTGGTATCAGTTAAATTTTTAGCAGTCGTTGCGGTAACGAACAATGCCAATAGACCCATTGAATAGTTGTAAGCAATCATAATATTGTTTTCAACATTGGTTGGCCAGTGGTAACCCCAAGCATTTGGAACATATGCTACCAAAATAAATAATGATGAAAAGAGAATAATTGGCATTGCGGCAATAAAGCCATCACGGATTGCTGAGACATAGGCATTTGATGCAATTTTTTCAAATCCAGGTTTCATCTTTTCGATTTTACTCGTGAGAACATCCATTTTTAAAACTCCCCTCTAAATACTAATAATTTCTAAATAACTAATTCTCCATACCTAACTTCTTCTCAATCTTGTTAATACGTTCATATTCATCAATAAAGAACTTGCATTGATCCATCAACATCATGGTTGTCATCAATGTATCTTGTCCATGGACCATGATGAATGTAACGTCCATATCCATCCCACCAGCTTCATCGGCTAGTAGTTTAGTTTGTTCATTGTGGGCATCGTTAATTGATTGAGTTGCTTCTTCAACTAATTTCTTAGCTTCTTCGATCTTGCCTTCACGTGCATTGTCTAAGGCTTTAATTAAAGCTGTCTTAGCGTCTCCTGCATAAGCTACGATTGCAAATCCTGTCATTGAAATATCTTCTTTTGTAACTGCCATAATTCTTACCTCTACTTAATGTTTTTCTCTTGTGTTAATCGTTGGATGTGAATGATGAAATATAATAGTTCATTGCTGTTTAATTTCTTATTTAGTCTTGATTGCAACTCTTGATATATTTCTTTGGCAATCTCGGTCGAACGAGGATATTCTGATTTCATTTCTGTTTCCAACTTATTGCTAAAATCTTTATCCTCATCTTCGTTGCTATCAAGGCGTCCGGCTAAGTACTGTAAATGAATCATAAAGCGGTCAAAATAATTACCATTGCTGTCGATTCGATAAATTTGATGTTTATTCAAAATCTTAGTAACTGAATCATTGATCTCTTTGGTCGTGTCCTCTTTCAAGTCACTGGCTTTTGATTCTTCACCTTTAGCATTGATGAAATGTAGAGCAATACTTTTAATCTCTGACTTTGGAAATTGGACATGTAAATTACGGTTGATCACTTGCAATCCATGGCTAGCAATTAAATATTCGGTTGGATATTGTAGGCTCATATCAGGAATCAAACTTGCTTGATACGTGTGGGCCAATATACGCTGATAGGAACCGTAGATATGGTCGGAAAGAGTAATATAAACGTAATCTAAGATGTTGTAATTAAATTTTTCTCTAGCATAATCAATAATTTCATAAGTAGTTGTGACTACATCAATTGGAATGTCTTTGATCAAAAAATATAAATTTTCTCTTGACGTTTTTGTATTTAAATAAAAGATATTCTCAATCTTGTTCGAATCAACTTGTCCGCCCTTGGTCTTCTTAAAAGCTATTCCTTTGCCTTTCACAATGGCTTGGCGATCGTCTCCTAGGTTGACTAACGCACTATTGTTGTTAAAGACTTGGGCAATCTCTACCATCTCATTTCCCCCTTTCTGCAACAAAAAAGAGACCACCAACGTTTTTTCTTAACGATAGTCTTTGAGCAACTATCGTTAAGAAAAATACGTTGAGTGATCTCGCCTAATTTAATAGTAACAATTCACTGAAAATATATTCATCTTTCAACACCGATTAGTATATGACAGATTTTCATATTTGTAAACGGTTACAATAGATTATTTTTTAAATCAAATATTTTCAAATATCGTTATAACGAAAAGAATACCGAAATAATGGGCGTTATAACGGCTGACAAAATGTAAATTTTTTTACATAATTTTCGATCAGCAACAATTTTCAAGATGATATGAGACAAAATACGACCAAAAAGGTCTAATTAACTTAATATTTATTTATCGCCGATGTAAACCATTACATTTTGTTTCAAAAAATGATTTTTGAAGCTCACATAGCAAGTTTTTGAATATTTTTCAAGCAAAATACGAACTATTTACTATTTATTTACATAAACATTCATGTTATCCTTACCTATATAAAATTTAAGGAAGTGTTAGATTATCACCTATCAAATCGTTTTTGAAGGAAGTTATTTTTCTTCGGCTTCGTTTGACAAGGCGGATTTTACACCAGAATCACTTATATGTGTAGACCAGTCGGGAACCATTGACCGTGTTATATCCGCTAGCGATAGTGACTATCGATCCGTTAGACAAGCTGCAGCCGATAACCAAATTCTTCAAGAATTACCTCAAGGAAGTTACTTGTTACCAGGTTTTACTGATTTACATATTCACGCTCCACAATGGCCACAGGCTGGTCTGGCTTTAGATAGACCGCTCTTTGAATGGCTAAATACTTATACCTTTCCATTGGAAGCCAAATTCACTGACCTTCAATTTGCGGAAAAAGTTTATCGTAATCTGATTCAAACTTTGCTAGCTAATGGAACCACGACCGGCTTATTCTTTGGATCAATCGACAATGGAGCTAATCTTGTGTTGGCAAAGATTTGTGCTGAATACGGTCAACGAGCTTTTATCGGGAAAGTCGCCATGGATAATGTTGAACAGACACCTGATTATTATCGCGATGAATCTTCTCAAAAAGCTTTAGACGACACTGAGGCTTTTATCCATGCAATGCAAGAACTCCAACAAACCACTAAAACTACTTTAACTCCCGTTATCACACCTCGGTTCGTTCCAAGTTGTACAGACGAAACGCTACTTGGCTTAGGAAAATTAGCTAAAAAGTATGACTTACCGATTCAATCGCACTGCAGTGAAAGTATCTGGGAAGATCAATATGCGATTGACCGTTTCAACATGCGAGATGCGGAAGTTTTGAACCATTTTGGACTGCTGACGGATAAGTCGGTCATGGCTCATGGAACTCAATTGAGCAATACTGATTTAGATCTCTTTAAGAAAACCCAAACTGCCATCGCCCATTGTCCTATTTCTAATGTATACTTTGGCAATTCGGTTTTACCTGTTAAGAAAGCCTACCAAAAACAAGTCAAAATCGGTTTAGGGACTGATATTTCTGGAGGCTTTTCTCCTAGTATTTATCGTAATATGCAACAAGCTATTATGTCTTCGCAAATGCTTCAAGAAACTGGCGTTGACAATTCAAGAATTTCTGCCACAAATGCATTTTATCTAGCAACCGTGGGTGGAGCTAAAGCACTTCACCTTCCAACGGGACAGATTAAAACTGGTTTTCAAGCTGACTTTCAAATTGTTCAAGATAAATTTGCCAAGGTCGCTTCAAGTCAACCAGCAGCTGTCTTAGAACGGTTGATCTATCAGACCGAAACAGCAGATATTCAACAAGTTTATGTTTCAGGTAAATTAGTACATCACAATCAAGGGGAAAACAATAATGGATAATAATAAGAGTAGTTTATTAGTCGGTCCTGACGATAAGGTCGGCTATGGCGAAGCTGGTTTCTTAGGTCTACAACATGTTCTAGCTATGGATATTTATGTACCGCCAATCGTGTTGGCTAGTATGATGGCCATGGGATTGAGCGACCAAATGGGATTATTGCAGTCAACCTTTCTAGCTGCAGGGATCGGTACGATCCTCCAAACTTTCGTCTTTATGAAGATGCCAGTTTCACAAGGTCCTTCTTTCGTACCTCTAGGAGCCGCTGCTGGGGTCGTCTTGGCATCAGGTGGTCTAAAGGGTAATGGAATGGGCACTTTAATTGGTGCTTTATTAGTCGGTTCGATTATTTTAGTTATACTAGGTGCTATCGGAATCTTCCAAAAGATCATCAACCGCTTAGTACCTGCCTTGGTTGGTGGAACAATCATTACATGCGTTGGTCTGTCACTGATTCCTACAGCTTTGAATAGTAACATTTTCAACGCTCCTGGTAAGATCGACAATAATATTATCTTGGCTTCAGTAACAGCTTTAACGCTTTTAGTTTCTGTCGGAATCAGTTTGAAATTTCCTCGAGTACGTCGTTTCTTTAGAACTAGTTCAATCATCTTGGCTCTAGGTGTCGGAACAATTGTTTCAACTATGATGGGAATGTTTAATTGGAAAGAAGTTGCTGATGCTGCTTGGTTCGGTTTCCCTCAAAGAACCATTCTCCACTGGGGAATCAATTTCAGCCCTTCAGCTATTATTACTTTTATCGTCATCTATGCGGTGATCACGACTGAAACAACTGGTACCTGGTTTGCCATGGGTGCTGTCACTAATCACAAAATCACTGATAAGCAATGGAATCACGGTATCATTGGTGAGGGCTTAAGCTGTATGGTTGCCGCTCTCTTAGGAACAACTCCAGTTACTGGTTACTCAACTAATGCCGGTGTCATCTCAATCACTGGTGTCGCAAGTAAACGGGTTTTTCTATTTGCTGGAATCTGGTTCTCAGTCTTAGGCTTCTTCAGTAAATTATCGGCTTTCTTAGCTGCTATCCCAGCTCCCGTAATTGGTGGTGTCTTTGCCATTATCACGGTAACAATCATGTTAAACGGCTTAAATGTTATCCGTGGTTTGGAGACTACCGATCGTGATCTTTATATTATCGGTATTCCAATCGTTCTAACCTTGGCACTTGTCTTATTGCCAACAGCTGTGACAAAAAATGCTCCTCAAATTCTGCAATACTTATTAGGTTCACCAATCGCAGTCGCAGCAATTGCGGCTATCATCTTGAATCTCGTAATGCCTAAAACAAAAGAATTAAAAGTTAAGACAGTTTAAAATCAATAGTAAAGTTTTTAATAACCGCTGACTCCCCATCAGGAAATCAGCGGTTTTTTTTAATCCCATTAATTTACAATTCAACTGGAATATTTTTTTAAATAAAAAACGCATCTCACCAGTTGTGGTGGAATGCGCTATTTGTTTTGTAATTGCTCAAACGATTCGGGCAACTTGTCCGTTAACACCTAAAATCAATACTTGAGTCATTACATTTCTCATCTTAGTGGTAATTAGTCGTTTGCATGTACATCAAAAGCGGAAAGCAACATTTGTTCAACACCAGGATCATCTGGGTTGTGTGAACCATGGCCCTTATCGAGTGAACGCATTTGTTCCATTTCATCTTCAGTTAATTCGAAGTTAAAAATATCTTTGTTAGAAATCATACGAGACTCATGTGTCGACTTAGGAAGCACAATGACCCCCTCTTGATTTTCAAATCTCAAGATAATTTGTCCTGCATCCTTGTGATACTTCTCGCTTAATTTTTGGATAATTGGTTCTGAGAATAAATCAGCATTGCCCTGACCAAGTGGACCCCAGGCTTCAAGTTTTACATCCAATGGGTCTAAAATCTTACGAAGTTCTTTTTGTTGTGAGTATGGGTTGTATTCAACTTGGTTTACAGCTGGCATTACATCGAAGGAATCTTTGAATGAATTCCAAATCTTAGGAGTAGCATTGCTGATACCGATGGATTTGAGTTGACCAGCTTTTTGAGCTTCTTCCATAGCCTTCCAAGCACCAGGAACATCTCCATAAGGTTGGTGGATCAAGTATAAATCAATATAGTCTAAGCCTAATTTTTTCAAGGAAGTTGCAATTCCTTTTTTAGCGGCTTCATAACCATAATCTTGTAGCCATAATTTACTTGTGACAAAAATTTCATCACGAGGAATACCGCTGTCCTTGATTGCCTTGCCGACTTCATCTTCGTTGAAATAAGCAACCGCTGTATCAATGTGGCGATAGCCAACCTTTAGTGCTTCAGAAACTGCCTTGTAAGTTGAGCCGTCATCAGGAATCAAGAAAACACCAAATCCAACTGCGGGAATTTCATTACCATCATTTAATCTAATTGTTTCTGCCATTATATTTCTCCTCTGAAAAATTATTTTAGCTGTGCCAAGCTTGAACCAAAGATCTGTTCAATCGTAGTAAGGTCTCTGTGGTCAAAAAATTGACTTTCTTTCTTATCTAAAGTTGCCATTGTCTTCATTTCATCATCAGTCAACACAAAGTCAAAGACGTCAATATTTTCAGCAATACGTTCTTTGTGGACTGACTTTGGAATAACAATGATTCCACGTTGCAACAGCCATCTGAGCATTACTTGACCATTTGATTTGCCATACTTTTGACCAATTGCAGCGATTGTTTCGTTTGTAAAGATGTCATGTTTGCCTTCAGCAAACGGTGCCCAAGCTTCGACCTTAACATCTTCACTCTGGTTAAAATCAACCTCAGACTTTTGTTGATACCAAGGATTAACTTCAATTTGATTAACAACGGGTTTTACCTCATTGTAGAGTTCCAAATCTTTAAGTTGATCAGCGTAAAAGTTTGAAACACCGATGGCACGAATTTTTCCAGCCTTATATGCTTCAGTCAATGCCCGCCAAGCACCTGCTGTATCACCATATGGTTGGTGTAATAGGTACATATCCAAATAATCTAACCCTAGATTATTCAAGGAAGTTTCAATACCCTTCTTTGCCCGTTCATAATTCATATCAGAAACCCAAAGTTTTGAAGTGATGAATAAATCTTTTCGATCAACACCACTTTCCTTAATAGCCTCACCAACTGCAGTTTCATTTTGATAAGCTGCTGCTGTATCGATCAGACGGTAGCCGGCATCAATCGCATCCAACACTGCTTGTTTACATTGTGCTAAATCTGTTACTTGAAAAACTCCGAATCCTAATTGTGGCATTTCCACGCCGTTATTTAATTTCACTGTCTCCATATTTCTTACCTCGACAAACTGGACTAACGAACGTCCTCTTTAATTGATAAGTACAGCATAGTCCCAGGATCATGGTTTGAAAATTACTAGATAAGAATGCTACTATACGTATGACGTATACTAACGAGGTGAAAATATGATAGATAACTACTTATTAGAAGAGTTAGTTGCATTTAGCAAATATGGCACGTTTGCCGCCACTGCTGATCACTTAATGGTGACCCAACCGACCGTGACGCGGGGAATGCAGAAGCTTGAAGATGAATTAGGAGTAAAAATTTTTAATCGTCAACCCAATAATATATCTCTAACTGATACTGGAAATTTAGCTGTGACGGAAGCTCAAAAGGTTCTGGCACAAAATCAAACGTTTATCGACACCGTCCGACATTACGAAAACAGCCATCAATTCATTAAAATAGCTAGTGTTGCTCCTGGACCACTAATTTTTATCAATGACATTCGAAACCAACTATCATCCAAAATTAAAGTCGAGGATAGTTTAATAAAAGAAAACGATGTGTTGCCGAATTTAATGAACAACAATTTCTCCTTTATTATCACTGATAAAGAGATTTCTAACGATGAGGTCGAATCATATTTCATTGGCAGTGAAACACTATCAGTCAATCTCGATAAGTTCACCTATTTGGCAAACAAGAAGTCAGTCACATTTGCCGAACTAAAAGGTATGAGCTTTATCGTTATCGATCGAATCGGTATTTGGAAAGATATCATTCAAAAAAATATTCCTGGTGCGAAATTCATGTATCAGCAGCAAGCAGATTCATTTACAGAAATAACGAAATACTCCAATTTCCCTTATTTCAGTACTAATATCGCCAGATTTACGAATTATCACCCTACCAAAGATGATGATCGAGTGAACGTTAAAATATCCGATGATGCTAGTAAGATTGCCTTTTATGCAACATATTTAAAGAATAATAAAAAATTGGTAATGCCTACTATCGAAAATATCAATACCAATTGGGATTAAAATAAGAGTGAGAATTATCCCTTCATTAAAGGCGTTTCCAATTTCAGCCATGTATACCGTTATTTACAAACGTGATTGTCTTATCATTTTTAGAACAAAAAAATACTTTGGAGGCACATATTATGGAATCCCCAATTATAGCAATAGACGTTATGACAAAATTATTAGATGAGAAAACTTCATCTTGGCGACGACTATTAGTACCAGTTTCAATCAGATATGATCAACTACATGCGATCATGCAGTTAGTCTATGGCTAGAGTAACTCGCATCTGTATTCATTTACTACTAGTGCTGGACAAAGTTATGAGGCTTATCTGGATTAGGATTTTCAACCTTTTAGATCCGACGTAAAGAAACCAATTCTTTCTGATGAAGGTTATCTATATCCGGACTTACTCAATGGAAATGTGCGCTATGAGTACGATTTTGGAAGAAGTTGGCCTCATGAAATAATCCTTAAGGAAACTGTTACTGCCGACGAGCTAGACGGTCTTCCCATCCCATACTGCACCCACGGTACCGGGGGGAATCACGACGAAAATGGTGAACCAGATACAGTAGTTGGAAAATATAATCACAAAGAAATTGCAGATTTCTATTAAAATTAAAAAAAACTAATAAATACAGGATTAAAATTAATTTTGAATCTGTATTTATTGGTTTTTTTTTCAAAATTTATCAAATTAAAAATGAAGCATTGATAAATCAACAGAAAAATATCATTTACAAAACATATTTGCTATGATAATTTTATAAACATATTAAAATATTTTAATTATTTTTTAATAATGAAGCTTAAAGGGAAAAGGATGAAAAATATACTACGTAATTTTACAGACAATCATCAGTATTTTGAATCATTAAAGGAATCTAAAGGCAAATATATACCTATTAGAATTTCTTCTGAGCGACAAGATTTATTAGAAAAGATGAAAGAAATTAATACAAATAATTTTGAATTTCAAGAAAGGGAATTATGTGATTTTGGTTACGTAATATCCAATGAAGTAATCGAATATAATACGTATCCTTTTCTATGCAAAGATTGGATTGATCTAAAAAACATCAGCGGACGTGGACTTACGGGCAAGTCGTTATTGATTATCGGTCTATATAAAGATTTCACCCAGGAAAAAGTTTTAGATCTCCTAAACAAGGGATATAAAGCGGAAACAAACATATATTTTCTCTTAGGTAGAGATCTCAGTTCATTATCGTGGTTATTAGCTAAACAACTTATTGGCAAGTCAGTTGATTCTTGTAGAAAGGCAACATTCTCACTCCTAAACTTAAATAAATTTTCTATTGAAGATTGGGATATTTATGGGAGTAAATCCCTTCATGAAAAAAACATTAAAGAACTTGTAGAAAATAATCTTTGGGATACGTTAGTTTTCCATGGTCATGGAAAAGAAGATCATTTAAACCTGGATGATTACACTTTAACCGGATTAAACAAATATATTAATTATACTATTCCTAACGCTCCAGCAATCGGTCATAAGGGGCAATCATTTTTTAAAGATGCCAATAAGGCTATCGATATAAGCACTATAAAGGTTAATCGGCTTTTTCTTTTATCATGTAACAATTTGCCTTTTTTTGAATCAAGACTCTACGATTCTAAATACAGTCTTGTTTTGGACGCAATTGATGGATGGTCAAAAGAGATTATTGCATCAATTGCTGTACAGTCAGCAGACACTCCCGAACTGAAAATAGTTTTGAATAATTATAATCATTCTGACATTGCACTCCAATTAAATAAAAAGCTTGAGGATATTCAACCATTCATTTCGATTATTCATATCGGATTACCTGAAAAGATTAGCGATAATTCATTTGTGGAGCAAGCAACCCCCAGACTAAGCAAGCAAACGAGAACAGTTCTATCTCGAATTTCTAATTATTATTCTTCTACGATGTTGGATGATGATCATCCAATTACTAAGATGGCACATAAAATCATGGGAGATTATATGCAGTTAACAAGAAGAGGAACCGCAGGTTCTACAATTAAGGACATGCAGCAATTTGAATCTAATTTGACAAACAGAGTTAACCCGTTCTCTAAAAAAATGGCACAAATAATGTTTGAAGATCAAGATGATAACTTGCATAATTTCGACAGTTTTAATACCTATAGAGCAAGAATTGATTCAAATAGTATTAATAATCATACCTGCTCCTCATGTGGCGCAACAGCTACTTCCTGTACATATCTACCCGAAATATCTTCTATATTCCAGATAGATGCTGATTACTGTTACAAATGTGGAGATAAGTCTGCTCAGATGACTGGAATGCCATACATTGAATTTACTTGTGATGATTATAACAAGAAGGATCTATCTATTAATTATAAAATAAGCGTAACTTCCCAAGAATCAGGTGATGTTTTTATAGGTATTCAATTACCCAGCTATGTAGAAGGATACGTTAAAAACAAATTATCCATACAAAAATTAAAATTTAAGTCTCCTAATTTAACTAAGGAAATTGAAGGGACTATTAACTTTAGTGAAGAAACTGTTCTTCAAAGCTATTATTTAAAAATGTTTGCTATCCAAAATGGGGGTATAGCAGTCAACAGATGTTTCTTTAATTTAATTTGAGGTGGAAAGATGAGGAATTAATAGGTCTTTACGATATGATTCCGTCATCAAAAAATTTCTTTGATGACGATTTATTACTTCATTTTAGAAGATCCATATGTTCCTACCTTCCTCAGTTCCTATCTAAATACTTACATCACCCCATTCAAATGGTGATTCCCGTTGAAAAATTTAGTCAAATAAAAGCAATAACAAAAGCAAGAAAAATAAATCATGATATTGCTCCTAATATATATTTAGACATGCCTTCAATTACATGCAAAAATAGAATGCACCGTAGTCCTAATGGAAAAGTCTTCCTTTTCTCAGGAGAAATAGAAACATAATTTGATGAATCCTTTAAAAAATATATTAATAATATCCAACTTAAATGGATTTTCAATTCTTTCAGAACAAACGAGTTTTTAGTTCTATGCAATAAATTAAATGAGATGTGGGGTTAAGGTTATTGAATTATTCTATTAAATATTACTGTTATACTATTTTCACTCAATTTAGATTCACTAGAATTATTAATATACTTTTCATTATTCAATTTTTAAAGTTAAATTTAGTTCAATTTGCTCTATTACAATCTGTGTTCTTATTCTCTCAATTTTTTCCGAACTACCGAGCGGAATATTAGGAGATATTTTCAAGAAAAAAACAATCGTATTGTACGGATTGCTTATTCTGATTTTGACGCCCTTAATAACTGTTAGTGCCAGCCTCGTTGCAAAAAAATACGTTTTTTTTGTTTTAATAATGTCCTTTGTATTAGAAGGCATCGGAAATGCCCTATTAAGCGGTGCTGACGACGCACTTTTTTATGAAGGAATTCGAAAAGAAGGCAATGAAAAGCAATATGATAAAATTAGAGGAAATATGCAATTAATAAGTTCTATCATTTTAGGCATCGCTACATTCTCCGGTGGTTTTTTATATACACTGAATTTTGATCTTCCATATATATTCCAATCAATTACATTTGTTATTGCTAGTATTATCATTCTCAATACAAAGGAAATAAAAAAAGAATCTCTAGCTGATAAAAATTATAACCTTAACAATAGTGAATCAACTTTTATCAAAAGTTTGAAAAACGTTTTGTCTGTATTTAAAGAAATGGTTCTTTCTCCCAATATATTTTTTCTATTCATTTTCACAATAATTACCGTATCTGTCGTCAATGCTATTTTTGCATTACTTCCCGATTATATTTCAAAAATAGGATTCAATTCAGCCGAAAATGGAATTATATTTATGATATATAGTCTATTTGGTGGCATTATCGCAACCCAAGCATACAGGTTATCAAAATTAAAGTATTCCAATTTATCAATGCTGGTTTCAGCGATACTAATTATTTCAGCTGTACTTCAAATTCAAAATAATAAAATCATTTTTTTAATCGGGGCCGGACTTCTATATATAGTAGTGGATATTCTTGACCCAATTGTCATGCAAATGTTAAATCTATGGGTCAGGGATAATGCTCGAGCAACGTTTATTTCAGGATTATCTTTTGCAATCAGTTTAATTACTATGGTTGTTAACCCCTTAATAGGTTTAGTGGTTCAACGTTACGGAACAATTAATATGCTTACTATTACCTCTTCAGTAACTGTATTTTTAATTTTCATATCATACCTGCTTATTTTAGGTTCAAAAAAGAAAGAAAAATATACCACTGAAAATTAATGATTCAAAAATTTTTCGTTTCATATGGTATTTATTATACTTATCTTCATTTTCTTTAAATAAAGATTTGCTAGCTTAAGTGTTGATTAATTAACGGAATATCATATCTCAAAAAATCGATAAGTCTTACAACTCCACCCTTCGTGATGTCATTGGAATTAAAAATAAAAGAACCATACCAATTAAGGTATGACTCTTAGAAGTAGGTATCACCAACACGATTTGACTTAGAACCTTAAGTAATTGTAAAGCCCAAGGCTATTTATAAATTATTCAAATTCATGCTATATTTGTGATGTAACCATCGGTATTTAAACATTAAATATTTTTAATTGGAAAGCAAAAATTAAGTCTTAAAAAAACTGAATTCTTAAATCTCCCACACCAGTAGAGATCCACTTATAACTACCGGCCCGAGACAATTTGATTAGTTGAGTGTAATCAGCATTAAATTCAGCACTCAAATTCATCTTTTTATTACTTAAAACAAATAGGTTTATGCCATTAACCGTCTTAGCTGCTACTATTTGAGGAGCCATACCTTTATTAAGAGCTAAAGTGGCTTTCATTAGTACATCCAATATATCAGGATCATTGCTTCCCACTTTAACATTGTTATACATTGAATCTATTAGCCGAAACACTTCGTCTTTTGTATTATCTGTCATATAACCGCTCCCTCGGTTTTGATAGGATAGTCCTACTTTAAATTCGTTTATAGGTATTTGAGTTTACTAAACAAATTGTACATTGTATAAATAATTGTTAAAAGTCACTTTAAAAATAAATCATAACATTTAAAAGCATAAATAAAATAATTAATTTATTTTATAAATAAACTATAATAAAGTTAGAATTAATGATCTGAAGTGCACCCTCTGTATTGGAGACAATACCGAGGGTGTTTTTCTGTGGCTAAATATTCAAAAGAATTAAACCTTCAGGCAATTGAAATGTATAAATCTTGCATGGGCAGTACTACAATCTTCGCTCAACTCAAAATAGAGGTAATAACTTGGTTAGTAAAAAATAATACTTCGTTACCATAGACTGATAAGCACTTTAAAATTTCAAATGATGGAACAATTTGACAATGGAAGCTTAAATTTGATGTCAATGGTTCATCTAGTCCAGCTGACCGGAGAAGGCGAGCCCTAACGATGACTGACAATAAAAAGAAACCAACCAAAGACGCCAAGCTCAAACATGTCAGTTACGGTTTTAAAAATCTTGACCATTTTCTTAAGAGAATAAGACTTATTTGTACATAAAAAAGCATCCTGCGAGAGGATGCCTTTCATACAAAAACTATTCAATACGATTTGACAAGGAGCCGGTTTAACTTGAAACCGAAAAACGGAGTCCTTAGACGGCCGTTATCTGATGACGACCATTTTCTTTTGAATGATACAGATTTTTATCAACTCGTTTATAAAATTCATCGGTGCTTTTATCCTTATTATGCAAACTTGAAACACCGATAGAAACGGTAATTCTAATCTTTTTATCGTCATTTTCAATACTCATATTATTTAAAGTATCAAAAATTTCAGTCACAAGTGGTTTTGTCGAATTCAAATCATAACCCGGAAAAACAACGTTAAATTCCTCACCACCGGTTCGATACAATTTCACATTTGAATCATTCTCGTTTATGACTGTTTGAACGGCGGCAGCGGTTTTTTTCAGCACTTGATCACCTGCCAAGTGACCGTAAGAATCATTGACTTGTTTAAAATGATCGATATCAAACATCATCATCGATAAGTCTAAATTATTTTCTAAACTATGGTTAAATAGAATCTTTATATCAGAATTATATGCTGCATAGTTCTTTGACTTAGTTAAAGCATCGTGATTGGCAAAGTCCAACAAGTGACCCTTCAGCTTACTTTCACGGACTAACATGCGCACATAGCTATATAACAAGACTTCAAAGATAATTAAATAGCCCCACTCTTGTATGTAAACTATCGGTGAAAGGTGGAATTTTACGGCAACAAAGAACCACATTATGGCTCCACTAACGATACCAATTCCCATATAACTAATAAAAGAATCTGCATGAGCTGGCAAACGCTTGATAAAATTAAAAGCCCAATATGTCAAGATGAGACTGATCGCGTGACACCAAGATTCCCAATAACCAAAAGAACCATTAAAAAGCATATACACTAAGACAATCGGCAAAAATAAATAGATTGGAATTCTAATATTCAAAAAATAAGCACAGAATATTAAAGCAATAATGATGAAATTCATAAATTCCCAAGAGAACTTTTCTCCTACCAACGTCGATTGCATACTGAAGATAAAGATCAGCATATAAATAACTCCGAACCACGATCGCAAGGTTTCATCTTTGAAGTCAACTTGTTTTTCACGCAAGATGGTTTTCAGCCAATCAAAAACAACTTGATAAAGTGTAAAGACTCCTAGGATAAAAAAGATACTTGTAATTATTGGTGCTACTCGCCAAACACTCCAGGTCATCGACTTTGCCCCTTTCACTGTGAAGTATTCAAGATAATTACTCGTAGGCAAAGCTTACTCTTTTTATTATTATATACAATTAAAATAATAAATTACTTTTTTATAAAATTGTGAGTAAATAAATTATCATTGGAAACGAGAAATATTCCTTCTCATTTATTTTAACAAAATATTTTCTATTATATTAGAAGTAATCTATTAATTGTGGCTTATTTTTCACAAATATTTCATTCAGTTCAGCAAGCTTTTTCTGATCACCTGACACTGCCCCAGACTCAAACAGTGAATTCAGACTCCGATAGCCAAACATTGCCTTAGTCAAATTCTGAATCGTTAGCTCTAGTTGAGGGGTATGGTCGTCAGCAATTTTCAATTTAACAATGCCATCTTCAATCGCCAAACACCAAGTGTGGTTATTCCAAGCCAAAGTATCGTTGACCTTAAGATAAGTTTTAGCTAAGGTTGTTTTTTGAACAGGATAGCGTTGCAAGAAATCTGACAAATCAACTATTCGAGCCATCATATATGGTTGCACTTCTACTTTAGCTAAACCTGGTTCTTCTAATAAGTCAGCTTTTAAGTTGGGATCGGCGGATTCATAAACAAACTTTCGAAAAATAGATTGATGGCTAACGATAAAGCGACTCAATAACTTTCGGCTCAAATCAGTTAAGTTCTTCCATTCATGAATATAGAAAGTTTCCCCTTCGCTATAGTAGATCAAATAGCCAATTATCTCATCGTGATCATCAAAAGCTGTAGCAATTTGATAATCTTGATGTTTATCCAGCATGTGATCCCACCACCATTGCGGACGGATTACTCCCCCGAGTTCATTATCGCTCTGATAAATCGCCCTGATTTTTGGATTCATGTCCTTAATCTTGTCACGCATTACATAGCCGGCAGTTGAGTTCTTGATGCGAGGTAAATTGTAATTGTCCAGTGAAATAACTGTATGATCAAAAACTTGTTCGTAACCAAAGCGACGATAATAACGATAAGAAAATGGGGCCAGATATGACAATGTCACCTGATTCTCATGCATATCATTTAACGCCGCATTCAACAACGAACTAGCACCTCCGTGACCACCAAATTCTGGCGCACTCATCACATCCCCAATGCCATTCATCTTGTAATCGACGCCATGAAAGTTAACTTCAAATGGAATACTGAATAGTCCACTGCCAAGTTTTTGACGATTCATCAGGCCATACACTAAAGAGTGGTCAAAGCGTTCTTTGAAGACCTGCTTACGGTGGAGTGAATCTTCACGGTTAAAGGAATACAAGTACAGATTATAAAAAACATCGAATTTATCTTCGGAAAGTAAATATTTATTCATATTTTGCTCCTTATAAAAAAATACTATTCAATTGAGAATAGTATTTCTTTATTTTATTCTGCTAATTTGAAACTACTCCATGGTTCCAGATAATTCAACAAGAATGCCTCTTTCTCATCCAAATGTCCGACCACGTTACGACGTCCATCATTCTTGATATCACGAAGTGCAATTTGCGTTTCGCCTTTATATTGACCGTAATTCTCATTCACAATAATGATATCGCCACGTTTGATATCGTTGGTATCATGAGCTGGGAAATCGCCATCTTTATAAACGACTCGTGTCATCGTACTACGAAGCAAGTAATCAGAAGCATCGCCACGATAAATATGAGTAGTTTTTAAAATAACTTCTTTTTCTAGATCAGTTGTATCAGCCGAGAAATTAACTTTCAAGGTTGGATAAGGAGCAAAGAAAGCTTCTGCAGCTTCTTTTAACTCTTCATCGGAAGCGTAAGTATTGCCAATCAAAATATCATCAACGGCATCGCTCATCAACAAGTGTTTTACTTGAGTAGCAATTGGAAGATCACGATCATCTTCTAGTGTTGGTAGTCCATCTTGAACTGGCCAAGGACCAAAAGTTGCTTGATGTGAACTGACAAAAGCGGCTGAATGAATATTGCGTTGCTTGAAGAAGTTCGACCACTTGATAAAGAAGTCTTCACCGAGACCAGTGAAACGTTGTGGATAAAAGTTATGACAACCGAGTAAATTATCGGTATTGGGATGATAAGAAATAATATTGTCCAAGTAATGAGTACCTGAACTCATATTGATCTCAATTTTCAAACCATAAGGATTATGAGTCATTTTAGCTTCTTCCATACCAGAAAAGCCCTCATCTAATCTGATACCATAAGCTCCCAGTTCGTGGAAAAATGATAAATCATCATAACTAATATCCAATTCTTTAAATAAACGAGGATTCATATCAACAATTGTCACGAAACCTAATTGGTTTCCATAAGCAATTGTTTCTTTGAAACGACGAATCGTTTTGTCTTGATCTTCACCCAATTCCAGCAATGAAGCAAAGATCCGCGAATAACCTAGTTTATGTGCTGTCTCAAGATACTTCTTATCCTCAGCAAAAGTTGAATGTTCTGGATATAATGACAATCCCAGTCTTCTCAAAACACGACCTCCAAAAAGTTTTATTTAGCAGTTTCTGTTTGACCTAATTCTTCAGCCAACTTGTCTTTATCCATTGACTTGAAGAAGTAGAAGTAAATTAATGTATCAAGAACAATGTTGATAATTTGCAATACCGCACCTGAAATATGACCAGTTGCAATAAATCCTGACAAGATTGGTGGAGTTGTCCAAGGAATATAAACACCCATTGGTCTTGCCACTAAATTAGTAGCCATAGCGATATATGTTGTTAGTACGTTTACAAGTGGTGTCAAAATAAATGGAACTGCCATCTTGTAGTTCATAACAATAGGTAATCCAAAGACGATTGGTTCATTGATGTTGAACAGTGCAGGACCGGCAACCAATTTACCTAAAGTCTTAAGTTCCTTACTCTTTGCGGCAAAGGCTAGAAGCATTGCCAAACCGATTGTAGCACCGGAACCACCCATGTGGACGAAGTTATCGAAGAATGAAGTTGTAACGATGTTTGGTAAAGCTTTACCAGCTGTAAAGGCAGCGTGGTTTTGGTTCAAAGCTGTTAACCAGATAGGCATCATAACACCTGAAACAACGTTGGCTCCGTGAATACCGAATAACCATAGGAATGAAACCAGGAATTCAGCAACTAAGGCACCTGGTAAGGTATTGCTCAAGTGACCTAATGGATCAGCCAAGAAGAAGGAAATGATATTTGGAATACTTTGCATTGGTGTTGCTTCAACACCTAAACGAATTACCCAAACAAGAAGTAAAATAATTAAACCTGGGAACAAAGCAGCAAATGAGTTACTTACTGCTGGTGGAACTGTGTCTGGCATCTTAATAGTCCAATTCTTGTGAACCATCCAAACATAGAAGTCAGTAATAAATAGACCGACAATAATAGCTGTAAATAGGCCAGCTGAATCAAATTGTGTCAATGGAATCCACAAAGCTCCAGCTTTATCTGTCTTCAATGGAATCGTTAGGACAAAAGCACCTAATGAAACAATTGCAGCAGAGATAGGATCAACCTTATAACTCTTTGCCAAGTTATAAGAAATACCGATAACCGCGATCAGACCCATAATATGGAATGAGGCGTTAGTTGGATATTGTAATACCGTAGCCCAATTCTTACCAAAGATACTAGCCATAAAATCTAGATAGGCTTGAATTGGGAATTGTGCGATGATCATGAAGATTGAACCAATGATAATCATTGGAACAGCTAAAGTCATACCATCACGTAATGCAATCAAATGACGTGAAGAAGCAAGTTTGCCCGCAATAGGAATAAGTTTATCTTGGACGAAACTGCCGGATTTCTTTTCAGCCATATGCAAAACCCCCTCAAATAAAATTTGTTACATAGCAGAAACACCAATCTGCTTACAAATTCAATTGTAACCCTTTTCATTATTTTGTATATGCTTTTAAAAGTAAAATAATAAGTTTTAAACTAAAAAACATGTTACTAATCCGTAACATGTTCCGTGAAGTGATTTTCGCTATGGTCTACCATCTTATGGTAAGCACAATTTGAGATTTGTTCCAGCGTGTAAACAATTGGAACTTGAGTTGTCACATTGATATGCCCTTTACGATTCTGTGGTGTGTCATAAGAGATTGAAAAGTCAGTGATCTGATTTAAAACTGAATATGAATTAGCTGTTAAGGCAATCGTCTGCGCCCCATTCTTCCGATAATACCGGGCTTGAGCTAAGACTTCATCGGTTTCACCAGAGACAGAAACGAGGATCAATAAAGTCTTAGAGAAGTCACGATTGGAAAATGGTTCCGGTTGAAATGGATCAATGATGGGCAAGGAGTACACACCATAGCTGGATAAAATACTGGCGCCATATTGAGCGATCCGACCGCTGTTACCTACTCCAAAAAACAACACTAAGTCAGAGGCATTGATCATATCGGCTGCTTGATTGATTTTATTATCAAACGGTTCTTCATCTGCCACCAGCTGAAAAAAGTTCTTAATCGGTTCCATACTAGGATCTTGTTGTGATTTAGTAGGTTGCTTCAGGCTTTGTTTCAAGGCAAACTTGAATTCAGAAAAGCCGCTATAATCCATCTTTTTAAGAAACCTCAAAATTGTCGTAGTCGAAACATGAGCGGCATCTGCCATCTCACGAATCGTCATATTTTGAACTTCTTTAGTATGCCCGATGATATATTTATAGACGATCAACTCTAAACGATTCAATTCATGAACCTTCTGATAGGGAAACATAATCTCTTTCCTCCTTTCAAATTGGTCTATGTCATTTTTAGTAAAGATAATTATATTATACATGTAACAAATTACATTTGCATTGAAACAAAGAAGCTGAGACAAACAATTTGGTTTTGTCTCAGCTTCTTTTAGTTGATTCAGTCTAGTTGTGATCCATTGGAACGGATTACCTTCTGATACCAGTAGAATGAATCCTTCTTTGAGCGCGCTAACGTACCATTGCCGTCATCATCTTTATCAACATAAATGAAGCCGTAACGTTTGGACATTTGACCAGTTCCAGCTGAAACTAGGTCAATACAACCCCAAGGCGTGTAGCCTAACAGATCAACACCATCTTCGTTAACAGCTTTTATCATCTGTTCAATATGAGCTCTGAGATAGTCGATCCGATAGTCATCATGAATACTACCATCAGCTTCAACTTTATCATAAGCTCCGAACCCATTTTCAACAATCATTACTGGCTTGTGATAGTGTTCTGTCAACCAATTCATCGAATAACGTAAGCCAATTGGGTCAACTGGCCAACCCCAGTCGTTATATTTCAGATTAGGATTTTTGACTGTTTCACGATCACCAATGAATTTGAAATCAGGATTATCATCGCTATATTTAACCGTCATCGAATTATAGTAACTAAAACCGATATAATCAACGGTTCCTTCACGCAAAACTACTCGATCTTCTGCGGTAATATCTGGTCTGAAATTATGTGCTTTGAAATAAGCTTCCATTCCAACTGGATATTCGCCTAATGCTTGGACATCAGCCCACCAGTAACGTCTCTGCATGGCCTTTTCAGCCAAAAGGATATCTTTTGGATCTGAAGATGCTGGATAAACTGGAGTAAAGTTAACCATATTGCCAATTTCAAAATTAGGATTGATTTTATGACCAATCTTAACAGCCAAGGCACTAGCAACGACTTCATAATGTGAAGCTTGATACATCAATGCTTCACGTTCTTCTTCAGTCTCATTGCCATCAAATAATAAACCAGAATCAGTTGCGACCATAAAGTCATTGGTAAAAGTAGTTTGATTATTGATTTCGTTAAAAGTCATCCAATACTTAACTTTATCCTTGTAACGTTTAAAGCAAACTGTGGCAAATTTAACAAAGAAGTCGATCACTTTTCGATTTCTCCAGCCACCATAAGCTTCTGCCAAATGATATGGCATTTCAAAATGCGACAAGGTTATTACTGGTTCGATACCATACTTCAAACACTCGTCAAACAAATCATCATAAAACTTTAAACCAGCTTCATTTGGCTGTTCTTCATCCCCATTAGGGAAAATTCTCGTCCAAGCAATAGAAGTTCTAAAACACTTGAAGCCCATTTCCGCAAACAATTTAATATCGCCTTTATATTGGTGATAAAAGTCAATTGCTGTATGGTTGGGATAATTTTTCCCTGGAATAATACCTTTTGTTATCTCACGTGGTTTTTGGTATGCACCCGCAGTCATAATATCTGAGACGCTGACTCCTTTTCCATCAACGTCAAAAGCTCCCTCAAGCTGATTAGCCGCTACGGCACCTCCCCACAAGAAATCTTTTCTTAAACCACTTTTTGTCGTTTCAGTCATATAAAAATTCCTCTCCTTTTATATGTCTTATTCGTCGATATCCTCTCCATTTGAGGCGATTACTTTTTGATACCAATTGAAAGAATCTTTCTTATAACGTTTGAGACTACCGTGACCCTCATCATCTTGGTCAACGTAAATCATCCCATAACGTTTCTTCATTTCACCGGTACTTGCTGAAATCAAATCAATATGACCCCAAGGCGTGTAACCGATCAAATCAACGCCATCTTCTTTGACAGCTTTTTCCATTTGTAAAATATGATCGTGGAAATATGAAATCCGATATGAATCGTGGATCGTACCGTCATCTTCCAGCTTGTCATAGGCACCAAAACCATTCTCAACAATAAAGAGTGGCTTGTGCCAACGAGTTGTCATCCAATTCATGGCGTAACGTAGACCAACGGGATCAATTTGCCAACCCCAGTCAGATTTTTCAACATGCGGATTGGAAACTAAATCTTCGGCTTCATCATAGTCAAAGTGAGTCTCACCTGCATGTGCTTTAGTCGTAAATGACATGTAATAACTAAAGCCAACATAGTCAACAGTTCCCGCCTTAATTGCTGCCAAATCAGCGGCAGTAATATCGAGATCATACCCTTTCCGAGCCCAATACTTCTCGATCCATTCTGGATAAAAGCCTAAGGCTTGAACGTCGCCAAAGTAATAGCGATATTGCATGGCCCGTTCTGCTTTCATAATATCTTCTGGCTTAGAAGTCAAAGGATAAACGGGACACATCGCAATCATTGAGCCAACTTGGAGCTTAGGATTGATCTTATGAGCCATTTGAACTGCATGCGCACTGGCAACAAACTCGTAATGAGCAGCTTGGAACATTTCTTTTTCCCAGTTGTCATCAGGCCCTAACTCTAATCCTGAATCTTGGAGCAAGGGATGTGGATCTTTCCAATTTGTTTGATTGTTGATCTCATTAAAAGTCATCCAATACTTAACTTTATGTTGATAACGCTTGAAAACAACTTCCGCAAACCGATCGAAGAATTCAATCATCTTACGATTCTTCCAACCGCCATACTCCTTTACAAGATGATATGGAATCTCGAAATGTGACAATGTGATGACCGGCTGAATCCCATATTTGAGACATTCATCGAACAAATCATCATAGAATTTCAATCCCGCTTCATTAGGTTGTTCTTCATCACCATTGGGAAAAATTCTCGTCCAAGCGATGGAAGTTCTAAAACACTTCAATCCCAATTCAGCAAATAATTTAATATCTTCTGGATACTTGTGATAGAAATCATTTCCCCAATGATTAGGATAAATTTCTCCCGGTTTAACGCCATCAGTCACTCGACGAGCAACTCCATGAGCGCCAGCTGTCATGACATCGGCAATGGAAACTCCTTTGCCATCTTCATTCCAAGCACCTTCTAATTGATGAGCTGCAACAGCACCACCCCAAAGAAAACCTTCAGGCATTTGAATTCCTTCACTCATTGAAATTATTTCCCTTCTTTATCTAGTCTCTTGTACAAATCTACAATTTCTCCAGCCAAGTCTCTAAAGGTAATGGCATTCATAATATGATCTTGAGAGTGAACCATCAATAGAGTTACTTTGGCATGATCGCCGTTAGCCTCTTTGGTCAACATATCAGTTTGTGAGTTGTGGGCATCGACTAAGAATTTGTCAGCTTCTTTTAATTTTTGATCAGCAACAGTAAAGTGTCCTTTTTTAGCTTCATTGATTGCTTCAAAGGATGAACTCTTAGCGTTACCACCGTTAATAATCAATCCCATTACTGTTTCTAGTTGTTCATCATGTTGTTCTTCAGCCATTTTTAAAACTCCTCATTTTTTAATTAAGCGCTTACTTTTATTTAAAACAATTAAAGGGGCGCATTTGCACCCCTTTTGTGTGTATTATCTTGATTAATCGATCAGCTTAACAGCTTCTCTTAGCACCTTTTCACCATTCATCATACCGTAATCTTGCATATTGATTACTTCAACAGGAATGCTCAACTTTTGTTTGAATTGACCTTCAAGATATCTAACTTGAGGTCCAAGCATTAGAACATCAGGATGTTTTTCATCTAATTTTGCATCTGCATCTGCAGCAGCAGTAGCAAAGATTTCTGCATCGATTCCGTCGCTTTCAGCAGCTTTTTGCATTTTTGAAACAAGTAGACTTGTTGACATACCAGCAGCACATACTAGCATAATTGTTTTTTCAGCCATAATTTAGTACCCCTTCTATAGTAAAATATGTATTTGTTTTTTTCTTAAAACGTTTACTAAAAACGCTTTCATAGAACACTTTGATTGTATAACTTCTTTTAATTTTTATCAAGATGTTTTTATCGAAAAACAAAATACACGATAAAAAAATAGCCCCAATCTAATTTCGACTGGAACTACTCTTAATCAAATTCATTTTTCAAAGCACGATTGATGATCTTGGCCACTCCGTTTTGATTGTTGCTATCAGTGACTTTCCAAGCAACATCTTTAACACTTTCAACAGCATTTCCCATGGCTACACCATAGCCAACTTCTTTGATCATATCCAAATCATTCCCATAATCGCCAAAACACATGAAATTCGTCATCGGAATGCCGATCAATTCTGAAACATGTTGCAAGGCTGACAATTTTGTTACATCCTGTCCGTTGATCTCAAAATAATACTTACCAGAACGGCTGATCGTTATAGGCAGTGAAGTGAATGATTCTAGTCGTTTTTGCAATTCAGCAAGCCTGTTGGGAGGACAACTAAAAGAGACTTTGTAAATATCAAAGTCACTTCGTGCGTTCAACTTTTCTAAATCGTTGATCGAATGCGCTTTAAAATGGTGGCGATTCATCCCCTCGAAATACGTCGTCCAACTGTGTTTAGAATCATAAATGTAAATGTCGTTGAGTCCATCTAAAACAACCTTGAAATCGGTAAATTCGGACCGTTTTAAAATTTCAGCAATAACCTTTTGCTCGAGCGGCCGATTCAATAATACTTGTCCTTCTGGATCAACTACCACTGCTCCATTTAAGACTACTTTAAAGCCTGCGACCTTTAGATCTTTTTCAAAAAATTTATTGACTGAATGCAATGTTCGACCAGAGCAAATGGCAAACTTTTTCCCCGCTTGGACTGCTTCCCTGATTGCCGCAACATTCTGGGATGATATTTTGCTGTAACTATTTAAGAGTGTTCCATCTAAATCTGTCCCGATAAAATCAATTATTAATTCAGTAACCCCTTACATTGAAACGATTTACAACAATCATACGACACTACTCCAAAAAAAAGAAGTCCTTTGTTACGATTACTTCGCAACAAGAACTTTATTTAAGTCGGAAATGAATCCAGGATACGATATATCGATTGCTTCAATATTTTTAATTTTGAAGGGGCTGTCCGTCAAAATTGAGGCAATGCACAACATCATCGCTATTCGGTGATCATTATGACTGTCGACATCATCCTTGACCTTGATCTCTTGATTACCCGCTATGACGATTGAATCTTGATGAACTTCCATGACAATACCTAATTTTGCTAACTCCGTCCGCATATTACGAAGCCGATCATCAATTTGTAAATAAACATCGTGAATTCCTTCAATTACGGTTTTCCCATCTGCTTGCGAAGCAATCAGTGCAATTAAAGGAATTTCGTCGATAATGAATGGCACCTCTTCAGCAGTGACTGTGGTACCGTGTAGTTTCTGCGACTTTACAACTAAATCTCCAAAGGGCTCGACTGCATCGATCGATTGATTCTTAACTCCGATTTGAGCACCCATCTGCTTAACGACCCGTAAAAGTCCAATTCTGGTCGAGTTGAGGCTGACCTTTGGTAAGACCATTTGACTACCTTCAGACAATAAGGTGCCTGCAACATACAGAGCGGCAGAAGAAAAATCTCCCGGAATCGTGATACTCTGACCCAATAGATTTGTCTCAAGTGGATTTATTTTGATGATATCCGGTGTCACCTCGATGTTGGCACCAAAATAGTTGGCCATGACTTCGGTGTGATTTCTTGTTGGCAACTTGCGAATAATTTCCGTAGGACTTTGAGCGTATAGACCAGCCATAATCAAACTGCTCTTAATTTGTGCATTTGAAATATCCTGTTGATAAGTAATGCCCTCTAGACTTTGACTACCAGTTATTTGAAGCGGTAACGCATTTTCAGAGCTTTGTTGAAGGTTAACTCCCATCTTCGCCAAAAGCTCTAGTAAGTGATCCATCGGACTCTGACTCAAATATTTGCCACCGATAATTTTGTACTGATTAGGCACACTTGCCAAGACTCCGAGTAATAAACTTCGCATTGTGCCCACATTCTCAACATTAAGTGGTTCTGAAACGGGCTGAAATTGATGCTTCATTCCTTTGATGATCATATCTTTATTACTGATCTCGGAATGAATCTTAGCACCCAATTGTTTAAAGATCCTAGTGGTTACCGTTAAATCATCAGCGTACATGAAGTTGCTGATTTGGGTCACGCCGTCAGCTAAAGAGCCAAACATAATGGCTCGATGAGCGATACTTTTGTCACCTGGGACCGTAATTTCTCCTTGAAACTTAAATTTTTGCGCTTGCGTATTAAAATCAAACATAATCTTACACCTCAATATTTAACAAGCTTTTTCATAAAGAATTAAATATACTCTCATTATTTTCCTACTGTTACGCTACCTAATTTTTGAATATAAAACAAACTTTTAGTCTTAGAAAGGCAAAAAAAATAAGGCTTCTGCCTTATCTTTCAAAAATTATTCAACGCATAATCTATAAATTGCTTCGGCAAAGATTTCCATTGCTTTTCTCATGTCCGCTTTGCTCCATCTTTCATTAGCTTGATGCATATAATTCGGAGTAGTTGGGAACATGGCACCAAAGGCCACGCAATTATTCATGGTTCTAGCAAAGGTTGCTCCACCAGAAATGGCAGGTTGCGACTTTGTATCACCAGTGAGGTCTTGATAAGTTGACATCAAGGTCTTAACTAATTTGCTATCAGTTGGCACGTATAATGGTGCAACGTAGTCGAAGTTTTCATACTTCAAATCAAATTTAGCTACAGCATCTGAAACTTGTTGAATCAACTGGTCATGATCGATTTTAACTGGAATCCGTAGATCAATTTGCATCTTAGATTCTGTTGGTGTGATTTTCAGACTGGAAATATTAAAGGTCAATTGTCCTGAAACATCATCAGAAACGTCGCCTAATAAGTTTTTAGCATGTGCCTCTTCACCAAAAGCCTTCAAAAATTGCAAGACTTTAACATCAGGGAAAACGTCAGCCAAAGCAATACCTAATCTAACCACAGCATTAACTCCGTTTGGAGCTTCCATTGCGTGAACTGATTTACCATGAACTTCGATTCCATCAGCTGTTTTGTCTGCGGCAAAATTATGTTTCTCTAAGGCAGCCATTACTTCATCTTGTTTAGGACCATTGTAAACTGCTTTACCAGGAACAGCATTGAAGGCATTCTCCAAATCCAATTGCAATTCATCTGAACCAGGTCCAACTAGATATGATTGCTGTAAACCTTTTTCGGCATAAATTAATGGGAAGTCAGCATCTGGGGCAATACCTAGATCAATTGGATCTTCAATCTTGTTATATTCAGCCAAACATCTCCAAAGGATCTCTTCATCAGTCCCGAAGATCAAACGGATCTTTTTATTGAACTTATAGCCTTTATCTAAAATGGACTTGATCGCATAAATAGCACTGAGAGTTGGTCCTTTGTCATCTTGAACGCCACGACCATAAAGCACGTCATCTTTGATTGTTAACTTATAAGGTTCAACATCCCATGCTTCCAAATTACCAGCTGGTACTTCATCCAAATGGCAAACGACACCAAAAGTCTCATCGCCTTCACCGATATCAGCATAGCCGTAATAACCATCTGGATTCTCGTGAGTCTTGAAACCAAGGTTATCCAATAAACTCATCATTTCATCGAGTGCTTTCTTTGGCCCCTTACCAAAAGGTGCCTTTTCTTCAGCTGGTTCGTTGAAAGAGGCGATTCCAACCATTTTACCCAAATCTTTGATTGCTGCTTCCTGAATCTGATCTGTAATAAATTGTTCCATCATTAAACCCCCAGAATTATTTTTTTATAACTATTTGAACATCGAACAAATAACTAAGAACACCGCAATGACCACGAACAAAATTGCCACAAGTTTCCACATGTACTTCCACCATTTAACGATATCAACATGTCCAATGGCTAAGGCACCCATAACGATACCAGAAGTTGGTGTGATCAAGTTAACTAGTCCTGAAGCTGATTGATAAGCGGTAATAACTAATGAACCATCAACCCCTGAGAACTTACCTAATGGACCCATGATTCCCATCGTAGCAGCGGCAAGGCCGGATGTTGAAGGAATCAAGAATGACATTGGAATATAGAAGATGTATGTCAAAACAATGAAGACACCAGCGGAAAGATTTTGCAATCCAGTTTCACCAGCATGCAAGACTGTAGCAGTGATGTAACCATTGTTCATAACCACTTGGATACCACGAGCAACGGCAACGATGATCGCAACGCTTAAGAATTCGGTCATACCATTCAAGAATGCATTGATATATTCGGATTCTTTCATTCCAAAGACAAACATGATAATTACTGACATCATAAAGAACAAAGTTGTGATTTCTGTAAAGTACCAAGTACCTAATGGCGCAATGTCTTGACCAACCAAGGCACCCAAGAATGGAATATGTGTTAACCACTTTGTAAAACTTTCAAAGAATGTCCACTTAGGATTTAAACTTGTCCAAGGAATCAAACTGATGATCATAATGACAAAAGTTAAAGCAAATAACCACAAGACGCTCTTTTGCTTCTTAGTTAATTTTTCACCAATTGAGCGTTCTTCCATATTAAATTCTTCCAGATCCTTTTGACGACGCTCAAAAACATATGATTGTGATGGATCCTTCTTAATTTTTTCAGCATAGTGCATTACATAAACGATACTAATCACAGTTACGATAATTAACAAAATAAACCGTGGAATCAATCCATCACCAGGTGAGATATTCATCGTTTGTGATGCAACACCTGTCGCAAATGGATTTACTGTTGAAGCTAGACATCCAACTTGTGAACCGATCAAGGCTAACGAAATAGCGGTAATCGAGTCATAACCAACACTGATCATAACTGGAATCAAAATTGGATAGAAAGCAATCGTTTCTTCACCCATACCATAAGTTGAACCACCGATTGCGAATAAGGTCATTAAAATGGGAATAAGAGCTTTTTCCTTACCTTCGTACTTACGAACTGTGGCGCTGATCCCGTCATCCAAAGCTTTAGTCTTATTGACGACCCCTAAGAAACCACCAATAACTAAAATGAATAGGGAAACTGAAATTGAACCTTCAGTCGTATCAGTACCAACCATACCATTGATTGGAGCTAAGAAAACATCCCAAATACCCTGAGGACTGCTTGTTCGGGCTTTGTACGTTCCTGCAATAATATTTCCCGCTTTAGAAGTGGCATACTCGCCCGCGGGTATAATCCATGTCAAAACTGCTACCAGGATTATCAAGAAGAACAAAATTGTATAAGCTGATGGCATTTGCCACTTTTTTACCTTTTTTTCCATAATCAACCCTCCTACTTTATAATATAGTTTCAGGATATACGATAAAATAAACTATTACAATGCTTTCCAAAGAAATATTGATAAATAAATTCCTTTGTATAGCGGTTGTGTAACCGCTTACGGAATATTACAATGGAGTTAGCATTAAGAAGGAGCCTTGAATATGACCACTACAATTGAATTTGGCAAAAGAATCAATAAACGTCCAATTATTGTAAGTTTTTTAGTCAGTTTTTTGGCTGGAGCACTTGGTTTATTGGTAAATCTCAACTTGGGAATTAGCTTATTTTTACTATGTCTATTTCTATTACTTTTCGTTTACTACCCCATTAATCTACCTAAATTATTCTCGCATTGGCAACTTGAAAAACACGGTATTTCATACTACAAAATGGATAATTACCTCGATAAATTAAAGATGATTTTTCTTCCCCAGCAAGCGGATTTTCAATTCATTAGTTATTCACAAATAAAGGCTTTTTCAATACAAGAGGAAGCTCAAAACTACACTTTAAAAAATATCTTGACGATCAAACCAGCTAAGCAATCACCTTTTCCTTGGTTAAGAAAGCCATTCTTCTTGGAATTAGAATTAAATCATGCTACAACCAAGCTGGATCTCTCATATGACCAATTACACGATCCTAAAAACACGATGTTCAAAGTCAGCAATGCTTTAGACTTTTTATCAAAACATATCGATTAAAAAAAGAGTGACAACTCACAATTGAGTTCACTCTTATTTTAATCAAGTTCTAAATGACCTAAAAATTGATCTTTTTGCGTTAAATATGCTTGTCTCGACTGCAAACGTTCTTCAAAACCGGCACAGAGATACTTTTCTTCTTCGGTTTCCGGAACTAAAGTGGGCAATTCAATTTGAGTAGCGGAACGCAAGACTACCATTGTACAAAATCCGGTAAAAGCAATTTCTTTGATATTTGTTTTCAGATCATGACTGATGACCTTGGTAAAGACTTCGACTTGTCGACCCTTTATTCCGGTAACCACTGACTCGATTCGCATATACTTGTCAGTGGTGATTGGGCGCCAAAAATTAAGATGGTCATATCCTGCTGTAGCCACTTTGCCACGGACAACTTTGAAACTGGCTAGGCCAGCATTTTCATCTAGAAGACAGAGCGTCTTACCGCCAAATAATGTCTGTTTATCGTTTAAATCACCATCAAAGACTACTCGTTCACTGATAGTTTTAGTTTGTTGACATGTAATTTGTTTCATAATCTACCTCGCTTTTTTTATTGTAACGTGAGAATAAGCGATTGAAAACTTTTTTTATAAACGACTTTCAGACTAAAAAGTATTATATGATTAAGTTAGAAAAACTCTGGAGGAAAATTATGGCTTTTCAACTGTGGTATACCAACTACTTTATTGATTTCAAATCTGATCAAACGACTGATCCAAAAAATATTTCCGGAATTGAAACTATCGGCGACGTTTCTGCTAATGGCGATTTTTCAGCGTGGCACGTTAAATCACAATTAGCTGAAAATGACTTCAAAAGACATCTGAAAGATCTCTTAGCTGATCAAACGACGATCGACCCGGACACGATCACTATTACTAAAGGAATTAACGGTGGTCCACTTTCGATGCTCTAACATTTAGGCAGTTTTCTGAAAATATTTTATAGCTTTTTGTTCCCAACCATTAGTCAAAAATTATATAATGTATAAAATTGGTTTAGGGGGAAATACAATATGATCTTAATTGCACTATCAGCGGTCATTTTGCCACTCGTTCTCTTGGGCATCCTTAACATGCCAGCAACTAAGGGTATGTCGATCAGTGCATTGATCGTTTTATTAGAAGGCTTTTTCTTTTGGAAAATGCCCGCAAAAGTTTTATTAGCTTCAATTTTTCAATCCGTCCACAAAGCACTACCGATTCTGTGGATCTTATTTGGGGCTTTGATGATGCTCAATATCCTCCAACACACTGGAGCCATTGAGCGTATTAATGCCGGCTTTCACACGATTTCTGCTGACATGCGGCTTCAAGTTATTCTAGTAGCCTTCCTTTTTGGAGGACTCATCGAAGGAGTCTCTGGCTTTGGTACACCAGCGATGGTTACAGCACCATTGTTGATCGCATTAGGCTTCACGCCTATGGCAGCGGTGACGATTGCTTTAGTTGCCGATTCGACTCCGGCAGCCTTTGGAGCTGTTGGTACCCCCTTAACTGTTGGTTTAAGCAACGTAACGGAAAACACGAATCTTCTCAATACTGTCGGGCAAAGAGTTACGCAGATTGACCTCTTTGCTGGGACTTTCATGCCTTTGATGATCGTTTTAATGCTGACTTTCATGTTTGGAAAAAAAGATGGTAACGCAAGACATGACTTTCTAACCGTTGCCCCTTGGACGATTTTTATCGGTTTGGTCTATAGTATCTTTGCCATCGCCGTTTCAACTTTTGTTGGCTATGAATTCGTTTCGATTTTGGCACCATTTTTGACGATCATCGTGGCTATCGGTACGATCAAGTACCGCTTTTTATTGCCACAATCAGTCTTTGACGACCCTTGGACGATTTCAAAACAGAGCGTAACTTCCGACAATAAGATGTCGCTTTTAACCGCTTGGTCACCTTATATCGTGGTAATTTTATTGTTACTAGCAACTAGAACGATCATGCCTTTAAAACAGTTTTTAACTAGCAATGTTAATCTTTCCTGGAAAAACATTTTAGGATTTCAACAAGTCAATTCTGATTGGGAATTTCTCTATTCACCCGGAACTCTGTTAACGCTTGCCGTGGTCATTGGCCTGTTGATTCAAGTCCGTTCACTCAAGAGCTTCTTGCCAATTGCTAAAGACGTAGTCATCTCCATGCGATCAACTGCTTTAGCCTTGGTTGTAACCTTGATCATGGTGCAGATCTTTACTAACTCAGCACTGAATAATTCAAGTTTACCAAGTATGCCGATGTATATTGCGAAAATAATTTCCAAATACTTATCTTCAATTTGGATCGTCATCGCTCCATTCTTAGGCCAGTTAGGTGCTTTTGTGACTGGAAGCACTACCGTATCGACATTGACATTTGGACAAATTCAAGCCGATATCGCCTCAAAAGCAGGAGTCGGTCAAAGCTTAGTCCTCGCTTCCCAATTAATCGGAGCAGCGGCTGGTAATATGATTTGTGTACACAACATCGTTTCGGTCAGTTCCGTCGTTGGTTTGTCAGGACAGGAAGGCAATATCTTGCGGAAGACAGTTATTCCCGCTTTATCTTATGGCATATTAGTGGGTATCGTTGGATTTGTCTTTACCTTGTTTATCTAACAGCTTTAATCACAATATTTGTTCGAACAAAAAAATCATATACTATCAATTATTGAAGTAAATTACGTTTAGTAATTTGCTTCTTTTTTAATTAATCATTTTTGATGAAATTAATTATCATATAATTTATCATCTGATAAGACCTATAGTATGATTATTGCGTACTAGTAATTCGATTATTTTTTCAATTAAACTATAGGAGATTACCAATGCCAAAAAAATTAACGACAGAATCTGGCCAACCATGGGCTGATAATCAACACTCATTAACTGCCGGCAGTCGAGGCCCGGTCTTGATTCAGGACTATGACTTGCTAGAAAAACTGGCCCATTTCGATCGTGAACGTATTCCAGAGCGAGTTGTGCATGCTAAAGGTGCCGGCGCCAAAGGTGAATTCGTTCTGGAAAGTGACATGAGTAAATACACCAAAGCTGATGTTTTTAATGGTCTCAACAAAAAAACGTCAATTATGATGCGCTTCTCACAAGTTGCTGGCGAAAAGGGCTATCCAGACACCGTTCGAGACGTCCGGGGTTTTGCCTTACGATTTTATACAAAAGCAGGTAATTACGATATCGTTGGTAACAACACTCCCGTCTTCTTTGTGAACGATCCCTTAAAATTTCCTGACTTTATTCATTCACAAAAAAGAGATCCTAGAACTAACAGGACGAGTCAAACCATGCAATGGGACTTTTGGTCGCAATCACCTGAATCGATTCATCAAGTGACCTATTTAATGGGTGACCGTGGACTTCCTGCTTCCTATCGGATGATGAATGGATATGGGTCACATACTTTCAAGTGGGTCAATGCAAAAGGTGAGGCCTTTTGGGTTAAATATCATATGAAGACTAATCAAGGAGTTAAAAATATCACTAGCGAATTGGCTAATAAATTAGCTGGCACTAACCCCGATTATCTTCAGGATGACTTATTCAATGCAATAGAACAAAACAATGAACCTTCATGGAATTTATACGTTCAGATCATCCCTTTTAAGGACGGCTTAAATTACAAATGGGACATTTTTGACGTGACAAAGGTTGTCTCCCACAAAGATTACCCCTTGATCAAAGTTGGTACATTAACATTCAAGCAAAATCCGACGAATAATTTTACCGAGATTGAAGAAGCTGCTTTGTCGCCTGCCAATTTAGTCCCCGGAATTGAAGTTTCACCAGATAAATTATTGCAGGGACGACTGTTTTCATATAAAGATACTCAACGTTATCGCTTAGGTGTTAACTTCGAAGATCTTCCCGTCAATCGACCATTAACCGAAGTACATAATTATGAACGAGACGGAACCATGCAATCCAACTATCAAGGTTTGACTGTAAATTACGAACCGAATTCTTTTGATGGACCCAAAGAAGTTAAAAAAGCTTCGATTGATCCATATGAAGTTTCTGGTCAGGTCCAAAATCAAGCTTACAGTTATCAAGTCGACTATTCGACTCAAGCTGGTGATCTTTATCGGCTGATGTCATCGGGAGAACAAGAAAGATTGATCAAAACTATTGCTCAAACATTAGGCACGGTGACCAAAGATACTATCAAAATTCTAGAAATCAAACAAATGTATCAAGCTGACAAAGATTACGGTACCCGAGTGGCTCAAGCTTTAGGTTTTAAGATCGACGAAATCATTACGACCGGTGTTCAAGAATAATTTGTTCCCAAAAAATCCTCAGTAGCAATTAGCTGACTGAGGATTTTTGCTGAAAAATTTATCGCTAGATGGTCTTATTCTTCGTGAAAAGAAGCGCCGGAATTAGCATCCAATTCGACTTTTTTAGCTGCAGAAATATCGGACACGACGATATCGGTATTATCTTGTATTGGTGCTTGGGCAAGCGATTCTGAACGCTCCAAATTGGCTAGAACGTCATTGACTGAAAGGTATTGATTGATTTCATTCAACAAGGTTGGTCCATTGTAAATAATTCCTGTATAAACTTGCACTAAACTGGCACCTGCCATTAAGGCTGCCTGTGCATCTTCTGGAGTAAAAACGCCACCGGAGAACATGATTGGTAGATCGGGAAATTGCTGGTGGATTGCCCTGGTTAAACTCAATGACTTCTTAAAAATTGGTTTACCACTGAGGCCGCCACCTTGATTTTTATCAGCTGACTTTAAGTTGGTATAAATCGACCTAGGATTAGAGGCAGTATTAGTTAGAATAATTCCGTCCATTAAACCTTTGGTTTGTTCAAGCAGTTCCAACAAATGTTCTTCGGTAATATCATTCCCAAATTTGCAGAAAATTGGTTCTTTGATATGTAAATTATGAATTTTTTGAAGAAGATTCTTGGCTACAGCCGTTTCTTGTAAAGTAGTCACACCTTTTTGATTGGGGCAACTTTGATTCAAGGCGATATAATCTCCGAATGAATGAATTTGTTCGATATCTTCAACCATTTCGTTGACCATGCTGTCAGTGTCTAAACCGTGACCTGGTGCCACACTGATACCAACTTTTACGTGTTTAGGCGTATTGGCTAAATGCTGTCGAGTCTTTTCAACCCCCAAATTATTCAATCCCATCCGATTGATGATGGCTTTATCTGCAGGCAAACGGAAAATACGTTTTTTCGGATTACCTGGTTGGTCATTCTTTGTTATGCTGCCAATTTCAACAAAACTAGCACCTAAAGCACCAAGACTATTATAAAACTCGGCCTTTTTATCAAAACCCGCGGCAATTCCAATTGGTGAATCAAAAGTAACGCCTTTAACGGTTACTTTCAAATTAGGATATTGCTTAGTTCTAAATATCGTTTTCAACACTTCAGGTGTCCGGTTGAACATTTTCAACCCGTTTGCCACCAGGTGGTGATCAACTTCGGGGTCTAATTTAAAAATTGCGGGACGGATTAGTTTATATGGACTCATTATTTACCCCAGCTTTCTGGATCTTGATACCATTGTTGTAACAATTCCATATCTTCAGCTTCAACATAGTTTTGTTCTGAAGCGACTTTAATCATCGTTGGATAATCAGTCAGAGTGAACAATTTAGTTTCAGCATTAGCAAAATTCTGGGTACTTTCGGGCAAATCATAAGAGAAAATGGCAACTGTTCCAATGACTTCTCCGCCTTCTTCACGTACAGCTTGAACAGCTTTTAAAATACTGCCGCCAGTCGAAATCAAATCATCGATCAAAACAACTTTATCGCCCTTTTGACAACGTCCTTCAATTTGACTCTTCTTACCATGATCCTTTTTTTGAGGACGAACATAGTTCAATGGTAAATTTAAGATATTAGCTACCCCACTAGCATGTGGAATTCCTGCTGTAGCTACTCCACCGATAACTTCAACATCAGGATAATTTTCTTTGATCAGATCAGCTAAATCATGAGCAATTGTTTGGCGGAAATCTGGATAAGCAATTGTTAATCGATTATCAGTATAAATTGGCGATTTGATACCGCTTGCCCAAGTATATGGCTGTTTAGGACTTAGTGTCACCGCCTTGATCTTTAATAATTGTTCAGCAATATTCTTAGCAACCGCTAATTTATCCATTATTTATTCCACTCCTTACAAATATTCATATATGCTTGATAACCATTTTCCGCTTGGGTGATTGGACGACCGACGACGATCGCATCACTACCTAAACTTCTGGCTTGAGCTGGTGTTGCCACACGTTTTTGATCTCCCACTTGGGCTGTTTTAGGACGAATACCAGGGGTAACACAGAGAAACTCTGTACTTGTAGCAGCTTTGATCATGGGCACTTCTAAGGCTGAAGAAATAACGCCATCAGCCCCATTTTGATGTGCCAAACTAGCCAGATGAGTGACGTAGTCTTGTGATTTTAATGGTACTTGCAATTCATTTGCCAATTCTGTTTGACCTAAAGAAGTCAGTTGCGTCACCGCTAACAACTTAGTCTCTGATCCTGCTAAGCCGGCTTTTGCTGCTGCAATCATTTCTGCACCACCAGTTGCATGCACCGTCAACATCTGGACATCCCACTGGGCAATCATCTCACAAGTTCGTTTAACGGTATTAGGAATATCGTGCAACTTCAAATCGAGAAAAATATTATAACCTCGTTGTCGTAAATTTCTGACAAAAGGATAACCAAATTGGCAAAACATTTCTAAACCAATCTTCAAAAATAACTTTTCATCTTTCGGAAACTGATTTAAAAAATTAATACAATCAAAATCATCTGCAAAATCTAATGCTACAATTACTGGTTTGTTCATCTTTACCCCTCTTTATTTCGAATAAATACATTCTCCGTTAACGTAAGTTTGTTCAACCTCACCAAAAACTCTTTGACCGATAAAGGGACTGTTGGTTCCTTTAGATAAGAAGTCCACTTTTCTGATTTCAAATTCATCATCCAAATTAATGATCGTAAAGTCGGCTCTTTGACCAACTTTAATCGACCCTGCCGGTGCTAAGTTAAATATTTTGGCTGGATTATCAGACATTAATGATAACAGCTTTTCTAAACTGATCAGGCCAGTTTTTACCAAGTGTGTATACATTAGTGGGAAGGATGTTTCAATCCCGGTGATTCCAAAGGCACTCTTAGCAAAGCCCTGATTTTTCTCAGCTTCAGCGTGAGGTGCATGGTCAGTCGCAATCATGTCGATCGTTCCATCGATCAAACCTGCTACTAAAGCTTCACGATCTGTTTCTGTTCTCAAAGGTGGATTCATTTTAAAATTAGCATCGTCTAAGACAATATCTTGGTCACTCAACAATAAATGGTGTGGCGATACTTCACAAGTGACATTGATACCGGCATCCTTAGCCATACGGACCATTTGGACGCTGTCTTTAGTTGAAATGTGGCAGACATGGTAGTGCACGCCAGTTTCCTTTGCCAAAACTAAATCTCGAGCTAACTGAGAGGTCTCGGCAACTTGTTGAATCCCTGGTAAGCCTAAGCATTGTGAAGCCTGACCAAAGTTGATCACGCCGTGATTGAAGAGATTTTTATCTTCTACATGAGCTGCTAAATGACTATTGACTGCGGCGATCCTTTCCATAGCTGAAAACATCGCCTGGGCATTCATAATCCCATGACCGTCGTTTGAAAAAGCGAAAGCTCCTAGTTTACTCAAAGCTTCGATATCAACCAATTGATCACTCGTTTCATCTTTAGTGACCGGTGCATACTGCAAAGTGTTGATCAAAGAATTCTCTTGATTCAAACTAAGCTGCTGTTGAAATTTCTCGGTATCATCAGGTACAGGAATCACGTTGGGCATCGCTCCAACAGTTGTAAAACCACCGTGAGCTGATGCTGCAGTACCAGTTTTAATTGTCTCTTTATGCACTTGACCAGGTTCTCTAAAATGAACGTGGACATCAACTAGTCCTGGAGAAACCAACTGATATTTAGCGTCAACAATTTTTTCGTCAGCTGATGCAACTATTTCGGTGGCAATTTGTTTGAATTTGCCATCCTCGATCAATAAGTCACAGTTAATTAATTTATTAGTGTAAAATAGCTTGGCGTTTTTGATCAGCAGTTTCATTACTTGATTTTTCCCCTTCCAATACAGCTTCAATCATGGCCATGCGCATGAAAACTCCGTTAGTCATCTGTGGGAAGATATATGACTTATCACATTCAACTACATCATCGGCAATTTCGGCACCACGATTGACAGGAGCGGGATGCATGATCATTGCGTCAGCTTTCATCAGATTGACCCGATCCATATTCAAGCCATACTTAGCAAAGTAATCGGCCTTTGAGAAATTCTCATTTTCTTCAGCTGACAAACGTTCATGTTGGACCCGAAGCAGCATGACGACATCCATTTCGCGGCAAAGATCATCAACTGCCATATGTTCTCCCATTGCGGCAAACTCTGGTGTGTACCAAGCATCTAAACCGCCGAAACTAACACTTGCACCCAGGCGAGTCAGGATTTCAGCATTGGAATGAGCAACTCGTGAATGACTCAAATCACCGATAATTCCAACTTTTAGACCATCAAATTTGCCGAAGTGCTCGTAAATCGTCATCAGATCCAAGAGTGATTGTGAAGGATGTTGACCCGTACCATCACCACCGTTGATTAGGTGAATCTTCAAATCATGATTGTTAACTAGATCTTCATAATAATTATCTTGGCTGTGGCGAATGATTGCGACTGATGCCCCGATACTCTCTTCCGTCTTAACGGTATCGTAAAGACTTTCACCTTTTGAAGTTGAAGAAGTACTTGCCTCAAATTCAATTTCTTTCATACCTAATTTCATTTCAGCAACTTGGAAACTGGACTTCGTTCTCGTACTATTTTCAAAGAATAAGTTAATGGCAAATTTATCTTGGCCGATCTTTGACTTTTTGCCAGCTTTAAATTCCATTGCAGAATCAATTAAGCTGTAGACCTCTTGATTTGATAATTGTGACATAGAAAGTATGTTTTTCATTGTTTTCCTCCAAATTAAAAAGGGTTAGCTTTTATCCAGCTAGCCCCTAAAAGTTTGGTTTTATCCTGACCTTTTAGACCTCACTGGATCTATTTAAAAGTTCCCTGATTTTCTTTAAGTAAACAAAAAACTTCCTATCCCACAAGGAAAGGAAGTTTACACTTTTTTTGTCTATACGTGTAAGTAACCTTCCAAGCCTCACAGGACTCGATTAAAAGTTTTCGTTGCAAATAATATAAACGATTTCACACCGACAGTCAATAGTTTTATTTAATTGTAGCTAAGAAATACTTCTTCTTACCACGGCGAATAACAATATATTTACCGTCAAAAGAATCTTTGGGATCGATTTCGATCGTTGTATCAGTCAAACGTTCACCGTTGATTCTAATAGCACCATTTTGAATGTCTTCACGAGCTTGACGTTTTGATTTATCGACATTTGTGGCAATCAATAAATCAACCAAATTGATTGGGTCAGAAGTAATTTCAGCACTTGGTACACCGTGGAAAGCTTCTGCAACTTCTTCAGTTGTCAATTCTTGGATTTCGCCAGAGAACAAGACATCAGTAATCTTCTCCGCTGTCTTCAAAGCTGCTTCGCCGTGAACGAACTTAGTTACTTCTTGAGCCAAAGTTCTTTGAGCCAAACGTTTTTCTGGTGCAGTCTTAACAGAATCAGCCAAGTCTTCAATTTGTTCCTTGGTTAGGAAAGTGAATTTCTTCAATAAATTAATGACATCTTTATCATCTTGGTTGAACCAGAATTGATAAAATTCGTATGGTGAAGTCTTCTTAGGGTCTAACCATACCGCACCACCAGCAGTCTTACCAAACTTAGTTCCATCAGACTTGAGCAACAAAGGAATAGTTAAAGCATAGACTTTAGCGTCTTGACCTTCAGCTTTATGGATCAAATCAAGACCAGCAGTTAAGTTACCCCATTGGTCACCACCACCGACTTGCAATTGCACGTTATGTTTCCGGTAGAGTGTCAAGAAATCAAGTGATTGTAAAATTTGATAGGTGAACTCAGTAAAGGAAATACCAACTTCCAGACGGCTGGAGATAATTTCCTTATTCAACATCGTATTAACATTGAATAATTTTCCATAATCTCGTAAGAAATCTAAGATACCAATTGGTTCTGTCCAGTCATAGTTGTTGACCATGGTAAAACCACTGAAAATCTTCTTAGCTTGAGCACTCAAAGCCTCAACGTTGTGATTGACTTGGTCCATCGTTTGCATAGGACGTTCAGCCTTTTTACCACTAGGATCACCGATCGAACCAGTGGCACCACCGATAACGATATATGGATGATGACCAAACTTGCCAAATCTCTCTAAAGTCATAAAAGGCAACAAGTGACCGATATGCATGGAATCACCTGTAGGATCCATCCCACAGTACAATGAAATATCCTTGCTATCAACTAACTCACGCAAACCTTCTTCATCAGATTGTTGATTGATCAACCCTCGCCATGACAACTCATCAATAATATTCATAAAAATGCCTCCTATTTTTGACCCACGAATCTTAGGAATAAAAAAAACGCCTCTGCAACAATGCAGGGACGCTCTTGGCGCGGTACCACCCAAATTCAAGTTAAAAAAACTTGCTCTTTACTCCTGTAACGTAGGACACGATTTTTAGTCTAGTAATTCACAATTTACCCTGCTTGACTCGCACCAACCGTCAATTCGCTGAACTCTGAAGTAAATTCCTACTGCGCTTTTAAACTAAAACAAAACTTATAGTTATGATGATACACAGAGATTCAAGAATTTTCAAGGTATTTTTAGGACTTATTGTATAATATAAGTGCTTTTTGTGAGGGGGAAAATTATGACAAAAACACTCTATATCATGCGTCATGGACAGACACTATTCAACGTTCAAAAAAAGATTCAAGGCTGGTGCGACTCGCCATTAACTGAACTTGGAATCAAACAAGCCAAAATTGCCGGTCAATATTTTCGTGACCATCAGATCACTTTTGATGCCGCTTATTGTTCTACTTCCGAACGAGCCAGCGATACGTTAGAACTAGTCACCAAAATGCCTTACACCCGTTTAAAGGGACTGCGGGAACTTTCCTTTGGAAAATTTGAAGGCGAACCTGAATATTTGCACCCTCAGGATGATCCTAAGAAACACTTTGGCGACTACTACGTCCAATTCGGTGGCGAAGACAATCAGCAAGCTCAAAAACGGGTCAATAATACCCTAACGAAGATCATGCAACAAGATAATCAGACTGTCTTGGTCGTCAGTCATGCTGGTGCCATCATGATGTTCTCTGATCTGTGGACTGATATGCAAAAACTCCGACGCAGTGGCTTCACGAACTGTAGTATTTTAAAATTTACCTTTGAAAATGATCAATTCACATTCCAAGAAATCATTAATTTTTAAACGATCAAACTAAATACCCTCCGATTCATTGTTTTTGAATCAGAGGGTATTTTAAATAGCTTTAATAATTTTTATTGCATGTGGTCTTCGATCCAAGCCCAAACTTCATCCTTGCCTTTTTTGGTTTCAGAACTGAACAATTGTAAAGCGTCAGTTTGATTGATCTCCATTGTCTTTTTAACTTGACTGATAGTCTTATTCCACTGGTTTCCTTTAACCTTATCCATCTTCGTGGCTACGACTAAAGTTGGGATATGATAATAACTGACAAATTGATACATTGAAATATCATCATCACTTGGAGCGTGACGTCCATCAACCAAAATGACCACCCCTTTGAGTGGTTTGCGAGTTGTTAAATACTCTTCAATCATGACCCCAAAGGCTTCTCTTTGCTTTTTCGAGACTTTAGCAAAACCATAGCCTGGGACATCGACTAGATATAGTTGGTCTTCGATATTATAAAAATTCAATGTTTGGGTCTTACCGGGAGTACTAGACGTTCTCGCAAAGCTTTTCCGATTGATAAGCGTATTTATCAAAGAAGACTTTCCCACGTTAGAACGGCCTAAAAGCGCAATCTCAGGGTATCCTTCATCGGGATACTGTTTGGAACTGACTGCACTTAAATTCATAGATACATTATTTACCTGCATAATTCACCTCAATGGAGTAATTTTACCATAAGAAAAAAAAGCTGCCAATTAGGCAACTTCTCCATTCTTCAAAATCAATTCTGGGGCTTTGAGTTTGCGAACTGCGTCTTTTGTAACTTTAACGCCTTCCACATCATCACGACCAGGAATATCAAACATCGTATCGAGCATTGTCTCCTCAACGATTGATCTCAATCCACGAGCACCAGTATCTCTTTCAATTGACATCTTAGCAATCTCTCTTAAAGCACCATCAGTAAAGTCTAATTTGACCCCGTCAAGCTCCATAAGTTCCTTATATTGCTTGATAAGAGCATTCTTAGGCTTAGTTAGGATATTAACTAAGTCATCTTCAGTTAACTTTTCAAGTGCATTCACGATCGGAATACGACCGATGAATTCAGGAATGATCCCAAACTTCATTAAATCTTCAGGAATAATTTGTTGCATCAGACTCTTCTCTTCAGCAACACTAGCCTTTTGTTCAGCACCAAAACCAATCGTCTTGTCACCCAGACGGTTCTTAACGATTGTCTCGATTCCATCGAAGGCACCACCAACGATAAAGAGGATGTTAGTCGTGTCGATTTGAATCAATTCTTGTTGTGGATGCTTTCTTCCACCTTGTGGTGGCACACTAGCGATCGTTCCTTCCAAAATCTTCAAAAGTGCTTGTTGAACACCTTCACCGGAAACATCACGCGTAATTGAGACATTTTCACTCTTTTTAGCAATCTTATCAATTTCATCGATATAGACAATTCCGTGTTCAGCCTTATCTACATCAAAATCAGCATTTTGCAATAACTTCAGCAAAATGTTTTCAACATCTTCACCGACATAACCTGCTTCGGTCAAAGTGGTTGCGTCAGCAATGGCAAATGGTACTTGTAAAATTCGAGCCAAAGTTTGGGCAAGGAAAGTCTTACCTGAACCAGTTGGTCCGATCAAAGCGATATTACTCTTTTGTAATTCCGTTTCGCCATCTTTAAGATGCTCCATCTTATTAATTCTTTTATAGTGATTATAAACGGCAACTGACAATGCCCTCTTCGCATCAACTTGCCCAATCACATAATCGTCAAGAATCTTTTTAATTTCGATAGGAGTAGGAATATTATCTAAATCTAGTGGTGCCGCCTCATTTAATTCTTCGTCTATAATTTCTTTGCACAAATCAATACATTCATTACAAATATAGACGCCAGGTCCAGCAACGATTTTCTTAACTTGATCTTGTGTTTTGCCACAAAATGAACAGCTAATCGTGCCAGTATTCTCTGTACTATCAAACATATGCAATTTCTCCTTCAATAGTTCCAATACTTTAGAAAGTCTAGCATTGTCCCAATTAAGAGTAAAGTATTTAGTTTCTAAAGATAACTATAAAAAAAGGAAGCCTTCTGGCCTCCTAAGTTTTGCAATAGTTAAATTACTTTTCAACAGCTGAATCAACGATCAATTCAATTGCTTTCTTAGCAGCGATGTCGTGAGCCAACATTTCATCAGAAAGTGCATTTCTAACAGCTGATTCTTCCATCTTATATTCGTCAGCAAGTGACTTGATTTCTGCTTTGATTTCATCTTCTGTAGGTTTGATATCTTCTTTAGCAACAATTGCTTCAACAACTAAGTCAGTCTTAACACGTTCTTCAGCGTCTTTAGCAAATTGTTTCTTCAAGTCTTCTTCGTTTGTACCTGTCATTTGATAGTACAACTTAGGATCGATACCTTGACGACGTAAGTTAGCTAAGTATTGGTTCAATTGATTTTCAACTTCTGTGTCGATCATTGCTTGAGGAATTGAATCGATCTTAGCATTCTTAACTGCACCAGAAATTGCTTCTTCTTGAATGTTTTCTTCAGCAGTTTCTTTCTTTTGATCCTTGATTTCATCATGAAGCTTTGTCTTTAATTCTTCAAGAGTATCAACGTTTTCGTCAACATCCTTAGCAAAGTCATCATCTAATTCAGGCAATTCCTTTGTCTTAACTTCGTGAAGTTTTGTCTTGAAGATAGCCTTCTTACCAGCTAAGTCCTTTGATTGGTAATCTTCTGGGAATGTAACGTTAACGTCAACATCTTCACCAGCTGAATGACCGATCAATTCGTCTTCAAATCCAGGAATGAATGTACCTGAACCAAGTTCAAGTGAGTAGTTTTGAGCGCTGCCGCCATCGAATTCTTTACCATCAACACTACCTACGTAGTCAATAACAACTGTATCGCCTTTTTCAGCCTTGCCATCTTTTAGGACAAGTTCAGCTTGTTGTTGTTGTAATTCTTTTAGACGGTCATCAACGTCTGCCTTCATAACATTACGTTTTTGTTTCTTAACTTCGATACCCTTGTAATCGCCTAATTCAACATCAGGTTTAACAGTAATAGTAGCTGTGATAGCCCATGGCTTGTCTTTTTCCATTGATTCAACAGAAATTTGTGGTTGGTCAACAGGTTCTACCTTAGTATCGTCAACAGCTTTTTGGTAAGCGTTTGGTAAAACAGCATTAAGTGCATCTTCGTACAATGCTTCTTCACCGTACATACGATTGAAGATTTGACGAGGTACTCTACCTTTTCTGAAACCAGGTACGTTCAAGTTCTTCTTAACACGGTTGAAAGCTGTGTCCAAACCTTGTTTGATTGTGTCTTGGTCAATTTCAAATTTCAATTCACCAGTATTGTTTTCTTTTTTTGTAAATTTAGCCTTAGCAGACATTTATATTATCCCTCCGGTATTTCAACGATCTCATACTTTGTAATATTACCTTAAAATGGTGATATTGTAAACATTTGACGTGATTTATAGGTATTTTAAGACATCATGCTTTCTATTATAAAATACTTTGCACCATTTTTGAAGATTTCTGCAAAAAAAAAGAGTTAGCTTTCGCCAACTCTTTTTAATTAATCATCACTACTTAGGATTAGTCTAAGATTTCTGTAACGACACCGGCACCAACAGTACGGCCACCTTCACGAACAGTAAATCTTGTACCATTTTCGATAGCAACTGGAGCAATCAAGTCAACTTCAAAAGTAACTTGGTCACCAGGCATAACCATTTCTACACCTTCTGGCAATTCAATAACACCAGTAACATCAGTTGTATGGAAGTAGAATTGTGGACGATAGTTTGAGAAGAATGGAGTATGACGTCCACCTTCTTCTTTACTCATAACATAAACTTCACCCTTGAACTTGTTGTGAGTCTTGATTGAACCTGGCTTAGCAAGAACTTGTCCACGTTCGATTTGGTCACGGTTAATACCACGAAGAAGAACACCAACGTTATCTCCGGCTTCACCAAGATCAAGAGTCTTACGGAACATTTCTAGACCAGTAACAGTTGATTTTTCAACTTCTGGCTTAAGACCAACGATTTCAACTTCGTCACCGATCTTAACTTCACCACGATCGATACGACCAGATGCAACAGTACCACGACCAGTGATAGTGAAGACATCTTCAACAGGCATCATGAATGGCTTTGTGTTATCACGTTCTGGTGTTGGGATGTATTCATCAACAACATCAAGTAATTCTTCAACGTGTTTGATTTCTTCTGGGTCACCTTCAAGAGCTTTCAAAGCTGAACCACGGATAACAGGAATGTCATCCCCTGGGAAATCGTATTCTGATAGAAGTTCACGAACTTCCATCTCAACTAGGTCAACTAGTTCTGGGTCATCAACAAGGTCAGTCTTGTTCAAGAAGACAACGATGTATTCAACACCAACTTGGCGAGCAAGCAAGATGTGTTCACGAGTTTGTGGCATAGGACCATCAGTAGCAGCAACAACAAGGATGGCACCATCCATTTGTGCAGCACCAGTGATCATATTCTTAACGTAGTCAGCGTGTCCTGGAGCATCGATATGTGCATAGTGACGCTTTTCAGTTTCGTATTCAACGTGAGCAGTGTTGATTGTGATCCCACGTTCCTTTTCTTCTGGGGCTTTATCGATATCAGCGTAATCTTCAGCCTTAGCTAAACCTTTGTCAGCCAAAACTTTAGTGATTGCTGCTGTTAAAGTAGTCTTACCGTGGTCAACGTGACCAATTGTCCCAATATTTACATGGGGCTTTGTTCTCTCATAATGTTCTTTTTCTGCCATTACAAAGAATCCTCCTAAAATTTCATTTCATAAGATTGATCCAAAGAAAATGTTCTTTAGACGACTCTTTACTGAAAAATTATACTACTTTCAGAGGTGAAAGCAAAGTAATTCAACGCAAATCACCGACTAAAAATATACTCTTTGGAGTATACAGGCCGTAATTGAAATTGTAAATACTCAAAGTGAAAAAAGTTTAAAAATTTCACTCCTGGAAGGTATTTATTAGTTCATCGAACCTTTTTAGCCAAGATTGTACTTCGTCTAAACCCGAATTATCACTTACTTGTGAATCATCTACTAAACCATACCTTAAAAGCATAGCTTTTGTCCAGAGTTCAGGGGTTTTTATTATTTCATCTCCGAACGGATAGACAAATGCGGCGTAAAGCGATAATTCACCCTTGAAGTTTTCCATTTGGGTTTCGTTTTCATCCGTCAGCAATTTTTCTAATTCGTCACACATTTTCAAATAGACACTAGTTGACATGATAGGCATTAAGGTACTTGGATTGCAAGTTTTATTTTCACCGTAAAACGAGATATCAACCTCTTCATCAACCCCAAGTTTCAACAAATTCTCCAAAGCTTCGCTCTTCAAAAGCGGATGTAACAAGGGATTGCCCAATAATATCTTCGAATTTTTGATGTAATCTTCCTTGTTGAATTCCCTTAATTTTCTTAACAATTGAATTTGTTCGGAAGTCGGTTCAGTCACGATCGATAACAAACGCCGGATGATATTTTCCTTTTCAGGCTTAAAGGAACGTTCATGTCGGTCTTCAGCGATAGCAATTCTTTTCTTAAAATCATCGACGAATTCAGGTTTGATCTGAGGCGGTTGATTGGTGTCATAAAAATTCAACATTTGATTAGCTAACAAAAAATCATTGTTTTCTAAAATAATATCAAGCGCCAATTCCGCCGTTTCGGGTTCACTGAGGTAGTAATTAAAATAATCTAAAATTACCGCTTCCGCATCGCCAGGTCTTTTTTGATTCAACAAAGAAGCAGCAAGCCCTCTGTTGATATTAAAGGATTGCTGCATCGAATATGCTTGCGTATATAAATCTGTGGCTTGATCCCAATCACCTTGGTCAAAAGCTTCTTCTGCCTGTTCAATAATTTTCTTTAAATTATCTGAATCGTCCATACAATACCTCAATATATTCGAATTGATGAAACTCTTTTACTTCTTTGCTTTGCGATGTCTATTTTGATTAACTTCCATAATGACTGGCAAAATAACTGGATGTCTATTCGTTTGTTCATACAAGAAGTGGTTCAAGTTATCACGAACGCCTTGTTTCAAGTCTGACCAATCGAAATCTTTACTATTTTGCATATAATCAACAATTGTATTGACGATAATATCTGAGCTTTCACTCAAAAGGTCACGGCTAGCACGCATGTAAACAAAGCCTCTAGCTGTTATTTTGGGCTTAGCAACGACTTTTTTCTTCTTGCGGTCAATTGTAGCTACTGCAATGAAAACTCCGTCTTCGGCCAATAATTCACGATCACGCAAAACGATACTGCCAATATCACCAACGCCGATACCATCGATCATCGTATCGCCAGCATCAACACCTTTAGCTTGGTAGAATTGACCATTTTCATAGTTTAAAACATCACCCTTTTTAGTTAGGAAAATGTTTTGGTATGGTACGCCGGTTTCGTGGGCAATTCGAGCGTGAGCATCAAGTAAACGATATTCCCCTTGAATTGGAATAACATTTTCAGGATTCAATAAATTGATCATCAATTGCAAGTCAGATTTATTAGCATGGCCTGAAGAATGTTTGTCATCACTCAAAGCTTTCACTTCAGCACCGGTACGATAAATTGCATCACGTGCTTTAGCAACAGTTGTATCCATTGCATGTGAAGGAGTTGTGGCAATAAATACTAAATCACCATCCTTGATCTGGAACTTGGTCTTAGCAGCTGGATTAGCCATCTTCTGCAATAATTTGACAGGTTCGCCCATTTTACCAGTTTCGATGACAACTAACTTATCGTCTTCAACTTTTTTCAATTCTTTAGGTTTAACTAGTAACTCTTCATCACTGATCTTTAAATAACCTAATTTCAAAGCTGTCTTGAGGATCTTTTCTGCATCAGTACCGGATAGGAAGACACGACGACCAGTTTTAGCTGCAGCGTCCAGCACTTGTTGCATTCTTTGAATATTTGAAGCCACTTGGGCTACAATAATTCGTCCCGTATGATAACTGAATGTATCTAAAATATATTCATAGATATCTTTTTCGCTTGAATTTTCATATGGAGATTCGGCATTTGCTGAGTCGCTTAAAAGAGCTAAGACACGCTCACTACCTATCTTAGCGATTCGACCGTAGTCAGTCTTGTAAGTTGGTGCAGCGGCTTGATCAAATTTGAAATCACCAGTATAAACGATCTGACCTTCGCTAGTCTTGATTACAATACCTAAAGAGCCAGGGATCGAATGTGTAGTTTTGAAGAAGGAAACCGAAGCTTCCTCAAAATCAATCGCTGTATTTTCGTCAATAATATGAAAATCATTGAACTTTTTACTACGACGATCATTTGAGCAAACAATTTTAGCCAATTCAATCGTCATTTCTGAACCAAAGACAGGAATATCATATTCACTGATCAAATATGGCAAAGCACCGATAGCATCAGCATGTCCGTGCGATAAGAAGATTCCCACTACCTTATTGATATTCTGTTTGATATATGTCATATCGGGTACGACCATATCAATTCCATACAAGTCATTATCAGGATATTGTAAACCAACATCCAAAATATAGATCTCGTCATTTACTTCAACGGCATACATATTTTTTCCGTTTTCACGTACGCCACTTAACAAAATTATTCTAATTTTTTTGTCCATTTTCATCTCTCATTTCATTAATGAATAGCATAGATCATAATATTCTATTGTGATTTTTAAGTCTTGTAAGACTATTTAAGCTATACCTGATTTTTATTCTAACATATGAAAGTGGATTTAGAGAAAATAAAGGCAAAAAACTAGTTTTGGAAGATCTTTGGCAGTTGGAATATTTTCTGAATTTGGTTTATGGTCGATTTTAAGTTTAACAGCTTCTTAATGATATATGTTCATCTTTGGTGACCCCATAACATACTCTAGACAGCGCAGCTGTCAAGAGTATGTAAAAAAAAAGAGCCCTCCCGAATTGGGAGAACTCTTAAATCGTATTAACGACGTAGTCCTAATGACTTGATCAATTCACGGTAACGTTGAACGTCCTTGTCACGTAGGTAAGCAAGTAGGTTACGACGGTGACCAATCTTCTTAAGTAGACCAACATATGAATGGTGATCTTTCTTGTTAACTTTCAAGTGATCGTTAAGTGCATTAATATCATAAGTTAAAACAGCAATTTGTACTTCTGGAGAACCTGTGTCTCCGTCTTTGCGTGCATATTGCTTGATAATTTCGTTTTTCTTTTCTTTTGAAATAGCCATTTCATTCACCTTTTCCTTATATATTTAGCCAGACTATGTCTGCGTTGGTGATTCGTCAGACAGAGCATGGTTAACACAACTAAATAATTTACTACAAAATCAATAATATTGCAATACTGAAAAAAAATCGACATTTCATTGCATTGTGAAAATTAATTATGTATAATTCTATGTATTGAGTTTTAAACCTATCAAGGTAATCGGAGGTGAAATTAATGCCACAAATTAAATCAGCTATGAAACGTGTAAAGACTGCCGAAAGCGCAAACCTTCGCAACACTGCACAAAGAAGTTCAATGCGTTCAGCAATTAAGAACTTCGAACAATCAGCTGCTAAAAACGCTGACAACAAAGAAGATTTGTTCAGAACAGCTGTTCGTGCAATTGATATGGCTAAGTCAAAAGGCCTAATTAAGGCTAACAAGGCTGCTCGCGATAAGTCAAGACTAGCAAAATTGAATTAATGATAAGCAGCCGTTAGGTTGCTTTTTTTATTTGTCAATTTTTTGTTAGTCATATCTGGCTTAAACAATTGTAAAAACATTTTTAGTCCACAAAACCTCTGATTCTAATTGAGTCAGAGGTTATTTTTTGCGCTGATATTTAAGAATACTTGTATCTTAGGCGTACTTAGCAATAAAGAGATCGAATAATAATTCTTTATCGCCCTGCCCTGATTTAATTTGATAGTCCAATTGCACGATATCACTGTACATCTCTTGCAGTCTTTGTTGATTCAAATTTCGAGCATCCCGATAGGCATATTTAACTCGATAAGGATTCAAACGGAGATTCTTGGCGATTGAGGCTTCCGATAACCCTTTTTGTGACAATACTTTCACTTGCAACAATAATCTCAATTGAGAAATGATGATGGCAACTAACAAGATTGGGTCAATTTTTTGCAATAAGAATTGACGATATAATTCTTCGGCTTTATAAACATTTTTCTTCAATATCTCGGTCATCAAATCAAAAACATTGTCTTCTAATGATTGTGGAACTAATGCACTCACTGCTGCTTGATCGATAGTTTTAGTTTGAAGTGCATAAAGTTTTAACTTTTCCAGCTGATTTACGATCAAAGAATAGTTACTCTTGGTTTTGTTGATCAGCATTTCTAAAGCCGCTGGCTCGATCTGGTATCCGGCTTTCTTCAAGTCATCATTGATCAAACTCTTTAAGACCGGTCCTTCCATTTGTCCGGCATCAATTGGTGTAGCTGATTTTTTCAGTTCCTTAACAATTTTCTTACGTGAATCCAACTTATCATAAGCGGCAAAGATCACTAAGATAGTTGAGGGAGTGGGATTTTGAAGATATCTTAATAGTAATTCCGGATTCTGGTCGATTGCATTTTTGGCTTTTTCACCAGTGAGAAAAAATGGGTGTTGAGCAAAAACCAATCGTCTTTCACCAAAAAAAGGTGCTGAGATAGCTTCATTGATCATATCGGCAAGTAGATCATCTTCCAGATCAAAGCTTGAAAAGTTCATCTCACGTTCTTGTTCGCTCATGATTGACTTAAACGCTTCTTGTATCTCTTTTAGAAAAACTTCTTCTTTTCCTGTCACTAGATAAACATTTTGAAGTTTACCTTGTTGTAAATCTTTTTTTAATTCCGTTATTTTCAAGCAAGTCACCCTTTAAAAAAGTCGTTATTTTCTCTTCATTATTATAGGAAAAATAATACCAAGTAATCATACCATAATCTGCCGTATTAAAATATTGTACATGGTACTTTTGTAAGCGTTGGAGAGTTTCGATATTAGGATGTCCATAACGATTATTTATCCCAGCTGAAATAAAACCAAACTTTGGTTTAGTTTGTTCTAATAGTTCCTCACTTGTCGAGGTCCTAGAACCGTGATGACCCACTTTTAAATAGTCGACTTTAAAATGATGATCTTTTAAAATAGCTTGTTCGCCTTGATCGTCCAAATCGCCAGGAAAGAGCCAATTTTTCTGGTTGATCTTAGCTAGTAAAGTGAGAGAATCGCCATTTTCACCGATACTTTTCAGATGAGGCCACAAGACGTGCCATTTAATTGACCCTGTATCAACGACATTTCCTTGCTGTAATGGTTGGAATTTAATTCGCGGATGAAGTTTTTGGGCTTGTTTGATTCGGGTATTATTCTCTAAACCAGTTCCAAAGTCGACTTCCTTGACCGTAAATTTATTCAAAATCGTTTCTAAATTACCGATATGATCGACATCCTTGTGTGAAAGAAAGATTCTATCGATTTGACTAATTCCACGAGACTTCAAAAATGGAATCGTACTAGTATCGACTTGGTCACTACTGACTCGTTTAGCCCACTCTGGCGTCGGAAAATGCAGCTTACCACCGACATCGATTAAAAAAGTTTTTCTTCTAAAAGGTGTCGTCACGATAATACTATCCCCTTGACCGACGTCGATTAAATTTACTGAACCAAACAGAGGCACTTTGTTTAACAAGATACAGCAGCTAAAAATTAGCAGATAGCTTACTAAATAACGATTCCACACCGACTTACTCTCCACTAAAAACAAAACCAAAACGACTAATAAAACGACGATCAAAATGGGTAGACTGCCGGTCACAAAGGTAAAATTGGAGTCATGCGCAACTGTATCTAGGCAGCTATAAAATTGCTCAAAAAACTGATTTACCATCTTCCAGATCGACCAGTTGACCGTTAGAGCTGAAAACAAAGTTACCGGTAAGATGAAATACGTGAAAAAGGGAATAAAGATGACATTGGCCAAAAGAGTCAATAAATTGAATTGATAAGTATAAAAACAAATTAATGGCAGACTGACCAAATTCATTTTAAAAACCGTTGTTAAAAATTTGGTCCCTCGATATAGATAAAGAATTGCAAAGGACAACAGGAAGCTCAGTTGACCACCCATTTCCGTTATTCCGAATGGGTAAATCAGTAAACAAATCATGATTGTTATACTAAAAACATCCAAACGGCTATATGAGAGTTTCAATTTGTGCAAAGAAATCTCAACCATCGCTAAGACAATGGCCCGCCAAATACCACTCTTAGAACCGACTAGCATCCCATAACACGGCAATAATACTAATATTGCCGTATCGACCCATTCTAAAGGAAGTTTGATTGTGGAAGTCAATTTTCGCAACAATGTTAGTAAAATCAGCACGTGCAGTCCAGAGAGACTAAATAAATGAATCACTCCTAAAACACTGAGTAGTTTCAAAAAATTCTTATCTGAATTTTCTGTATAACCGATAATCAAACTTTGTGCATGAATCCGGAGCCATTTTGGTAATTTACGGAGATATTGAATGATATGTATTCGTAAAACATTTATCTTATCTAAAATCGTCTGTGGTTGAAAGACCGATTCTGAACCAATCTGTTTTAATTCAACTGTGTAATGGATATTTTTATGAGCTGTATAGCGTTGAAAGTTGAATTCACCAGGATTTCGCGGTCCATCAATTCTTGTGATCTTTTGGACCACTACAGGAGCAACAACAATCTCTGCTTGATTTTGCCATTTTAACTGGGCCTTTTTTGAAGGTATTCGATAAATAAGGCGCACTGTCTGCGACTTAGTTTTATTTCACCACTGAGCAGATCACCATTAACATTCACAACATCTGGAGCAAAAATTCCCGAATTGATCTGAGATGGCTTTGGCGGTGAACTATTTAACCACTGACAGCGAATCAAAAAAGTCGTTGCAACTAGCAAGATCAAGAGTAACAAACGGAGATTTTTCAATTGAATGATCCTAATTAATAAGACTGCTAAAATGATGACAAATAATTTTGATTCAAAATAAATGGCAATTACACAACCAGCTACTAAGGCTGGAAAAATCAAATGATCTTTCATAGTTAGACCGTCAATTGATCCTTTAGGCGCTCAATCGTTTTTTCACCGAATCCCGAAACCTTGGTCAAATCATGCAGGTCCTTAAAGTCACCATTTTGTTCACGAAAGGCGATAATCTTTTCGGCCTTCTTGGGACCGATTCCACTGACATCTTTAAAATCATCGACCGTAGCTGTATTGATATTAACGACCTTTTTTTCACTATTCGTATTCCCACCAGTCGTCACTGAGGGAGTTTTTTCACCCTTGATTGGAACATAAAGTTGCATCTGATCAGTCAATTTCTTAGCTCGATTTATTTGAGTCATATCAGCTTGAGCATTCACGCCACCCGCCTGGGCTAATGCATCTTGTACAATCGAATCTTTTTTCAAACGATAGACACCTGGTTTTTGAACCGCCCCTTCAATATCGACTACTAAAAGTTGCTTAGAATTGTTGGTTTTAGGCTTGGTGGGAAGTGACTTAGTTTTCTTGACTGGAGCCGTGTTCTCCACTTTTTCTTGAGCTGTAACGGTTTTGGACTGATGAGTCAAAAAATAACCGCTTCCTAACAAAATAACCACGACGCTGATTAAAATAGTAATTTTTTCTCGTTTACAATAATCCAAGATTTTATCCATCTCTATCACCTCAAACTAAAGTACGAAAAAAAACAGCCCTTATTTGGACTGTTTTGTCTTTTCAAGATAATTAATCGCATCATTTAAATTCTTAACTGGTACGATCTTCATCTTAGTATGAAGTTTCTTAGCTGCTCGAAGTGCTAAATGATAATTATTGACGTAACTTGGATCGTATTTCTTGATCTCTTTAGTAATGGGATCATTTGGTGCAAAGAAGATCGTTGCCCCTTCTTGAGATGCTGCATAAACCTTCTTTTCGATTCCACCGATTGGTCCAACTGTTCCATCAGGAGCGATCGTACCAGTACCAGCAATCGTTCGACCAGCTTTCAGGTCTTTATTAGCTACCTGTGAGTAAACTTGCAAGGTAAACATTAGACCTGCTGAAGGTCCTCCAATATCGCCAGCATTGATTTTTGTTGGTGGATTACCTTTGGCTTCAGTATTATCGGTTAAGGTAATACCGAGTCCAAAACGCTTCGTATCAGTCAATTTTACTAAACCGCCACTTGCAGTTTCTTTCTTACCGTTATGTAAGAAACTAATTTTCACGGTCGAAGTCTTTTTTTGTTTTCTAACATAATTAATAAACTGAGTCGAATTATTGAAATGATAGCCATTAATAGAGGTAATAGTATCACCGATCGACAATTTCTTTTTAAAAGCAGAATTGTCCATGATATCCATTACATAAACTCCTAAATACTTCTTAGTAAATGGTTTGCCAGCTTTAGAATAAGCCGCCTGGATAGCATTATTTTGAGCAGATTTCATATAGTACTTCTGAACTTGAAAATACTGCTGACTGTTCTCGTCGCCCATTAAATCTTGTTGCGAATAAATTGTTTCAAAATTATTTCCTAATGACTTGATCAAGGTGTATGGCGTTCCACTGACGATTCCAACCGTAGTCAGCAATAGATTACCTTTGGCCTTATCATGCTTGCCATCGACTTGAACAAATTGAGAAGTATCTTCTGCACTACCTGGGACTTCCAAATAGTAGCCCGTAGGCATCAAGAAAAAGGCTACAACAACGATGAAAATAAAAATTCCACCGAAAACTTTGTTTCTAGTTTTATTGAATTTCAAAATTAATTAGTCCTTCCTGTACTTCTCTATCAATGCATGTGCCACTGCCGAAGGAACATAACCTGAGATATCCCCGCCGAAACTAGCAACTTCTTTCATCATTGATGATGATATCGTAGCATACTTAGGGTCAGCAAGCAGAAATATTGTTTCAATTTTTTTATCTAAAATGCGATTGATTGCGGAAATTCCAGATTCGTATTTAAAATCATCGGCTGTTCTCATGGAACGTACCAAAAAATTAGCATTAAGTTCTTTGGCTAACTTAACGGTTAATTGCCCCTTAGCGTCTACGACTTGGACATTTTGCAAATCCTCAATCTCGTTTTCAATGAAACGCTTTTTTTCTTCATAAGTAAATAAATAATTCTTCGACGTATTAGTCATCGGTGCCACGTATAACCGATCAAACAAACTGGCTGCCCGACGTATGATATCCAAGTGACCAAAAGTCACCGGATCAAAACTTCCGACAAAGAGTCCAATTTTTTTTGGCATATTATCCTCCAAATCGATACAAGGCTACTTTGGTATCTTTATAACTTTTTTCTTTCAACAATTCGATCTGATCAAAATCATTCAGGTCAATTTGATAATCAGTTTCATCAACGATAATGGCGCCATCATTCAACAGATTATTGATTACCATATCTTTAATGATCTGCTCGGTTATTTTCATACGATAAGGTGGGTCAAGAAAGACTAAATCAAATTTGACTTGGTCTTCCGTAAATTTAGCTAACGCATCTGTGGCGGATGTTTTCATCACGATGAAGTTATCGCTTGACCGTGTCTTTTCAACGTTTTCCTTGATGGTATTGATTGCTTTGTAGGCCTTATCCACTAAATAAGCTTTTTGATAACCACGAGAGACTGCTTCAATACCTAAACTACCAGTTCCGGCAAACAAGTCCAAAGCCACGCCGTCAACCAAATAAGGCGACAACATACTAAAAACAGCTTCTTTAACTTTGGCTGAAGTTGGACGAGTATTGTTAGTCGGTACTGCCTTTAAATTTAAACCGCGAAACTTTCCTGAAACAACCTTCATTGATCTTCCTCATTTGACTTATTAAAATTTAAAACAAAATGTTCATCGAGTTCCTTACGATGTGCTAAAACAACCCGTTTGACATAATTTTTTGAAGTTAATTCCTTCTTAACTTCAGCCACTTTATTTGAATTCACATAAAGCATGACATATTTCATCTTGGGAGAAGTGTAATAAATCGTTCCATAACGTTGTAACTTTTTTCTCCACTTTAATGAGTAGACCCAGACATAAAGTGCCTGACGCTCTACTTTTTTATACATAGGATCACCCTTTTTTAACTTTTTCAAATTTTGCTGTCGCTTCCAGATTCAAAACTACCCCTAACGCAACAGACAAAACTAACATACTAGAACCACCATAACTAATAAATGGCAAAGTTACACCAGTCAATGGTACTAAACCTAACAATCCTCCGACATTAAGGACCGTTTGCGCCAAGATCATCGTCGCCACCCCGTAATAAATCAAAGAATTATAAGTCTTCTTAGAACGAAATCCTAAGGAAATCATTCGTAAAATAATTATCATCAAAAGTCCTAAAATAACTAATACACCAACGAATCCCAATTCTTCACTGATGATTGCCATAATAAAATCTGTATGTGGTTCTGGTAAATAGCCCCGCTTTTGGATACTATTGCCAAGTCCGACGCCGAAGATCCCCCCATTACTGATGGCGTAAAAGGAGTTGACCAATTGTGCTCCAGCATGCTGTTCCAATTGGAAAGGATGCTCCATGGCTAAAAATCTTTGATAGGCATAATTATGTCTGACAAAAGCTGGCGGAAATTTTGTAATAACGACTAGCGCTGCGACAAAAAGTGTTATCAAAATGGCCACAAGCTGCGAAATCAACTTACCTGGAATGGTTGAAGAAGTGATTAAAACTAGCGTAATCAGCGATAAAATTAAAGCCCCACCAATATCGGGCTGAAAAAAGACCATCGTAATGATTAAGCCCACTACAACCAGGGGCTGAACCACTTCTTTGATAACCTCTCGCCAGCCATTCTTAGTGAGCAAACGAGACTCTTTGTTCGTTAGCACTAAAGCCAAAAACATAATTAGAAATAATTTTGACAATTCCAAAGGTTGAAAGTTGATCAGGCCCAAATTAATCCAGGCCGATGCACCATTGACTCGACTACTGGGCACTAAAACAGCTCTAACTAACAAGTAAAATAGCGAGCCTAAAGTCACGACCATGACGAAACTCAGTATTCGCTGATTTCTAAGAACCCGCTCTTTCAACATGAAAGTTATATAGCATAAAAAGAGTCCCACAACCGCATATGAAGCTTGTTTGATCAAATATTGGTCAGTCTTACCGCCAGCAATCAATGCATTGTAAAAACTAGCTGAATAAACCATTACTATCCCAATGCCGAGTAATAACACAAAGGGAATAACTATCCATAAGTCTATTTTCCTGATTTTTTTCACAATCGAACTCCTAAAAATCTGATAATAAGATTATACCACCAAACAATTCGATAAAAAAACGTCCCTTGGCAAGAAATCCACTTCAAAAAAAAGAGGTTAAGACTAATCGTCTAAACCCCTCATCTATTAATTAATTATTTTGTATTTTTCTTTTGTTTGTCAAACTTCTTACGTTCGTTTGTGTTCAAGATCTTCTTACGTAATCTAACGTTTTTAGGTGTTACTTCACAAAGTTCGTCTTCATTTAGGAATTCGATTGATTGTTCAAGTGACATATCCTTAGGAGTCTTGATAGCAGCAGCGTGATCTTTACCAGCAGCACGAGTATTTGTAAGGTTCTTACCCTTAGTAACAGTAACAGCGATATCTTGATCACGGCTACTTTCACCAACGATCATACCTTCATAAACTTCAACACCGGCACCAATGAACAATGTACCACGGTCTTCAACTGATTGAAGTGAATATGTTGTTGATGGACCTTGGTTGATTGAAACCAAAGCACCAGTTCTTCTACCTGGGTTCCAGTTCTTAACAACTGGTTTGTATTCTGAGAATGTGTGGTTCAAAATACCATAACCACCAGTCATTGATAGGAATTCAGTTGAGTAACCGATCAAACCACGAGATGGTGCTGAGAAAATAAGTCTTGTTTGACCATTTCCAGTACTTTCCATGTTGACCATGTCACCCTTTCTTTGTGACATTGAGTCAATAACGGAACCAACATATTCATCAGGTGTATCGATGGTTACCTCTTCAAATGGTTCACACTTTTGATTGTCAACTGTCTTGTAGATAACTTCTGGACGTGATAGTTGCAATTCGAAACCTTCACGACGCATTTCTTCAACAAGGATTGACAAGTGAAGTTCACCACGACCTGAAACTAACCAAGCACCAGCTTGATCTGTGTCTTCAACTTTAAGTGAAACATCAGTGTGCAATTGTCTCTTTAGACGATCTTCAATCTTTCTGGCAGTAACTTCTGTACCTTCACGACCAGCGAATGGTGAATTATTTTGTAAGAATGTCATTTGTAGTGTTGGTTCATCAATACGTAGCAATGGAAGTGCTTCTTGATGATCGACTGGTGTAACAGTTTCACCAACATAGATATCTTCCATACCAGAAACTGCAATCAAGTCTCCAGCTTTAGCTTCGTTGATTTCAACTCGATTCAAACCTAAGAAACCAAATAACTTAGTTACCCGGAAGTTCTTAGTCGAACCGTCAAGTTTCATAACGGTAACATTATCACCAACTGCGATCTTACCACGGAACACACGACCGATACCGATACGACCAACGTAATCATTATAATCAAGCAAAGCAACTTGGAATTGTAATGGTTCGTCAGAATTATCAACTGGTGCTGGGATAGTCTTCAAAATTGTATCGAAAATTGGGTTCATTGTGTGTTCTTGATCAGCAGGATCTGATGAGTAACTTGATGTTCCGTTGATAGCTGAAGCATAAACAACTGGGAAATCAAGTTGTGAGTCGTCGGCACCTAATTCAATGAACAATTCAAGAACTTCATCCACAACTTCTTCTGGACGAGCACCTGGACGGTCGATCTTATTGATAACAACGATAGGTGTTAAGTGTTGTTCCAAAGCTTTCTTCAAAACAAAACGTGTTTGTGGCATTGTACCTTCATAGGCATCAACAACCAACAATACACCATCAACCATCTTCATGATACGTTCAACTTCACCACCGAAGTCCGCGTGTCCTGGTGTATCCAAAATATTGATCTTCTTGCCATCGTAATCAACAGCTGTATTCTTAGAAAGGATTGTGATACCACGTTCTCTTTCAATAGCATTTGAATCAAGGGCACGATCTTGAATTTCATAATGTGAACCCAATGTATCTGATTGTTTTAGCATTTCGTTAACTAATGTAGTCTTACCGTGGTCAACGTGAGCGATAATCGCAATATTTCTAATATCTTCTCTTCTCTTAGTCAAGTTAGTTCTTCCTTCCGTAAATACGTGTTTAAATTACTAGCAATAAAAAAACTGTGAATGATTGTCACAGTTCACTAACGCGTTTTAAGTGTCTTTAGCGCTTCAGAAACAACTTTCTGAGTACCAACTATTACGACTTGTGATTCTAACATATTTATTGGGGCACCGTCAATACTAACAACGCTCATCCCTGCAGCCTCACACATAACGCGTCCAGCGGCTAAATCCCAAGGAGCTAAGTATGACATATACATGACCTCTTTTCCAGTCAAAAGATGGCCAAAAATAATTCCAGCACTCCCATAAACTCGAAAACCGCTACTCTTCTTAATGACATCTTGCACCGAAAATCGATTGCTCAAAGCCATTGGAGCGGATACGTCAACTAGCCCTTCTATCAGGGGCAGATTCTTTGGTTCTTCAATTCTTTGATCATTGATAAATAAACCAATTTCTTTGCCGCCGTGATAAATTTCATTATCCATGACATCTATAATAGCACCAATTAACGGTTCACCGTCAATGTAAACGCCAATCATTGATGCAAAATTATCGCCACGTTTAACAAAATTCATCGTTCCATCGATTGGATCGACAAAAAAGACCAAACCTGACATGTCCTTAACTAAATCGCCATAGCCTTCTTCACTAACGATTGTTGCTTGTGGATAGGCCTTTTTGATTGCATCATTGATAAATCGTTCGGTTTTTTTATCGAAATTTGTTACTAAGTCGTTGCGATTCTTCTTCGTGTCCACAGACATTTTTTTGACTGAGTCCTCACGTAAATTAGCACCGACTTGATTAAGCAGTTCAACTAAAAATTTATCGATTTCTCTACTTTTTATTTCCATTTGAAATCCTGACTTTCTCGCTAGCCTTAGCTTGCTGACAGCGTTTGAAGACTTGATAGATCGAATAACCCGATTCCAGTTCAAACTCCTTGTCTAAACGTTTTTGTTCCATCTTCATCGGAACCACTTGTTGAAAAGCTCGATACTTTTGCAAAAACTCATCGCGCTTAATACCACCTTCATAGGCTTTCTCAACCGCATTATACAATGCAATCACCGTAACAATATCACTTTGACTCCAGGCAGCATCGAGCGGATAACTATAATTCTCTTGCATAAGGCAATCTCCCTTGGCTTTTACTCTACTATACAAAAAAAGCGGTGCAATTGCATCGCTTTTTTCCTCTTAAAATTCATTTAGTATACGAAATAAACATATTACGGTTTCTAAATAAAAGTCGTGCTAAATATGAGTAGGGTAACCGATCAAAATATCGGCAGCTTCTTGAATTGGTTCACCCAGTGTTGGATGTGGATGAATTGTTAGAGCAATATCTTCCGCATTCAATTGACAGTTAACAGCTACACTCAATTCAGAGATCAAATCACTAGCACCAGGACCAACGATTTGACCACCTAACAAAGTACCAGTATCTTTTTCAGCAATTAATTTAACAAATCCTTCAGCGGCATCTAGTGAAACAGCACGGGCATTCCCTGCAAATGGGAACTTAGCCACTTTGACCTCAATGTTCTTATCTTTAGCATCTTGTTCAGTCAATCCCACACTAGCTAACTCAGGATCGGTGAAACAAACGGCTGGAACACCAATATAGTCATTGGCAGTGTTCTTACCTGAAATTGCCCCAGCAACTGTCTTAGCTTCAAAGAAAGCCTTGTGAGCCAAAGCTGGTCCCGGAGTAATATCACCGATTGCGTAGATATGATCGACGGATGTTTTACCTTGTTGATCGACTTCAACTAAACCACGGTCGGTTGTCTTAACATTTGTCATTTCCAAGCCAAAATTGTCAGTATTTGGACGACGTCCGACAGTAACCATGCAATAGTCTGCCGTTAATGTTGTTGGTTGACCATCGACTTCATAAGTTACTTCAACACTATCGCCTTTATTTTCACTCTTCTTAGCCATGGCATTGGTAATAATTGTGACACCTTTCTTTTCAAGGTTCTTTTTCACAATTGAAACCATGTCTTTTTCAAAGTTAGGAATGATATTTGGAGAACCTTCAAGAATGGTTACGTGTGAACCAAGGTTAGCATATGCACCGGCTAATTCTGTTCCGACATAGCCACCACCAATGATGATGAATTCCTTAGGAACTTCTTTCAAGTTTAAACCACCAGTTGAATCGATCACACGGTCATCAAACTTGAAACCTCTAATTTCAATTGGACGACTACCAGTTGCTAAAATTAAATTCTTAAACTTGATTGTTTGGCCACCGCCATTGTCCATAAATTGTCTAGGACCACTTGGCATGACCCGCAATTGTGTATCACTGTCTAAATATGCTTCACCATTGATCAATTCAACGTGATGTTTCTTCAACAGCATCTGTACACCGCCAGTCATTCTGGCTACAACTTTTTCATCTTTCCAAGCTTGTGTCTTAGTAAAGTCAATTGTGGCATCACTTGTAGTAATTCCATAAGTCGAAGAATCTTTAGCTTGTTGAAGTCTGTGTCCAGCTGTGATCAAAGCCTTTGAAGGCACACAACCAACGTTTAAACAAACTCCCCCAACTGTATCAGATTTTTCAATTACGGTAACATCTTGTCCTAATTCAGAAGCTCTGATTGCGGCAACATAGCCACCAGGGCCTGAACCAATAATAACGGTATCTTTTTCTATTACGTTTTCTGCCATTTTAAACTAGCCCTCCATTAATAGCATATCTGGATCATGCAATAACTTCTTCAAGAGGTTCAAAGCATTTTGGGCTAAGGCACCATCGATCAATCTGTGGTCATAACTCAATGATAGCTTCAACATATTTCCTACTTGAATATTGCCATCTTCATCAACATAAGGTTCCTTGGCAATCTTACCAACACCAAGAATTGCAACTTCAGGATAATTGATAACTGGTGTGAACCAGCCGCCGCCGATTGAACCGACATTACTGATTGTGATTGAACCACCGGACATCTTATCCATACTCAACTTGTTGTCATAGGCAGCTTGTGAGTTTTCAGTGATTTCTTTAGCAATTTCAAACATACCTTTAGAATCAACATTCTTAACGTTTGGTACGTAAAGTCCGTGTTCAGTATTTGTAGCAATTCCGACATTGTAATAGTGCTTGTAGACGATTTCTTCAGTTGAATCGTCGATTGAAGCATTCAATTCTGGATATTCCTTCATTACGGCTACAAGAGCTTTCACGATGTATGGCAAGAATGTCAAATGAATACCTTTGTCAGCAGCAATTGCCTTATATTTCTTACGGTTAGCCATCAAAGCAGAAACTTCAACGTCATCAAAACTTGTAACGTGTGGAGCAGTGTGCTTGCTAGTTAACATTGCTTTAGCAATAGCTTTTCTAGTTAGTGACATCTTTTCACGAGTTTCAAGTTCAGGTGTAGCTGACTTGTATGGCGTGATTGGTTGTGCAGGAGCAGCAGCTGTTGGAGTTGCAGCAGTCGAAGCAGCAGGTTGTGCTGCAGCAGCTGGATTGCCACTCTTGTATGCATCAATATCACTCTTGGTAATTTGACCATGTTTACCACTAGGAGTTACTGTTGAAAGATCAACACCTTGATCACGTGCATACTGACGAACAGATGGCATTGCTAAATAATTAGCATTCGCAGAACCTGTTGGAGCTGCAGCAGGTTGTGCTGAGGCAGTTTGTGCAGGAGCTGCATTGTTTGCCGGAGCGGCTTCTTTCTTTTCATCAGCTTTTGGTGCAGGTGCTTCATCGTCGCCAGAATCTGGAGAACCATCGTCGATCACGATCAAAGTATCACCGATCTCTACTGTGTCCCCTTCTTGAGCAACAATTTGTTTAACAGTACCAGAAACAGGTGATGGTAATTCTTCGACTGACTTATCATTTTGAATTTCAACTAAAGAGTCATCTTCTTTAACGGTGTCTCCTTCTTTTACAAGCCAGCTGGCGATTTCACCTTCAGCCATACCTTCACCAAGTTCTGGTAATTTAAATTTGTATGCCATAGTTCTTTTCCCTTCCTTCGATTATTAGTAGTTGAGAATTTCGTTTACTTTTTCTTCAATTTCTTTAGCACGTGGAATCCAAATGTCTTCACCAAGAGCAAATGGATAGACACTGTTTGGAGCAGCGACTCTACCAATAGGTGCATCGAGTGAAAGGATAGCATCTTCGGCGATTGCTGATGCAACTTGAGCACCAACACCGGCCATCTTTTGTGCTTCTTGAACGATTACTACTTTGTGAGTCTTTTCAATTGATTTGAAAATTGTTTCAGTGTCAATAGGTGAAACTGTTCTCAAGTCAATAACTTCAGCGGAAATATTCTTTTCTGCCAATGTATCGGCAACTTTAAGAGCTTCACTTACTTCGGCTCCATAAGCGACGATTGTAATATCATTACCTTCACGAGCCACATTGGCCTTATCCAAAGGTACAGTATATTTACCATCAGGAATATCGTCTTTCATTGAACGATACAACTTCAAGTTTTCCATGAACAATACAGGGTCATTATTTTCAACTGATGAGATCAACAAACCTTTAGCATCGTAAGGATTACTTGGCATTACGACACGTAGTCCTGGGATTCCAGTGAAGAAGTTCTCGAGGTTATCAGCGTGCATTTCAGCAGTGTGAGTACCACCACCATATGGAGTTCTGATAGTTACCGGAGCATTCTTTAAACCATCGAATCTAAAACGCATTCTTGCCAATTGACCAGCAATTTGATCAACAGCTTCGAATGAAAAGCCCATGAATTGGATTTCTGGTAGTGGACGCCAGCCAGTCAAACCAAGACCAGTTGCCAATCCTAAAATTCCTGATTCAGCAAGTGGAGTATCGAAAACTCGGTCTTCACCATATTTCTCTTGAAGTCCTTGAGTAGTTCTGAAAACACCACCATTTTTACCAACATCTTCACCGAAGATCAATGTTTTTGGATCGTCTTCAAGAACAATGTCTAAGGCGTCTGTAATTGCTTGAATATAAGTTTTCTTAGCCATTTTTACTTCGACTCCTTTGCTTCGAATTTTTCAATTTCTTGTTTCATTTCTGGAGTTGGAATTTCAAATGTACGTTTCAACATATCGGAAACTTTATCAGCTGGAACATCATCTGCTTCCTTGATAGCTTCCTTGAAGCTTGCTTTGTACTCTTCAACTAATTTGTCTTCTTGATCTTCTGACCAAAGTCCCTTGTCTTCCAAGATCTTTCTCAAACGAATCAATGGATCTTTATCGAACCAAGGTTGTTCTTGTTCCTTAGTTCTGTAACGTTTAGGATCATCACCAGCACTTGAGTGGGCACCGAAACGATATGTCAAAGTTTCAATCAAGACAGGTCCATTTCCAGCAACCATGTAATCACGAGCAGCCTTAGCAACTGCATAGCAAGCCAAGATATCCATACCGTCTACTTGAACACTAGGAATACCCGCTGCAACAGCTTTTTGAGCCAAGGTTGGAGCAGCTGTTTGCTTTACACGAGGAGTTGAAATAGCGAAGCCATTATTTTGCACGATAAATAAGACAGGTGCTTGATATGCTCCGGCAAAGTTCATCCCTTCATAACTATCACCTTGAGAAGTACCACCATCACCGGTATAAGTGAATGCAATCGTATCTTCTTCTTTATTCTTCTTGATACCTAAACCAACACCAGCAGCTTCAACATAAGCAGCACCGATAATGATTTGTGGCATCATTGAACGAGCCTTGAACTTATTACCAACAACGTGTCCTCTTGACCAAAGATAAGCTTCAGTCACGGTTGCACCGTGTTGAATCAATTGTGGAACATCACGATAGGCAGGAAGCAGATAGTCTTGCTTTTTCATTGCTAAGACAGTCCCCATTTCAGATGCTTCCTCACCTTCAGTAGGTGCGTAAAATCCCATCCGTCCTTGACGAGAGAAGTTCATAGTTTGTTCGTGCAATGCACGTTCCCAAACCATCTTTTTCATAAATTCAACTAAGTCGTCATCAGAAAAAGTATCAAAAATTTCTTGATTAGTTATTTCAGCATTTTCATTCAAAACCTGAATAGGCTTTGGATTATCTGCTAAATTATTTTTAATTGATTCAAAATCAACAATAGGTTTATTTGCCATTCTCCACAGTCCTTTCAAAAAACTCATCCCTTGTGAATACTGTAAGGGCTTTCATATAATTTTAGTCTACCATTGATCCCCTAAAAAACAAGGGGTTTAGGCTTTCTTTCACGAAAAAAAATTTCATTAACATTGTGAAATATCTAACTATTTGCTGAAATCAACCTCATTTTTTGATGTACCAGTGTTTAATTCTTCGACCATCGAATTGAGTGAAACAGTGGCCATATTCTTGACAGCCTTGGTTGTATAGAAAGCAATGTGAGGTGTCAAAATGAATCTTGGGCTCTTGATCACTTTTTCTAAAAGTTCATCTGTCAAGCCTTGATCGCTTAAATCAGAATTAAAAATACCGACTTCATTTTCATAAACATCGAGCACAGCACCATAAAGTTTTCCACCCGCAACGGCATCGTAAAGATCACTCGTATTTACTAAATCGCCTCTGGCAGTATTGATTACGATAGCGTCGTCTTTCATTTCGGAAATGGTCTTGCTGTTGATCAAAGTATTGCCTTTACCTAAACTTGGAATGTGTAAAGTTACAACGTCGCTTTCTTTAAGTAAAGTGTCGAGATCATCAACATAGAGACCTTCTTTTTCGATCTCAGGGTTGTGAAACTTATCATAAGCAATAACTTTAGCGCCAAAACCTTGATAAATTTTTATAGCAGCGCGACCAATACGACCCGTTCCAGCAACTCCCACAGTCAATTGGTTCAATTCACGTCCAATATCAGGAGCCCAACGGAAGTCATTTTGGTCAACTTTACGGATCATGTGTTTCATGTTCCGCAATAGAGCCATCAAGCCAATCACTGAATATTCAGCGATAGCTTCTGGAGAATAGCTTGGTACGTTGGTTAAACGAATCTGGTTTCGTTTCAAGGCCTCAACTGGAACATTGTCCACCCCGACGTTTCTCAACGAAATTACGTGAATCCCATACTCATTCATTTGATCGAAAACTTTTTCATCATAAGGAAGTTGTTGATATGCAACGACCCCATCATAACCTTCAGCCATTTTGACAGTTTCAGGAGTTAACAGATCTGTGACGATCTTTACTTCGATCCCATTTGCTTGAGACCATTCCTGAATATACTTCTTCTCATCATGTCTGACACCGTAATCAATTAACTTCATTTCTCAAACCTCCAGTATTTTTTATGTGACCCTGTAATCGGTAACATATACAATAATAGTTTAGCATTTTACTTTTCATTATCACAAAATTAGCACTCAGAAATGGTTGCTAAAAAAAGCTAGATAGTTTTCAATGAAACTTATCTAACTTTTTTTTCAAATATTTCTATTTTTGATGAAAATTAATCTATAATAATATTACTAAGGTAAATTTTGTACTATTAAACATTTGGAGGAAAATATGTATTTTATGAAAGATATCGTCCGTGATGGCGATCCAGTTTTAAGAAAAGTTGCAGCTAAGGTTGAATTTCCACTAAGTGATGACGACAAAAAACTAGCTGCAAACATGATGGAATATCTTATCAAGAGTCAAGATGAAGAATACGCCGAAAAGCATCAACTAAGAGCTGGCGTTGGTTTAGCCGCTCCTCAAGTGGGCGTTTCAAAAATGATGGCTGCGGTATTGGTACCAAACGACGATGATCCCGACAAGCCCCTATTAAAGATCACTTTGATCAACCCAGTTATCGTGAGAAACTCGGTTCAAAAAGCTGCTCTCTCTGAGGGTGAAGGTTGTCTATCAGTCGATAACGACGTTCAAGGCTTTGTTCCACGGGCTGATCGCGTTACGATCAAGTACGATGACTTCGATGGCAATCAACAAACTCTACGTGTCAGAGATTACCCTGCTATCGTTTGCCAACACGAAATCGATCATTTAAACGGTCACTTGTACTACGACAAGATCAACAAGACTGCTCCATTTGATCTTGACCCAAGTACGATCGTAATTTCTTAGTCTGGTGTAAGTATACTTACTTTCTTATATATGGTAGAATTGTGCTATCTATTGATTACTGCACAAATGGACTGGAAAAAAAGTCAAATGAAACTGACCTGTTTCATTTAATTCAACTAAAGGAGAAACAAATATTGATTTATAAAGTTTTATATCAAACAAGTGAACTAGATAACCCCCGTCGTGAATTTACACATTCACTTTATATGGATGCCGCTTCAAGCATTGAAGTACGTGCAGCCGTTGAAAAAAATACTGACTACGAAATTGAATTTATTCAGGAACTCGATGAAAAACACCTTGAGTACGAAAAGAAGAGCCCTGATTTTAAATTGACGGAGTTTTAGTTAATGTCGTTTAAAGTTAAAAATAACGAAGTTGCCGTTTTTGCCATCGGGGGCCTTGGCGAAATTGGTAAAAATATGTATGGAGTTCAATATCAAGACGAATTGATCGTGATTGATGCCGGAATCAAGTTTCCTGAAGACGAACTCCTTGGAATTGACTATGTCATTTCAGACTACAGTTACTTAGTAGAAAACAAGGACAAGATCAAAGGTCTATTCATTACTCATGGTCACGAAGACCATATTGGTGGTATTCCTTTCCTTCTCCAAAAGCTTCCCAATATTCCTATTTATGCCGGTCCACTAGCATGTGCATTGATTAAGGGTAAATTGGAGGAACACGGTTTACTACGTACCACAGAAATGCACGTCTTACACGAAGATGATGTCATCAAATTCCCTAAGACAAGCGTTTCATTCTTTAGAACAACTCACTCAATTCCTGATACTTTAGGAATTGCCGTTCATACGCCACAAGGTATTATCGTTGAAACTGGTGATTTTAAGTTTGACTTAACACCTGTAGCTGGACTACCTTCACCTAACTTACAGAAGATGGCTGCCTTAGGAGCTAAAGGTGTTCTATGTTTACTATCTGATAGTACTAACGCTGAAATACCTACTTTCTCTAAGTCTGAGCGTTCAGTTGGTCTAACGATTCATCAAATATTTGAAACTATTCAAGGACGAATTATCTTCGCTACCTTTGCTTCAAATATTTATCGTATTTCCCAAGCGGTTGACGCTGCTTTACAACAAGGTCGAAAGATTGCTGTCTTCGGTCGCAGTATGGAACAAGCGATTGAAAATGGTCGTGAATTAGGATATTTGAATATCCCTGACAACATGCTGATCGATCCGCACGCATTGAATCAAACACCTGCCAGTGAAACCTTGATCCTCTGTACCGGTTCTCAAGGTGAACCATTGGCTGCCTTGAGTCGTATCGCAAATGGAACTCACAGACAGATTACAATTCAACCAGGAGATACCGTTATTTTCTCAAGTAACCCAATTCCTGGTAATACGATCAGTGTTAACCATTTGATCAACCAACTTTCTGAAGCTGGTGCTGAAGTCATCCATGGTAAAGTCAACAATATCCATGCCTCTGGTCACGGTGGCCAAGAGGAACAAGAATTAATGCTTCGTTTAATGAAGCCTAAGTTCTTCATGCCTATTCACGGTGAGTATCGGATGTTGAAGATTCACACTGAATTGGCTGAATTATGTGATGTACCACAAGATCACTCTTTCTTATTGGAAAACGGTGATGTCTTAGCTCTAACTAAAGATACTGCCCGTGTTGCTGGACACTTCCCTGCTGGCGATGTTTATGTCGACGGTAAAGGTGTCGGTGATATTGGAAATGTTGTGATCCATGACCGTCAAGTTCTTTCAGAAGAAGGAATGGTTGTAGTCGTGGCAACAATTGACTATCAAAAACATATCGTTCTTGCTGGACCAGATATTCTTTCACGTGGTTTCGTCTATATGCGTGAATCTGGTGAATTGATCAATCAAGCACAAAAGCGTGTCTTCCATTTGATCAAGAATGCCTTTGAGAATGAAGATGAAAAAGTTACTGAGGCTGCTTTAAAACGTATTATTATTGAGGGATTACAAGACTTCTTATACAAACGTACTGCTAGAAATCCAGTAATCTTACCAATGTTAATAGGAACTTCAATCTAAGTAGATCATTTTGATCTACTTTTTTTATTTAAAGGGTATAAAAATGAGGGATACAAATAAAATTGAAATTATTCTCAACCAACTTGCCGGAAATGGTCATGCCAAGAGTGCTTGCAAAAAAGTAACTAACTTTCTTGATAGCATTCAACTCGAATACGAAATTCACTTGACTAAAAAAGATGGCGACGGAGTTAGAATTGCTAACATGTTGGCAAATCAGCATCAAGACAACACTAAAATCGTTGTCATCGGAGGCGATGGCACTTTAAATCAATCCGTTAACGGCGTGAAAACTTCGGCTTATCCAAACACGCCGCTGGGTTATATTCCCGGTGGCTCTGGCAATGATTTCTGCCGTGGTATCAAATTGAAGAATCAGAACCCTGTCATCTTAATGCAAGCTATTTTATCAATGAAGACACCTCAAACTATCGATATCGGTAAAGCTGTCGGGCCCCACTTTTCCCATTACTTTATTAATAATATCGGTATTGGGTTCGATGCCAGTACGGTGTATTACACCAATCATTCGACTCGTAAGGAATTGTTGAACAAATTACACTTGGGAACATTTTCTTATTTCACTAATCTGTTGAAAGTAATTAAATTACAACCAGCTTTTGGGTTGGACGTCGATTATGATCATCAAGCCAAGCACTTTAATTCGGCTTATATCGTGGTTGCTACCAATCATCCTTATTTTGGTGGTGGTTTCGCGATTGATCCCACGGCTAATCCCTTCAACCACCATCTAAACTTGGTCGTTGTCAAAAAAATTACTGGTTTAACTTTTATTAATTTATTTACACGCTTGCTGACCAATGGCTCTCATCTAAAAGATAAAAATGTCTGGCATATTGAAAGAGATTCATTTACCTTAAAAAATGCCACTGATCAGTTTGGTCAGATGGATGGCGAAGAATTAACTCCTAGTGAATTTGATTTTCATTTTCAAGTTGATCAACATCCATTCTGGTTGCCCATCAATCATTAGATGTAGTTTTTCTAATTGATTCATATCAAAAAAAGGATTCCACTTCATCAACATGAAGCGGGATCCTTTTTCTTTAATTAACAAATTTAACTAGCCGCTGAATCAAGAAAATCATTTGGCGTAATACCATCCATCCCAATCATCGGATTGATAGCATTATTCATCACCATATCTAAAGTTAACCGATAATCTGTTTCTTGATTATCATCACTAACTTCAACAGCTTCATCCGGAGCTGCTTTTTGATTGATTTTGAAAGTTGTAAAGATTCGTTCTTTTAAAGTTGTTCGACGTTCACTCGATTGATCTCTGATTGAGCGTTCAAAAGCACTTCGATCACCAACCATGATCAGTAACCGCTTAGCTCTAGTTACAGCTGTATACAACAAATTACGACGCAACATTCGCGATTCTTCGTTCACTAAGGGTAAAATCACCATTTCAAACTCAGAACCTTGCGATTTATGAATCGAGGTACAGTAAGCCAAGGTGATATTGATCCAATCTTTGCGATTCAAAGTGACTTCATTCCCATCAAAATCAATGACTAACTTATCGACATGATCAGTATTTTCCTTTGCCAGGATGATTCCAATAATTTTACCAATTTCACCATTAAAGACGTTATCTTCTGGCGTATTAACCAAATAGACGACTTTATCATTAATTCGATACTTAGTATTGCCGACAGAAACTTCCTTGCGCTTTGGCTTCATCGGATTAACGACGTTTTGGATAACAACATTCAAGTTATCGATCCCTGCCGTTCCTCGATACATAGGAGCTAATACCTGCACATCAGCAATATCAAACCCGCGTTCACTCGATTTGTCGACGATCTGTGATAAAACATGTGGAACATCTCGGCTAGTACAACTGATAAAACTACGGTCAGCTCGATTTTGAAAAATTCCGTCCACGATAATACCTTCATTAATATCATGAGCTAATTGAATGATTGTGGAATCTTCATCTTGACGGTGAATATTCTTTAGAATAGTCGTTGGAAAAGCTTGACTATTGATCAAGTCAGCGAAAACTTGACCAGGGCCAACTGATGGCAGCTGATCACGATCACCTACTAAAACTATTTGCGTACCCGGTTGAACTGCAGATATCAAAATCTTAAACAATTGTGTGTCGACCATCGACATCTCATCAATGATCAGCAGTTTGCAATCCAAACTCGGTTCAGCGAACTCATCATCCTCTGTACCAGTCAGTCCCAACAAGCGATGAATCGTTTTAGCTGGTAGGCCAGTAGCCTCTCCCATGTGCTTCGCCGCCCGACCAGTTGGTGCTGCTAAAGCTATGGCAAAATCCTCTGAACTGGGATCTAAGGTCACGTCATTTAACTTTGCATACGCTGAGACTATCGCATTGATAATCGTCGTTTTCCCAGTACCGGGTCCACCTGTCAACAGAAAGATCGGCGAATTCAAAGAATGTTCGATGGCTTGTCGTTGCGAGTCATCATATTCAACTTTGAAATTACGTTCAATTTTATCTAATTGCTTCTTTAAATCCTTTTGTTGCCAAGGAACACCCTTAAAACTGTCCGTGATCATCTTTAAGGATTGAGCAATCGACCACTCGCTATCAGCAAGGTCCTTTTGATAAATCTTGCCATCTTCAACCGTTAAAACACCATCTTTAACTAGGTTTCTTAATCCTGCCAGTAATTTATTCTGTAAATCAGGCCCACTACCAGCTCTTAAAACACCACTGACTCGCTTGATCAATTCTTGTCCATCAACGTAAGTATCGCCTGTTTCATTGATCAAAAGACTGACCATTTGAATCAAAGCACCCTTGATTCGACGGGGATCATCGCCTGTGATTCCTAATCTTTTTGCTAACTCATCCGCCCGCTTAAAACCGACACCTTTAACATCGATCACTAACTGATAAGGATCTTCTGTTAATTTATCGATTGTTTGCGCACCGTACTTTTGATAAATACGCGCACTTAGAGTTGGTCCAAAGCCGTAATTATTCAACTGATACAAAACTTGTTCTGTTTGGTGATTACTGGAAATTTGTTCGATGATCGTCTGTGTTTTTTCTTCGCCAAGTTTCAAGAAGTCCAACGCATGCGGATCTTGCAAGATTTTATCAATCGCATTCTCGCCTAATTCGTCGACAATCTTTTCAGCTTTTTTCTTACCAATGCCAGGAAATTCATCACTCGAGAAAAACTTGACTAACTCTTTGCGGCCACTGGGACGACTGCGTTTGTATGAAGTAGCCTTGAATTGCTTACCGTACTTCGGATGATCAACGATCTCACCTTCAAAACGATACTCTTCTTCCTCGACGATTTCGCCAAAACTACCAGTAACTACGATGTCGCCAGCGTCCCAATCAGTATTGGTCTTTTTAACTTTGATCGTAAAAATTTTGAACAAGTTATCGGGATTTTCAAAAAAGATGGCTTTGACAGTGCCTAAGAAATAAGGCTTTTCGTTACTTTCCGTCATCGCTATCTCCTTGCTCGATAAATTTTTGTAAATCAGCTAGCTTTTTTTCATTCTTCAAGTAGTAATTCTCATCTAATTCTCTCGATTTCTTCAGAAAGACTTGGTAATCTTGATCGAGATTCATGGCACACAGAGCCATATTGAAGTAATATTTGGCTTCTGGCTTGATTTTATTAGCATCCTGATAAAATCTAAGTGACTCTTGAAAGTTACCGTTAGCCAGCAATAAATCAGCTAGTAATTCATTTGCTTGTTGATCCTTCGGCGACTTTTCTACAGCGGTCAAAGCATACATGATTGCTTTTTGCTTTTGACCTTGCTGATCCAAGGTTTTTGCCATCATAAAATAAGCTTCGAAAGCATAATTATCATCGATCAAATTTTGAAAGATTTCATTAGCCTTATCGAACTTATCGGCCAAGTAATAAACATTGCCAAGGTTATAGAGTAAATCTTGATTATCTTTGAACATTTCCAAAGAACGGGCTAAAAGTTCTTCAGCTTGTTCCAAATCTCCTGCTTGCACTAAGTAAGTAGATAATTGTAAAATTTCTGGCAATTGTTTGGGATTCTTGTTCAAATCAGCGACGATCAATTTAATAGCCGCTTCTTTGTCACCTTGATTAAATAACTCTTCTGCTTGCTTATTCATAACTACCTCAAATAGTATCTGAACTTTCCATCTTCTTGTTCAAATAACTTGTTTCATTCCATTTAATTAAACTAAATTCATCATTTTCATACCGAAGGTGAGTCAAACTGGTATTGGACAGTCCGCCATTTTTCCGAACGTCGGCAATCTTGGTTCCTAGAAGAGACTGAATCATAGTTACTAAAGCAGCACCATGACTTACAATCACTAGATTGCTGTCGGCTTTATTTGCAGCGACGATTTTTTTGACGGCACGAGTTGTGCGATCAGCAACTTTTTCAAAGGATTCTCCCCGAATCAAACCATAGTCATAGTCCCGTGGTTGATGCCGAAAAGCATAGATGACTTCAGGCATTTCGGTTTCTAATTCGGAAAACTTTCGACCTTCCATGATTCCTAAATCAAATTCACGTAAATCACGCACAATTGTTAAGGGAATTGGACGATTCAAGTCTTTAATCAAAGTTTTAGCAGTCGTCTTAGCGCGCTGCAAAGGACTGGAATACATGTTATCGATTGGAATATCCTCTAACCTTTTAGCTAAAAGACCGATATCATGCAAACTTTCCGGCAACAGTGGTGAATCGCCATGTCCACCTTGATATTTTCCTTCTAAGTTCCATTCAGTTTTCCCGTGTCTCACAAAATACAATTCCATTTTTCTCACCTTACAAAGTTAGTTAATATAATTATGAGTTTTTTGGAAAGTTTTTTCAAGTTCTGCCTCAGCTTTTCGGAAAATTATCGATCGACTTAACGAAAAAGACTAATCACATCCCCAAGTGTTCTCACTTGAGCTGTAATTAGTCTTTATTTTTTTAACGATTAATTAGACAATACCAAATTACGGCAATGCTAATTCTCTAGATATATTGTAACTTCTTTTCAGCCATGTATGCGGCATCGATTGTTGCGCCACCTAGACACTCTTCGCCATCATAGAAGACAACTTCTTGTCCCGGTGTGATAGCACGAACTGGATTATCAAACTCGACATTTACCTTACCATCACCCAAGACGTGGACTGTCACGCCTGTATCTTGTTGACGATATCTAAACTTAGCTGTGGCATGGAATGTATCACCATAATCTAAGCCGGTGATGAATGACAAGTCTGAAGCATCAAGATGATCGGCATATAATGCTGGGTTGTCATAGCCCTGGTCAACATAAAGAATGTTCTTTGACATATCCTTACCAACTACGAACCATGGCTCGTTTGACTTACCATTGCCACCGATTCCAAGCCCTGATCTTTGACCGATCGTGTAGTACATCAAACCAGCATGCTTACCCTTAACCACACCATCTGGTGTCATCATTGTTCCGGCTTGGGCTGGCAAAAACTCGCTTAAAAACTGACGGAAGTTTCTCTCACCAATGAAACATACACCGGTTGAATCCTTCTTCTTAGCAGTTGCTAAACCTGCCTCTTCAGCAATTCGACGAACTTCTGACTTTTGCATACCACCGATTGGGAACAAAGCCTTTTGTAATTGATGCTGTTGAACTGTACTTAAGAAATAAGTTTGATCCTTATTAGCATCGCCACCACGCAAAAGATGAACTACTCCGTTATCATCACGGAATGTTTGGGCATAATGACCCATAGCAATGTAGTCAGCATTCAACTTGTCAGCATAGTCTAAAAAGGCCTTGAACTTAACCTCTTTGTTACACATAACATCAGGGTTAGGAGTTCTTCCTTTACGATATTCTGCTAGGAAGTATTCGAATACGCGGTCCCAATACTCCTTTTCAAAGTTGACTGAATAGTAAGGAATACCAATCTTATTGGCAACCTTTGCTACATCCTCATAATCCTCAGTGGCAGTACATACACCGGAGTCATCAGAATCATCCCAATTCTTCATAAATACTCCGATAACCTCATAGCCTTGTTGTTTCAAAAGAAGTGCACTAACTGACGAGTCAACGCCACCACTCATACCTACTACAACACGCTTCTTCTTATTATCCATTTGAAAACCTCATTTATTTAACTAATACATTTTTTTCTTTCAAAAAGTTCATTAAGTATCGGTAGTCACTTACTTCTGCTTCAGTGTCCTTGATCTTGAACATATTGATATTATGCAATCCAGACTTATCTGTAATTGCTAATTTTAAACTGCTTAAATCTTTGTCAACAGTAGCTCGTAAATAATAACGAGCTTCGTATGGAGATGATCCATTGATTGGATGAACCAAACGAAAACTACCTTTGTTTGATTCCATGAAACCTGCATCTAACAACGAATATTTTTTTATTTCTGGGTTCAATTGATAAACTTCTTGATCCCCTGTTACTTGAGCTTGTAATTTAGTCATTTTTATCATCCCTTATAAGAAATTTCCACTTAATTATAAGTTTGAATAAAAAGGCCTAATTAGTCAAGTCTGAAACGATTTCAACTAGCTTATTAGTAAATTTAACAACTTCTTCTTCTGTGTTATCTTTACCGAAACTAATTCGGACAGAATCGTTGATCTTAGGGCTGTCTGCACCAAACATAGCTACCAAAACATGTGATGGTTCAAGACTACCAGCGGTACATGCTGAGCCACCAGAAATTGCAAATCCTTCCAGATCTAATCGAGTCAATAAGACTCCACGATCAACTCCTGGCAAATATAAGTTTAAGACATGATTTAACGCATGTTGATCATTTGGTCCATTGATCCCAAAGTCAATCTTTTTTGATTGTAAAATCTTTTGGATAGTTTGTTTAAATCCAAAATAACGTTCTTGACGAGCTTTCTTTTCTGCGGGAGTAATCAATTGGACGGCTTTGGCAAAACCAGCGATTGCGGGAACATTTTCTGTTCCGGCCCGACGTTTAGTTTCTTGGTCGCCACCTTTGATAAAGGATGGAATATGAATCGCTCCATTGATATAAAGAAAGCCAATAAATTTAGGTCCATTGATCTTGTGAGCCGACGTTGATAATAAATCAATATGTTCTGCTTTAACATCAATATCTTCCATTCCATAAGCTTGAACCGCATCAGTATGGAAAAAGGCTTGATGGTCTTTCAACAACTCCCCAATCTGTTTGATGGGATTTAAAGAACCAACCTCGTTATTGCCATACATGACTGATACCAAAATCGTATCATCACGCAAGGCTGCTTGAACTTGTTCGACCGTAACCTCGCCTCTTTCATTAGGTTTCAAATAAGTTACTTCAAAACCCAATGTTTCCAAATAGGCCATTGGTTTTAATACTGCTTCATGTTCGATGGCAGTAGTAATAATATGTTTACCTAGTTGCTGTCTAGATAAAGCTGTTTCAATCACCGCTGTATTATCACTTTCAGTCCCGCCACTAGTAAAGACAATTTCAGAGTCTTTAGCATTGAGACTTTGCGCAATCGTATGACGACTTTCGTCGAGAACTTTACGAGCTTGACGACCAAAATAATTGGTTGCCGAAGCATTACCAAAGTTATTGGCCATTTGGTCATGAATTACATCGACTACAGGTGTAGCCATTGGTGTCGTAGCAGCATTATCTAAATAAATAAATGCCACAATAAATCCCCTCTATTCTTGGTCTAAAAAGTTCAGTAACATCGTTACTGATTTGCGTCCGGCTTGTAAAACAAATTCGTCAAAATTAACACTAGCATTTTCGTCTCCAACATCACTCATTGAACGAATTACCACGAATGGTGTCTTGAATTGAGCACAGACTTGAGCCACAGCTGCGCCCTCCATTTCAGATGCTAAAGCATCTGGGAACGACTTTTTAATTGTAGCAATTTTTTCTTTTGAGTCAACAAATTGGTCTCCGGTGACGATCAAACCTACTTTTGTCGTCAAACCAGTGCGCTTAGCTGCGGCAGCAATTGCCTGTACATAATCAGTATCAGCGTTGAAATAAAGCTCTTGTTGAGGTAATTGTCCCACGGCATAGCCAAAGCCAGTTGCATCGACATCGTGATAAGCCAATTTATCAGAAATAACTACATCACCAATCTGAAGTCCTTCACCAATACCACCGGCGGAACCACTATTGATCACAAAGTCTGGTTGATAACGGTCATTAATAATCGTTGTGGTCATTCCAGCTTGCACTTTACCGATACCACTTTGAGCTAGATAAACTTGATGGTTCTTATACGTACCAATCGTGATATCGACTCCGGCAACTGATTCTTTTGTCACATCAGTTAGTGATTCTTTCATTAATTTAATTTCTTCTTCCATAGGTACAATTACGCCAATTTTCATACTTTACTCCTTAAATATAAAATAATATTAAAAACACCAAAATAATTAAACCGAATACTGTAATGATGGCAATATTCAATTTCTTCTTCAATTTATTGGTCTTAACTTCAAATTCTTCAAGATTTTCTTGTAGTTGAACTTCGGGATGTTGCTGTTGGTACTCATTTTCAGCCCGCTGTTGTTCGTGTTCACGGATCCGTTGTTGTTGCTGTTCAATTTGATCAGCTCGGACAACGGTCTGTGGTTGTTTTGCAGCTGATGACTTGGTCTTTGAATTAAAGAAATCTTTTATTTTAGAGAACATTGTTTCTTTCCTTTGCTTTCAATAGTTCCCAATAAGTAATCGCATAGATTGTTTTGGAATCGCAGATAACGCCTGCTTCAATTTGTGCCTTGGCCTGATCAAGCGTCAAAGTCTCAACATTCAAAAATTCATCCGGATCCAGAGGACGTTTAAACTCGATTTTCTTTAGATCAGTTGCCTTAAAGACCGTCAACTTTTCGTTTGAATAACCGGGACTAGCAAAAAAGGCGGTAACTTTTTCCAACTTATCAGTCGTCATCCCTAACTCTTCGTCCATTTCCCGGAGCGCAACTTCTTCTAAATCGCTGCCTTCATCAGGATCGATTTTCCCAGCAGGTATTTCCAAAGTTTCTTGTTCAAGTGGTGTCCGCCATTGTCTAACAAAGATCATCTTGTCATCTTTGGTAAAGGGAATAATTGCCACTGCGCCGTGGTGTTCAACGACTTCACGAATATCTGGAATTCCGTTTGGTAAAACAACTTGTTCCACGTCAACGTTAAAAATTTTGCCACCAAACATTCTCTTTTTAGCAACGACTTCTTCGTAATATCTTGAATCTTCTTTTTCCATTACTTAACCTTCTTGCTTCATTTTATTGGAAATTAATTAATAGAGCCAATGGAGATATTTTACCAGATATTGAATTAACTACAACCGGACCAAAGAAAAAGAAAGCACTAATCTGTGCTTTCTTCGTCTTTGATATTAATATTAACAGCTTGTGGTCCCTTATAGCCAGGAGCAATTTCAAAAGTTACTTCCAGCCCATCTTTAATATAATAGTCATCTCGATTAAGAATCGAATCAGCGAAGAAGAAAACATCTTCCTCACCATTATTGATAAAACCAAAGCCACGATTATTATTAAATCTTACAATTTTTCCGGTAAACATTGCGTCACCTATCCTATTCATCAAAACCAGCTGTCATTGTCTCTGGATATTCTTCTGAAACAATTTTAGCACATCTAGCACAGAATGTTGGATAATGTTGATCACTGCCAACATCAGTCTTGATCATTCGACATCTTTGACAAACATCGCCATCGGCTTTTTCAACTAGAACATCGGCTAATTCATACTTATCGGCTGAAGCAAGTTCATCAGCAGTCAATTCAAATTGAGAAACGATCAATAATTGACCGAAGTTACTATCGATCTTGTCCAAGACGGCTTTCAATTCAGCACTTGGTTTAACTGTAACTTTTGCTTCAAGTGACTTACCAATCAATTTATCAGCACGGGCAACTTCAAGTGACTTCAAGACATTGTCTCTAAAGTTCATGAAGATCGTCCAATCTTTTTCAATTTCTGCTTGATCAGAGATTTCTTCAACCTTAGGCATTTCGGCTAATTGAACAAAATCTTCTGGTTCTTTCAAGTATTCCCAAACTTGTTCCATTGTATGTGGCAAGATTGGTGTCAAAAGTTTAGCTAATTTAACTGCAACATCGTAAATCACAGTTTGCATTGAACGACGAGCATGGGAATCTTCGGCATCAATATAAACAACGTCTTTAGCGAAGTCCAAGTAGAAAGTTGACATTTCATTAACGATGAAACTAACAACTGACTTAGCCACATCAGCAAAGTCGTACTTGTCATAGTCAGCCAAAACTTCTTTAACTAAGTCATTCAACTTAACCTTGATGTACTTATCTTCTGGACGAAGGTCATCATAAGCGACAGCATTAGTCTTAGGGTCAAAGTCGGTTGTATTGGCCAACATGAATCTGATCGTATTTCTGATCTTACGATAAGTTTCAGATACTTGCTTAAATGAATCAACTGAAACAGAAACATCGGAACTAGCATCAACTGAAGCAACCCAGAGACGAATAATTTCGGCCCCAAATTGTCTTTCGATATCGCTAGGTGCAATAACATTACCCAATGATTTACTCATCTTAACGCCGTTCTTATCAAGCGTGAAGCCTTGTGACAAGATAGCTTTGTAAGGAGCGACTCCATAAGCAGCAACTGAAGTTACTAACATTGAGTTGAACCAACCACGATATTGGTCAGAACCTTCCAAAATTAAGTCAGCTGGGAAAGTTAAGTTATCACGAGTTCTAGCTACACCTGAGTGGACTGTCCCTGAGTCGAACCAAACATCCAAAATATCAGTTTCTTTAGTAAATTTACCATTGGGACTACCTGGATAAGTGAAGCCTTCTGGGAGCAAGTCCTTAGCATCACGTTCAGCCCAAACATTGGAACCATATTTACCAAATAAGTCAGCAACATGATCGATTGTTTCTTTAGTCATGATTGGGTCGCCATTTTCAGCATAGAAAATTGGTAGTGGTACACCCCAAGCACGTTGTCTAGAAATAACCCAATCGCCACGGTCGCGGATCATATTATAGAGACGAGTTTTACCCCAATCAGGCATAAAGTCGATCTTTTCAATCTCATCAAGAATCTGTTGTCTAAACTTATCAATTGAAGCAAACCATTGTGGAGTTGCTCGGAAAATAACTGGCTTCTTAGTTCTCCAATCATGTGGGTAACTGTGAGTGAAGAAACTCAACTTCAACAAGGAACCATTTTCCTTCATTCGTTCACTAATGAGCTTGTTAGCATCATCATAGAAGACACCTTCATATTCAGGGACTTCGTCAGTAAATCTACCTTGAGCATCGATTGGTGAGAAAATTGGTAATTTATATTTCATACCGACAACAAAGTCATCAGCACCAAATCCAGGAGCTGTATGAACTAAACCAGTACCATCATCCAAAGTAACGTGGTTACCAAGGATCAAGAGTGATTCACGATCATATAGCGGATGAGTAGCTGTTAAGCCTTCGAGGTCACGGCCCTGGATAGTCTTTAGAACTTCAACTTTTTCCCAACCTAATTGTTCTTGAACGTATTGTAATCTTTCTTGAGCGACAACATATTTCTTACCATCGGCTTCAACTTCGGCGTAAATAAACTTAGGATTGACACAGATAGCCTCGTTTGAAGGAATCGTCCATGGAGTTGTTGTCCAAATAATAAAGGATGCATCTTGATCTACGACACCTTTGCCATCACGAACTTTGAAAGCTACAAAGATTGATGGTGACTTGATATCTTTATATTCCACTTCAGCTTCAGCCAAAGTAGACTCAGAAGATGGAGACCAGTAAACAGGTTTTTTACCACGGTAAATGTAACCTTTATCAACCATTTCACCAAAAACTTCGATTTCAGCTTTTTCAAATTCTGGTTGGTAAGTAACGTATGGGTGATCCCAGTCGGCAGAAATTCCGAGACGCTTGAAACCAGCCATTTGTTTCTTGATTTCACCTTGAGCAAACTCGTAACATAACTTACGATAGTCTGACAAGCTCATTTCCTTACGTTTAACGCCTTTTTTAGCTAGTTGTTGTTCAATTGGCAAACCGTGAGTATCCCAGCCAGGCACATAAGGTGCGCGGAAACCATTCATTGACTTGTAACGAACGATAATATCCTTTGAGATTTTATTTAGAGCATGTCCCATGTGGATATCACCATTGGCAAATGGAGGTCCATCTAGTAATTCAAAAGTTGGCTTACCTTCGTTTAATTTTTGACGTTGTTCATAAAGCTTATTTTCTTCCCAGGCTTTTTGCCATTCTGCTTCTTTAGTTGGCAGACTGCCTCGCATTGGGAACTTAGTTTTACCCAAGTTTAAAGTATCTTTGACTTTCATTCTTTCACCCCTTCTAAAAATAAAAAGAACCCATCCAATTTAGGACGAGTTCTCGCTATACCACCTATTGGTAAATCAAATAAATTGTTTAAGAGCTGATATACTAAGCATCACTTTTACTAGTCTCACACCAACACTAGCTCGCTGAAAAAGTTTCCTGCAAAGCACTTATTCTCTTATTTTTTCTCCGAATCATCAGGCTGATCATCTTTGAAATTGAACGTTGGTTCATTTTGTTGATGATTAATCGTATAAGATTCATCAGGCTGATCATCCTGCATGTTGTTATTATAATTCATTTGCTGAGAATTGAAAACCGAATTCTGGTCATTTTCATAATCTTGTTGATTATCGGCTTGATAATTCTGGTCAGCGTTGACTGATTGATCGCCCACTTGTTTTTTCAACTGGTCAGTAGAAGTACTGTCATTAAGCTTCGACCACTCATCGTTGTCGACCATATCAAGCTGTTGTTTCAACATACCTTGCAAACCTTGACGGAAAGAGTTGACACTGCGTTTCAAGTTATCAGTTTCAATTGTTACCTGTCGTGCCCGATCAGAGGCATCTTGCAAAATTTGATTTGATTTTTCCGTCGATTGATTCAATAAATCGCGAGCTTTCTTTTGGGACTCTTCGATAATAATCTGAGCCTCTTGTTCCGATTCGCTCTTAACCTTTTCTGCTGCTTCTTGAGCAACTAAAATCGATTGATTTAAAGCATCTTTCATGTCGGTAAAGTACTTCAATTGATCAGAAGTCTCTTTTAATTGTTTTTCTAACTCGGCATTTTTTTGAAGAGCCAAATTATAATCCTGGGCTGCCTGTTTTAAAAAGCTATCTACTTGGTCGCGGTCATAGCCTCGAAATTTACTATCAAATTCTTTATCATGTATTTCTACTGGTGATAATACCATAACTTCACGCCCCTACTATTTCTTAATTATATTAACTGAGAGGATATACTTGTTGTTCTTTGACCGTCCCAAGATATCATTGATCCTGATTCGTCCAAAACCTCTTACACTCAGTGTATCAGTCATCGTGATAAATGAGCTAGCATTTTTATTGACGACCCAATTTATTTGAACTTTACCGTGATCAACTAACGCTTTGGCACTCTGTCTTGAGAGGTCATAAACATCAGCGATAATCGTGTCCAAACGTAATGATTGCACGGAGATGTTCTCATCGGTTGATTCGTCTTTGGGCAGCAATAATTCATCAAAACGCTTTTCAATCAGATGAATCTTGTACGGACCAATCTTTTTAACTTGCTCTTCAATAAAATCGCTCATTGACTTGAACACAAAAAATTGCCAATTTTCGCCATCGGTAATAATGTCTCCAAAACGATCACGTTCGACACCTGATCCAGTTAATGAGCCCAATATTTGTCCATGATGCAAATTAGCAAATTTCTCTGGATAACGAATCTCAAACATCTCAATTTCAAAATCCGCATCTTTAGGGACAAAATAGTCAGGAGCAATTATACCCCTGACTCTTTCTGCACCTTCATAGCCGCCAAAGTAATGAACGAACAAATCATCATACTTATTGATCAAGCTATTCAGGATAGTCTGTTCACGGAGATTCAAAAAATCAGTGAGTTGTGGAGTGTACATTGTTTGGGCCTTTAATAAAATGCCACTTATCTTATCAATGAACATTTTTTCTTCTGGACGGAAAAATCCTCCACCCATAATTGTTTTTTTATCATCCATAATTATATTATTAAAAATACCGCTTTCTGCAATAATTGAATTAAGATAATCGCAATTATTGGAGAAAAATCGAACAGGCCTAATGTTGTTGGTATGACCCGTCTGATTAGATTTAAGAATGGATCCACCATCGCAGAGATGAACCTTCCAAATCCCGAGTTATAAAGGGAAGGTATAAAAGACATCAAGCAATATATCAAGATGATCATTTCATACACTTGGAAAGCTAAACTAACGATAAATGGAAATCCACTAAAAATTCGATCCATATCTTTCCTCGACTTTATTCATTTATATCCGGTATACTTCCATCGATTTCAAACTTTGGTGGAGTGCAAAGAAAGATTTTTTCTCCAACACGTTTTATTTCACCATTCAAAGCAAAGATAGTACCTGTTAAAAAGTCGACGATTCTCTTTGATTGTTCATCATTGACATTATTAAAATTAACAACTACAGCCTTATTGTTTAGCAATTGTTTTGCAATCACCTTGGCGTCTGAATAGACTCTAGGTTGGTAGATAGCAATCTTGCTACTGGCCTTTACTCTATCGCTTGCTGTATTCATTGATACTACCTTTTCATTATTTGAATAGTTTGACTGAGATTGTTCAGCTTTAACATCAGTAGTTGCATTTTCTGAATAATCTTCATCGTCATTAATACCAAAAAAACTGCCTAATTTTTCAAATGCCATAGATATGTCTCCTTTTATTTATTATTACGACGTTTAAAAATTGGAGGTGTAGAATCGTCGTCATCGCCGTTCAAATCAATTGTTTCTGGCTTTTGGAAGATTTCAAAATCGCCCTTTTCTCCAGAGACATCAGTTGACTTAGAGGCATCGCGATTAATATCCCAAGCAGCTAAAGGATCGTTTGATGGCTTAGGTTGAGCAGCTCTTGTTTTCTCTTCACTAGCTGGCTCTTTGGTTTGGTCATTATTTAAAGTTGCTTGACGGTTATTCAAAGGACGTCTAGTTGTTTCACGCTTTTTATCTTCACTTTCAACACCTGTAGCAATAACTGTAACCTTAACTTGATCTCCTAGCGTATCGTCGATAGAAGTACCGAAGATAATATTAACATCTGAGGTAGCTTGTTCGGAAACAATTTGCGCTGCATCTTGAGCTTCAAACAATGACAAGTCAGGGCCACCAGTAATGTTAAGCAAGACTTGTTTGGCACCATCGATTGAAACTTCAAGCAATGGTGACGAGATAGCCTTCTTAGTTGCTTCAGAAATTCTATTTTCACCGTTAGCTTGACCGATACCCATCAAAGCTGAACCTTGATCAGACATAACGGTCTTAACATCAGCAAAATCCAAGTTAACAAAACCAGGTGAAGTAATCAAGTCAGAAATACTTTGAACACCTTGACGCAAAACGTCATCAGCAATACTGAAGGCTTCGTTCATAGGAGTCTTCTTATCGACAATTTCCAAAAGTTTGCTGTTTGAGATCAATACTAAAGTATCGACATCCTTTTTCAGTTCAGTGATTCCATCAGCTGCAAAACGTGAACGTTTTGAACCTTCAAAAGCAAATGGTCTCGTAACAACGCCGACAGTCAAAGCGCCGCTTTCTTTAGCAATATTAGCTACGATAGGAGCAGCACCTGTTCCGGTACCACCACCCATTCCGGCTGTAACGAAGATCATATCTGCTCCTTCAAGAGCTTCTTTGATAGCTTCTTCACTTTCTTGGGCTGCTTTTTGTCCAACTTCAGGGTTTGAACCGGCACCTAATCCACGTGTAAGTTTAGGTCCTAATTGGATCTTTGTTTCAGCATTTGAACTTTCTAGAGCTTGTACATCAGTATTAGCAGCGATGAATTGCACACCTTTGATTCCTGCTTCTACCATTCGATTGACAGCATTGCCACCGGCACCGCCGACACCAATAACTTTGATTACCGCTCCCTTATTTTGCGTAGAGTCTAAAGTATATTCCATTAAGGAGTTCCTCCTATAAATCGTTTATTATTTATTATTAATCAAAAAATCTGCTCCAAAAGTCCTTGAACTTCGACGATTTTTTACCATTATCAGCTTGTGCAGCCGCTGTTTGAGCAGGCTGTTCAACTTTTCTGGAAGCCTTAGTTTTCACTGGTTTCGATTGAGGCTTAGGCTGTGGTTGTTCAGAAACGGTTTGAGCTTGTGGTTGATAATCACTATTTTCAACCGTTGCACCGTTCACAACATTATCAGCAATCACTCCAATATCATTCAATCTTGAAGCGTAGGTAACCAAACCTAGCCCCAATGAATATGATGGATAACGCATTCCCATTTGCGTTGGTACATAGCTTCTTACCTTAACATCAAAGATTTTTTTAGCTAAATCTTCAACATTTGGCGTTGCAGCTACACCACCAGTTAGGACAATCCCACCTGGCAATGACAATGCACCAGCATCTTCAAGTGGCGCTTGTAATCTAGTAAAAATTTGATTAAGTCGTGCTTCGATAATTTCAGACAAATATTCTTCTGAAACCATTGTTGGTTCATTTTTGCCCACTACTTCAACAGAAATGTTTTCATCTTGCGACGCTTTATCAGGTGCCGCATTTCCATAATAAAGCTTCAACTGGTTAGCGTTCTCAACCGTAGTATTCAAAACGACCGAGATATCATGAGTTACATAGTCGCCACCTTCGAAATCGACTGTTGAAAGCTTTAAGTTATGGTCATGAACAACGGAAGCGGTCGTTTGACCAGCTCCCATATCAATAATCACTGCACCAAAATCACTTTCACCGTCATTCAAGACGACTTGACTCAATGCCATTGGAGAAATAACCTTATGGATAATATTCAAGCCAGCCTTTTGGATGGCCTTCTTTGTATTATGAACGATCGTTTTAGGTGCCGTATAGAGAATTCCAGACATCTCCAAACGCACGCCGATCATTCCACGTGGGTCCCGAATATTATTGAACCCATCAACTGAAAATTGCTTTGGTATTAGAGAAACAACTTCTCTTTCACTAGGTAAGTTTTGCACCATCGCTGCCGACATAACTTGTCTGACATCATTTTCATTAATTTCTTTTGATTGAGATCCAACCGCAATCATACCTCGGCATTTCTCAATCTGTAACATATTTGCTGATATTCCAACAACTACGTCGCGGATGGAAATGTTTGCTTGTGTTTCAGCCTTTTTGACAGCTCTTCTAATCGCATTCGCCGCTTTATCGATATCCACTATAACGCCACGACTTACACCCTCAGATCGTTCGCTACCAACGCCGACGATACTCAATCGTTCCTCAGACGCCTCAGCAACCACAACCTTGATTGAATTTGTGCCAATATCAAGACCTACAAAAAATTCAGAATTGTCCATTAATTGTGGGAACCTCCCTTACCTAGAAAAATCTATTCACTAAAAAATTTTAACACAAAAATGATTATATTAAACCTATTTCTTGTCTTTAAAAGGATAAGAATAGGCACCGATCTCTAAATCTATAACGCCCTTTTTTTTCATTTGTGACGCTATGCCAGGATAATATTTCAATTTTGACTTGACAGTCCTCATATCAGCGATAACTTTATTACCATCATTCATATCAATTTTGATCCGATATGGGTTCATTTTAGTTGGTGAATTATAGAATTCAGAAACGTTAGTTTGAACGCTGCTTGGTAATTTTGCATAGATTTTCGCCATCTGCTGAAGCCGTTTTTGATGAAAGCCAGAATAGATCGGATAATTACCAATTGGAGAAGCTAATTTTTGATTTATGACTTGTCCGTCATTGATGATCCGATAATAGCCACCATTCTTATTGATAAATCCTAAAGTTTGGTGCTCTTGCACTTTAATAGTCAAATCTCGCATATTTCTAGTATTAATTGAGACCGACTTGACAGAAGGCAACTTCTTTTCTGTCTGTTGTGCAATCGAACGATGATGCAATAAGACATCGATTAAAACCGAATTTTCATTGATCTTGGTCGCATCAATAACTTGTTGAGCACCCAAGTCATTGACGCCTTTGACGGTAATATTTCTGACCTTGCTCAAAGGCGACCCAAAATATGCAATAACAACTATCACGAAAACGATAATAAAAATTAGGACATTTTTATTTAATCTCAGTCTTTTTTTCAATATTATTAATCCTCGTATTACTTGTTTACTAGTCCCGTCAAAACCTTGATCAAACGATCAGCGGCATCTGGAACGCCGATTTTTTTCGAATTCTCTGACATCTTTTGGCGCAGACTTGCGTCACTCATGATCTTATTGACCGCTTCAAATAGCGTGTCAGCGTTGAGTTCTGATTCGGGAATCAGCTCGGCCGCATCAACCTTAGAAACCGACATAGCATTCTTAGTTTGATGGTCATGCGTTACATAAGGACTAGGAACAAAAATTGCTGGAATTCCTAAAGCAGTGATCTCAGCGATACTTGTGGCACCGCTACGACCGACAATCAGTTCAATGTCTGGTAAAATCTCTGGCATATTATCAATATATGGCATTACCGAGATATTTTCACTATCTAAGACTGATTTATTTATTAACTTAATAACATTGTCATAATGTACCCGTCCTGTAACAAACAAGACTTGATAGTCAGCTTTAGTAAAACGTTCCAAACTATTGATTGTGGCCTCATTGATTGGTTTTGCACCCCGTGATCCGCCAAAAATCATCACCGTTGGTTTATCAGCCGCTAAGTTGAACTCTTTTAAACGGTCATTAGGAGCAATATCGACAACCTCTTGTGCGCGGGGATTACCAGTAAAGACGATCTTTTGCTTCTGTTTAAATTGATCCGCTGCCTCGGTAAAGGCAATCGCAATCTTGTCAACAAAGTTAGCTAAAAACTTATTTGTGACACCAGCAATGGTATTTTGTTCATGAATGACCGTTGGTAGATGCATCGTATGAGCTGCATAAACAACTGCACTCGATACATAGCCACCTGTACCGATAACAATATCAGGTTGAAATTCTTTAATGATTTTTTTGGACTTATGAATGCTTGATAAAAATAAAGAGACGGTTTTGACATTTTCCAAGGTCAGTTTACGTTTAAAACCTTGAATTTCAATCGTTTTAAAAGCTATCCCGGCATTCTTGACTATTTTGCTCTCTAAGCCCTTCTCGGTCCCCACGTAAAGAACATCCTCAATCAAATCTCTTTGCTGTAGACGCTTGATTAGAGCCATTGCGGGATAAATATGTCCTCCAGTACCACCACCAGATACAATTATGCGCATTTTTGTCATTTATTGATTTCTCCCTTTAATGTTTCAACCTCTTGAATGAATTGGTCACCACGTTCTTCAAAGGTATGGAATTGGTCCCAACTGGCTGCCGCAGGCGATAATAAGATCACATCCCCTTCGTCACTTTGTTTGAAGGCTTCGGGGACAGCTTGCGTTAAATTATCAACCTTAACGATATTATTGACGTCAGCCTTTTGAGCTGATTCGATCACTTTATCAGCTGTTTGACCATAAACGACCAAATTATGAACCTTTCCTTTCAAAGCAGGAATCAATTCATCGAAACCATTACCACGATCTAAGCCACCTGCAATCAATGTGATTGGAGTCTTAAAGGCTGTCAAAGCAACAATTGTAGCTTCGACATTAGTTGCCTTAGAATCGTTATAGAACTTGTGGGTGCCAAATGTATCAACGTATTGAATTCGGTGCTTAACACCTCTAAAGGACGACAAGACTTCAATAATGTCTTCATTCTTAACTTCAAACAACTTGGCTACCGTTATAGCAGCGAGAGCATTTTGAACATTGTGTTCACCGGGGATTTGAATTTGGTCAGCTTTCATGATGGCCTCACCGTTACAATAAAGCACATCATCTTTAACATAGGCACCGTTATCTAAAACTTGATTATCGGAAAATGGTAAGATCTGGGCATTTGATTCCTTAGCTAAATCACGCCATTCTTGGGTATTGTAATTAACTACGAAGTAATCATCCTTAGTTTGATTCTTAGTAATATGCATCTTAGCTTTGATGTAATTTGCTCTATTTTTGTGAAAATCCAAATGAGTGGAATAAATATTATTCAAAACCGCGACATGAGGATGTAATGCAATCGTTCCCTCTAATTGAAAACTGGAGAGTTCAGTTACGACCACGTCATCTTTGGTAGCTTTTTGAATAACATCTGAAATAGGAATTCCGATATTACCAGCATAGTATGAATTCTTGAACTTTGGCGAATGCTTCAACATCAATTGAATTAACGTCGTCACGGTAGTCTTACCATTAGTACCAGTCACACCAACCATCGTGGCATCTGAAAAGCTATAAGCGATTTCAGGTTCAGTAATCACGGGGATTTTAAGACTTTCAGCGCGTTGAACTAATTCATTGGAATAGAAGATTCCTGGATTCTTGACCAAATAATCAAATGATCCATCAATCAAATTAGCGTCGTTACTACCGGTAATAACTTTGAAACCATCATCAATCAAAGCCTGAGCTTCGGTATTGTTGTCCAAAGGATTGGAGTCGACGACTGTCACTTTGGCACCTTTACTTTTCAAAAGCTTAGCAACTGCAAAACCACTCTTGGCTAAACCTAAAACTAAGATTTTTTTGTTTGAATAATTACTCTCTGTTTTCATTGCTTCTAATTACTTCCTATGCGAATAAAATTAAATAAATTGCTGAACAGATAATTCCTACAGTCCAAAAGACGATGTCGATCTTCCATTCAGACCAGCCCATCATTTCAAAATGATGATGAATTGGTGTCATCTTGAAGATTCGACGGTGAAATACTTTGAAAGAAAAGACTTGCAACATAACACTCAAAGTTTCAACGACGTAAACTAGACCAATCAATAAAAGTGACCAGTAGTGTCCTAGTAAAATGGAAATTGCTGCTAAGCCAGCTCCTAAAGCTAATGATCCCACATCACCCATGAAAATCTTAGCTGGTTTGTGATTGTAAACAAGAAAAGCTAACAAAGCACCTACGACTGAGAAACAGACGATAGCAAGATCGAAACGGCTCTGATTTAAAGCCATAATCCCGTATGTTGCATAAGAAATTGCTCCGAGTCCGCCGAGCAGACCATCTAAGCCATCAGTCAAGTTGGTAGCATTTGAAAAGCCAACTAGCCAGAAGATAGTGAATAAAGCAAAGATAACTACTGAATCAATTGACACTAACCCAGGAATCGTAAAGTTCATTGGCAGTTGATCGTTGTTATAGACGTACAAGAAAATTATCCCAACGATAACTTGCAAGAGAGCTTTTTGATAAGCTCGTAATCCTAAATTACGTTTTTTGAAAACTTTAATGAAGTCATCGATAAATCCAATGCAACCGTATAAAACAATTACAAAGGTCGTAATTAACAATGAATGCGTCAACTGTCCTTGCCAAGCACCAACCCACAAGTTAGTGATCAAGACAGCGATTAAAACTAAAAGTCCTCCCATCGTTGGCGTACCGGACTTTTTTTCATGCCACTTTGGACCTTCCTCACGAATGGTCTGTCCCTCTTTGTGTCTAACTAAATAGATGATCAGAAACGGCATTAAAAAAGCAACGATTGCAAATGAGCTGACTATGTCGAAAATAATATGACTTAATTCCATGAAAATCCCCTTAATTATTTATTTTTCAATGTAACTATAATTTTACCACTCCCGTTTATGACATGACCAGACTTGATAGACTGTTTCACAACATATCCGTCACCTTTTGTCGTAACTTGCTTCCCAGTGATCTCAGCAAACTTCAAAACATCATTCTTCGACCAACCGGAGAGATCTGGCATGGTCATAGCCCCATTAGTCAAAAGAACGATTCTTTGACCAGGCATGACTTTTTCACCACTGGCAGGTAATTGTTGCACGATCTTATTACCAGTACCGATTATTCCGGACTGTAATTTCAAATCTTTAATTTGACTTAAAGTATCGTCAGTCGATTTATCTAAGAAACTTGGAATGCTGACATATTGATTGCCGACATCCGTCGTATTGCTGGCAGCATTTTCTTGACTGACTAATCGTGTAACTAATGGATTGAAAATCTCCGACAAAATCTTTTCTGGCGCTTCGGTCATCTTTTGTGGTTGTTTCATCGTTACATAAACAATGTACTTGGGATTATTGTATGGCACCATCCCAGCAACTGAAAAAATATAATTATTTGAACCAGTTAAATATCCACCTGATGGTGAGGCAATTTGAGCAGTACCGGTCTTGACACCAACTTTGACACCCGGAACATTGTAAACAATTCCGGTACCATAATTTTTAGTAACTACTTGTCGCATAGCTTTTTGAACTTGCTTAGCTGTGCTAGCTTTGATCGGTTGACCAACGACTTCACGTTTATACTTCTGAGTCGTTTTACCAGTGTTCGGATCAACTACCTTTTGAATGATCTGTGGTTTAATCATCTTGCCGCCGTTAGCAATCGCTGAAAAAGCCTGCAACATTTGAATACTGTTGACATTAACACTCTGTCCAAATGAGGTCATTGCTTGATCACTGACGTGACTATATGAAATACTGCCTGCCACTTCACCAGGTAATTCAATCCCCGTTTTCTGACCGATATGGAATCGTTTCATATACTCCATCCAAGTTTTCGCGCCCATCTCCTGTTCCAATTTGACCATTCCGACATTGGAAGAGCGGGTAAAGGCTTGTGACAAAGGAATATATCCCCAACCGGCTGTATTCCAATCACCAATCGTACGGCCGCCAACCTCGACAGTTCCTGATTTATACAATTGATTAGGATTGTAATTGCCGGAATCAATTGAGGCAGAAAGAGTCAATATCTTCATGACTGAACCAGGTTCGAATTGATCTTCAACCAAAGTATCCCGCCAACTGTCAGTCAAGCCCTTACCGGTCGTTGGATTAAACGTTGGACGCTGTGTAGCAGCCTTGATTTCTCCAGTTTTGGCATTCATTACTAAAATCTGTAGATCTTTAGGAGCGTATTTTTCATCAATCGTTTGGGCCAAGATCTCAGTATATTGCTGCAAACGACTGTCCAAAGTTAAATAAACATCGGAACCATCAGACGAATTTTTCTCGATCACTTGTGAATTTGGCAATTCATTACCGCTATTATCAACTTTAGTAATCTTTTTACCATTGACTCCCGTTAGTAATTTATTGAAATACTTTTCAATACCCATCACGCCATTAAGATTGCTCTGATCTTTATTTGTCGCATCCGATTTAGTGATTCCAACTAAATTAGTTGCAAAAACTCCATTAGGATATGCCCGTGAAGGAAACTCTTCAAAATGGATTCCCGGTATTTTTTTTGCGGCAATTTTTTTCTTGATCTCGATTGACAAACCTCGACCGGATTGTCCAAATTCAACTTGATATTGTTTCTTATTCTGTGGTGTCAAATATTTGATGATTTGTTTCTTCGAAAGCGGTAAATATTTGCTCAATTCTTGAGCAGTTTTTTCTTTGTCAGAAACATAGTCTTTTTTGCCATCTATAGTTTTTGACTTGTGGGAAAGGATTGCATAAATATTATAAATTGTTGAATCACCAGCGATTAAATCGCCATTCGTATCTAAAATCTCACCACGTTTGGCATTGACATTATTAACTTGCTCGTATTTTAATTTAGTCTTTTCTACCAAATTTACCCCATCGTATTGCTTACTCGTTGAGATATAAGCAAATCTTTGGAGAAAAAGGATAAAAGAAAAGGCAGTCGCAATCAAAATAAATATCCCAACAACATAATGATTGCGTCTAGCCTTATTTTTAAATAATTTCCTGAACTTACTCATTTTGAAATATTCCTTACATTGTTGTCATCCATTTTCAAATTATGTTCTTTAGCAAAAGAAGATAAACGATCAAAACTTGTTAATCCGGAAATTTCTTGTCTTAAATTAACATTGCTTGTATTTGTTTTTGAAATTTGTGTCGTTAGACTATCCAACGTATTTTGAGAAGAAGTCATTGAGACTTTGATACTCACTAGAGTGACCATCAAAGCCAGAGCTACTAACCCAATACCAACTAATGAAAAGGCCTCAAATTTTGACAAGGCAACACTACTAGTCCTTGGACTCGCCTGAACTTTAGGCTCTGCTTGGACCTCTGTTTGATATTCTTGTAAATTTCTTGCTGTACTTTCTTCTCTCATATTCTTAATTCTCCATTATATCTTCTCAACCACACGCAATTTGGCACTGTGTGCCCGATTATTTTCAGAAAGTTCTTCTTCATTCGGTAATATTGGTTTACGAGTTATCTGTTTCAATGCCGGCTTCAAATCATCCGGTATCACAGGTAAGCCTCTTGGTATATCGACATGGGAATTGTCTTTAAAAATATGTTTAACGATACGATCTTCTTTGGATTGAAAAGTTATAACGCTGATGCGGCCTTTTGGTGCCAACAAATCAATTGCCTGTTGTAGAGATCTTTCTAAAGATCCTAATTCATCATTAACAGCAATTCGAATTGCTTGGAAAACCCGTTTTGCTGGGTGCCCACCAGTTCTTCTAGCTGCTGCGGGAATGGCATTTTTAATAATGTCAGCTAACTCTAAGGTTGAAGTAATACGATGATCTTCTCGAGTTCTCTCGATGGCCCGAGCAATTTGTTTAGCAAATTTTTCATCACTATATTTATAGAAAATACTTACTAACTCATTGTAAGACCAGTCATTGACAATTTTCTCAGCATCGAGATCTTGTCGCTGGTCCATCCTCATATCAAGTCTAGCTTCTTTTTTATAACTAAAACCACGCACGGCATCATCAAATTGAGGTGAAGAAACTCCCAAATCATAGACGATACCATCGACCTTCTCTATCCCTAGTTCGTTCAATCGTTCTTGCATATTTTCAAAATTATCGCGTATTAAAGTTAACGAATTATCGCCAATAATTTTGATATCATTTTGAATACTTTCACCGACTTCAATAGCAGCTTCATCACGATCAAAAACATAAAGATGACTATTATGCACCCGACTCAATAACTCTTTAGTGTGTCCACCACGCCCAAAAGTTGCGTCGACATAAATGCCATTATCATGAGGATTGACCTCATCAATTGTTTCTTTTAAAAGTACTGTCTTATGTTTATATTCGTTAGAAGTCAAAGTCCGTCATTTTCTCCGATATTTCTTCAAAATTATCTTCAGCCTCTTGGCTAAATTTATTCCAACGTTCTTCATCCCAAATTTCAATTCGGTCTGAAACGCCGACGATCACACAGTTCTTCTCTAAATTGGCAAATTTTTCAAGCGAAGTTGAAATATTAATACGGCCTTGCTTGTCAAACTCCACTTCTGCCGCAGCAGAATAGAAGAAACGTGTAAATGCTCTCGCATCTTTCTTTGTTAAAGGTAGCTTATCCAATTGAGCTTCGAGTTTGTTCCACTCTTCAACCGGATACCCAAATAGGCAGCCATCCATACCACGAGTTATTATGAAACTTTCACCTAACAATTTTCTGAACTTGGCTGGGACAATTATTCGCCCTTTTGTGTCAAGTGTGTGATGAAATTCACCCATGAACATGGACAGCTCACCTCGATTCTTTAACACTCCTAATTTACCACAATTACCCACTTTTAACCACACGATATTTGATAATCGTATCGATAATCTTGAAACCGTTATTAATTATACCTTTCTAGGGGTGGGGGTATTTTCCATATTTGGAAATACTCGCTTACAAATATTGCATATTTTGGCTTTGTGAAGTAACATTTCACTATAGATTAATTGGGTGGTGGAATCATTGGACGATAAAAAACCTAAAAGCACTTTGACTAAAATTACACAAGTAGTCGTATGGTTAATGATCATTGTTACCTTGGGCGGTATAATTTTAGGATCTGTGATGAGTTTTATTTAAAAAACACAAAAAGATAAAAAAGAGTTGATAGGCACTTTGCCATCAACTCTATTTTTGTGTTCCCTCAATTAAAAACAGCTAGACCGAGTTCGGCCTAGCTGAAAGATTCATAACTTCTGTTTAAAAATTAATTTTCAATAGCAATCAAGCGTTTGAAGACAGGGTTCAAAGCAACTACTAGCACTGTCATCATAATAACGTTCGCGATAAAACTGCCACCGTTGATGACTAGAGAATAGATCCAAGGGTTCATTCCTTTAGGAGCATAAGAGCCCCAATAAATACCACCGGCTAAGAAATGGAAGAAATATTTAGCAAAGAAACCAATTGCAGAATAAAGTAAGATCCAACCGATTGCAGAATGACCATTAGCAATTGAACTTTTAACTTGTTTACTACCCATTCCAATCAAACCAACGACACAAAAGGCGATTGGATATTCGACAATTCCTTGAAAGAGATTCAAGAAGCCACCGTTATTTAAACCAAACAATAATAGATCTAACAATCCCCAAACAAGTCCAGCCATTAATCCAGCTTTTAGGCCACGGCGCAGAGCATAAATTGCCATTGGTATCAAACCGTACATGAACTCGATCGCAGAAACTCCGGTCGTATGTGGTACGAATGATAAAGCCAAAGCCAAGGCCACGATTAGGGCCCCTTCAGTAATTACGATCAACTCGCTATTTTTACCGACATTAGTCATAAAAAAAACTCCCTTCTGATTTTTCGCCATCACAAGAGAGTTCGAGCATTTTGCTTGAACAACACTATCCCTACGCATGAATTAACATAACAGGTTTAAAGGGTCAGAACTAAACGTTCACTCTCAGCCGAAGGCTCCCCCTGTGTTGACTTATTCAATTACGGAAAAAGTGTACCATAACGGTCATTTTCTTCCAAATAATCTGCTCCAAAATCCAACTTTTTTTGTCTGTCCCGACAAATCTAAAGGAATATTTTCACCTAACATCCGTCGGGCAATATTTTGATAACTGTGACCGGCATCGCTATCGTCATCGAAAACAACTGTTCTTCCTGAATTCGAAGCGGAAATAACCTTGTCTTCATCAATAACAACACCTAATAGGGGAATTCCCAAATGGTTGACAATATCGTCAATCTTCATCGAAGTACCCTCATTGATCATATTCTTACGAATTCGGTTAATAATCAAATGAGGTGTGATTACCATGTTCATGTTTTCCAAAATTCCCACAACTCGATCAGCATCACTGACTGAGGCAACCTCAGGATTAGTAACAACTAATGCGCCATCAGCAATTGAGACGGCATTTTGAAAGCCGTACTCAATACCAGCCGGGCAATCAATCATCACAAAATCGAAACGTTGCTTTAATTCATTAACAATACTTGCAACTGATTCTTTGTCCAAGACGTATTTGTCTGCAAATTGTGAAGCTGCTAATAAGTACAAATTATCTTCAAAACGGGGATCACGCACCAAGGCTTGTGAAACAACGACTCGATGTTGCGCTACATCCACGATATCGTAAACGATCCGGTTAGTTAGCCCCATTACCGCATCAAGGTTTCTCAAACCAATGTCCAAATCGACCATACAGACCTTTTTACCAAGGCTGGCTAAGAAGGTACTAACATTTGCAGTAGTAGTTGTTTTACCAACCCCACCTTTTCCAGAAGTTACAACTATCGATATCCCCATTGCTAATCTGTCCTTTTTCTAAAATCATTTATTCTATCTTTATAATTACTCAAATCTTCTACGCTGATCGAATGCAAATCGTCTATAAAAGCAAACTTACCTGCTTGAAAATCATCTTGGTTTTCATCCGTCACAATCTCAATTACATCAGCAATTCGCAATTGATCGACATTCTTGAGATTTCCAAAAATGGCAGCATTTGGGTTGTCAGGATAACCGGCTTGGACGATACCATTGACCTCACCCAAAATGTAAATTGACCCACTAGTACAGATCTGTGCATCGCGATGTAACGAGCCTAGAAAAATCAAATCGCCATCATAAGTCAATTTCTGTCCACTGCGAACGATTCCTGATTCGATATTGATCTTATTGTCATCAAGAATCTTTTCAACTTTGGACTTATCTTCAACATCCGCTTGAATATCTTTTAGTTCAAAATTTGGATAACTTTCAAAGAACTCTTTGATGCCATCCTTTTGCTTGTCGGTCAAAAGTCTTCGTCCAGTTTTTACGGTGAAATAAATGACGTCATCATTTTGAGGGTTCGACTCTACGTTTTGTTGCACGATCAATTCTTTAAACTTTCTAAATGCATTAACGTAATTAGCTCTGTCATCGATAAAAACCGAAAATCCGTTCTTATCGCCCTTCAAAATGATATCTTTCATTATTTACTATCCCTCCGATATTTCACCAGCCACTCAGTCAACCTGTTCAAAGGAATGTAAATGATAAAAAATACCACAATATTCCAAAGCAATGTTGGTCCTAAAGTATACGTGATGAAATCAAACACACTTGCATCTGTCTGTTGCACAAGTTTCTCTAACAAATAAATACCAGATTGTAAAAATGTCAATGATAAAAAGTAAATTGACAATTCATATCCAATATTATTTTTCACTAATAAAAATTTAAAGTAGTCAATTCCCACCATCATTAATGGCAAGAGAATGGTATATAGACCGATGATTCCGTAATAGTAAGAATCATAGATCAAGCCAAAAATAACTCCGTAAAGAATCAACTGCCGACGGTCATCGATCCGCATAGTCAACATGACGATCATCATCACCATGATTTGCGGTAAAACATTCATCGTTCCGTGATTCATATTATTCAAAAAGGCCCATTTCATTAAACCGTCCAGGTAAAATGCAAGAAAAATGAATAATACTTGAAAAGTTATCTTACGCGCTTTGATATTCATTATTGTCCACCGGTAACTGATGACTTGATAACAGTTACAACTGTAAAGTTACGTAATTCAGCAGCGGGAGTGATATAAACTGAATTAGTCATCCCATAATTATCTTTCTTAATTCCGTAAACTTTACCGATATATAGTCCTCTTGGTGTCAAACCACCTAAACCGGATGTAATTACATTTTGGCCTTTTTTGATATCCTTAGTAGAATTGACATTTTCCATAACTAGATCACCAGTTGCACTGTCATAGCGGCTGACAACTCCAGTAATATTCTTGGTTTCACCTTGAATCTCAGCGGCAAACTTATCATTCAATTCATTGTCAGTTGAAATCAATTCAACCTTTGAACTCAATTTATCAACTTCAACAATTCGACCGATCAAACCTTTGCCTGACATTACAGGCATATTCTTCTTAATGCCACTGGCTTGACCACGGTTAATTGTCAAATAACTTTGCCAACTGCTTGGTGAACGAGACAAAACTGAAGCATTGATCGTTGAATAATCAGTTAAAGTTCCATCAAGTTTCAACTCTTGCTTTAACTTTTTATTCTCATCTTGAACCACTTTTAACTTAGCTTGATTTTGTGCTAACTCACCAATTCTAGCTTTGAGACGTTTATTTTCAGAATAGGTATTGTATAAATCAGAAAACTCTGAGGTAGCATTTTTGACAGCGTTCGTAGGATAAGCAAAGACTCCTCCAACGACACTGACGACATCATTACCGACTTGCTGAACTAGTGGCGGCGTATTCTTCTTATCACGAATATTAACTGAGACCGCTAATAGTCCAAAAGTTACGATAATAAGTATCATTAAAATAATTAATTTTTTATTTGAAAAAAACTTTTGCATTGCTTCCTCCTAGTAGATCAAATAAAAAAAACGGGATTAACCCGCTTATTTTTGGCGACGCATTACATCGATATTCTTAAGTGATTCACCAGTACCGATAGCCACACAATCTAGTGGGTCTTGAGCAATGAACACTGGAACTCCCGTTGCTTCAGATATAACTTCTGGTAAATGATGTAATAAGGCACCACCACCAGTTAGGACGATTCCGTGATCGATAACATCGGCGGCAATTTCAGGAGAGGTTTCCTCAAGGGTTTCTTTGATTGTTTCAATAATTTCTTCGACATTTTCGTGGATGGCTGTAGCAATATCTTCACCAGTCAATTGAATTGTCTTTGGAAGACCAGTTACTAAGTCACGACCACGAATTTGCATTGATTCAATTTCTTTAGCCTTTTCGATTGAGGCAGAACCAATTTGAATCTTAACATCTTCGGCAGTTCTCTCACCAATCTGTAGATTGAAGTTTGACTTGATATAAGCTGAAATTGATTCATCAAACTTATCACCAGCTACACGGATTGAACGAGATGAAACGATACCACCTAATGAAATAGTAGCAACATCAGTCGTACCACCACCAATATCAACTACCATGTTACCAGTTGGATCCATAACAGGAAGTCCGGCTCCAATGGCTGCAGCAAATGGTTCTTCTATTACATAAGCTTCACGAGCACCAGCATGTTGAGTTGCTTCGATAACAGCACGCTTTTCAACCTCTGTGACTCCACTTGGTACACAAACCATAACTGATGGTTTAGTGTTATTAGCCGTCTTTTCGATGAAATACTTCATCATAGCGGCAGTCGTATCATAATCAGCAATCACACCATCACGCATTGGACGAATAGCAGAAATACTTCCCGGTGTACGACCTATCATTTCTCGTGCATCAGAACCGACGGCAACGATTTCTCCTGTGTTGTTGTTCTTTGCGACAACTGAAGGTTCATTTAAAACTATACCTTTTCCTTCAGCATAAACTAGAGTATTTGCCGTTCCCAAGTCTATACCGAGCTTCTTTGATCCAATACCAAACAATTTATTTTCTCTCCTTTAAAGTACACACCACATTTTACGCTAATCAAAATTATATCATAGAAATGAATGATTGAAAGTATCACGAAATCATATCCTAAATTAAATTTAAACTCTTGAGACTTGAGTAGGTCTTCGAGGTAATAATTAAATGATCGATCAAGTTTATTCCTATTATTTGACAGCTTTTTTTCAACCTCAGACTAAATTCCTGATCATGTCGTGAAAAAGCTAGCGATCCATTCGGATGATTGTGAGCAACAATAATTTGAGTTGCTGACAATTTTACCGCCTCCCGCAAAATATCACGAGGATGAACCGTCGCTTGATCAACTGTCCCAATAAAAATAGTTTTCTCATCAATAACATGATAACTATTATTTAAATAGATCGTGATTAGCTGTTCTTGTGGAATGTTTCCAATTTTATTTATTAAATGTTGCCCAACATCATCGACCGAACTGATTCTTTCTGATAAGACATCTGCTTGTATTCTTCTAGTACCAAGCTCTAACGCTGCCATAATCTTACAGGCTTGAGCCACTCCGATACCGTCAAAAGATAGCAAGTCATCTAAACTCAGATTTAAATTTCTGGAATTATCAATGATTTCTTTTGATAGCTCCACAACCGAATTCTTTTTTGTTCCGTTGCCGATAATCACGGCGAGCAATTCTTCATTTTTTAAATTACTAACACCATAAGCTAGAATTTTTTCTCTTAAATTTATCATCATACTTTAAAATTACGAAAAAAAGTTTTCTAAGTCAGAAACTAAATAGAAAGATCCCGTAACTAATAACATTTGATTAGTTTCCAACGATTGAACTATTTTCTGTAATTCTTGACGATAATTTTCAACAAATGAAACATTGGTATAACTGTTTAGATTATAGTCACTAGCCGTTGCTGAACGCGCCATATCAAGCTTAGTGATATAAACGTGTGCCACTTTGGGGGCCAATTCTTCCAATATTTCATGGCGATCTTTATCTTTCATTCCAGCATACAAAACAATTATATCCTTATTTTCATGATTTATGGTCAAAGAATTAATTAAATTGTAAATTGCTGAAATATTATGTGCACCATCTAACAAAATCAATGGTTGTCGATGGACAACTTGGGCTCGACCTGGTAAATGATGACTGTCTAAATTGGCAATCACTAATTCCTTATTAACCGAGGCCAAGTGTTGCTTTTGATAGACCAAAAATGCCTTGATAGCGATGGCAGCATTCATCGCTGTAGTTCTTTCAAAACCGGCACAATGAATACCATCAATTGCTACTGTATCATCATAATACGAAAATGAAATATCAAAATCAGTATTTTTATAATTTTTTATACTAAATTCGTGCTCAAATTCAAAAAAAACACTTTTTTGCTTGATAGCAGCATTCTCGACGATTCCTTGAACTGAATCTTGCAAAAAGCCGGTCACTACTGGTCTTTCTGGTTTAATAATCCCAGCTTTTTCTAGCGCAATGTCTTGAATGGTGGGCCCGATTAATTGCTCATGATCCAAATCTATCGAAGTGATGATCGAAAGCTCTGGGGTAATGACGTTCGTCTTATCATGTCTTGCTCCGATACCAGCCTCGATGACAGCAACATCGACACGCCCACGAAAATAAAAATAACCCAAAACGGTCACAAATTCAAATTCTGCTAACGAAATATCACCAATTTTATCTTTCAAATAATTGACCAGCTTCAGCAATTCATCATCGGCAATATACTGATGGTTTATTTGAATCCGTTCATTGAATTTTTTTATGAAAGGCGAAGTGAACATCCCTACTCGTTTACCCGTACTTTCAAGCAGATTAGCTAAAAAGTTAGTCGTGGTCCCCTTGCCATTCGTTCCCGTAATATGAATCGTCTCATAGGCGTCTTGAGGATTGTCTAACCGCTTTAAAGCTTGCTTAATGTTGTCCAGATTGTTGGTACGATGAAATTTTGGTAATGAATGAATATAATCGACTGCTGCTTGATAGCTTTCTAACAATTTACTCACTCCAATTTTTTCAAACAAAAAGAGGTGGACAGATGCCAACCCCCTTTTGTCATTGAATTATCCTATTGATTATCTTTTAATTGTTGAATTCTTTGTTGAACTTTTGCTTGACGAGCTTGATAATCGGCCAATTTTTCTTTTTGTTCATTAACAACTTTTTCAGGTGCCTTTGAAACAAAGTTTTGATTGGATAGCTTCTTATCAAGACGAGTAATTTCTTGATCCAGTTTCTTCATTTCCTCATTTTGACGAGCAATCTCTTCATCAAGGTCAATTAGCTCGGCCAATGGCATGTATAATTCTGCACTAGTTGTAACAGCAGTCATTGCCAAAGCTGGAGCTTTCAAGTCAGTTGCGACTTGTAGTTCTTTTGGATGCATGAAGCGGTCAATATACTCTTTATTATTGAGAATAACAGCTTTAACTTGTTCATCTTGCGGTTTGATCAAAACGTCGACTGCTTTAGACATTGGGGCATTAGCTTCCAAACGGATCTTACGTGATGCTTTGATCAAATCGATCAAGACATCCATCTGTGTCATGGCCTCAGTATTATCTAAATCAGCGTGGTATTCTGGATACTTAGCTTGCATGATTGTCTTACCGTTATGTGGCATTGTCAACCAAATCTTTTCAGTTACGAAAGGCATGATTGGGTGCATTAGGCGTAGAGTTTGATCAAGAACATAAGTTAAGATCATCTTCTTTTGCTTCTTAGCAGCTTCATCGTCACCGGTTAACGTAGCTTTACTCATTTCAATGTACCAGTCACAGAAATCGTTCCAGATGAAGTTGTAGAGATTACGACCAACTTCCCCAAATTCAAAGTTATCCATGAGACGGTTAACTTCTTTAACGGTCGTATTCAACTTCATTAAGATCCACTTATCTGACAAGTCATAATCAGTTACTTTGGAAAGATCATCCATTGCTGGAGTGTCATCATCAAGATTCATAATTACGTATCTTGAAGCATTCCAAATCTTATTGATGAAGTTCCAAGCTGAATCCATCTTGTCATAACTGAAACGGGTATCTTGACCTGGAGTTGAACCATTCATTAAGAACCAACGTAAAGCGTCAGCACCATATTTTTGGATCACATCCATTGGATCGATACCATTACCAAGAGATTTACTCATCTTTCGACCTTGTTCGTCACGTATCAAACCATGAATAACTACGTGGTCAAATGGTTTCTTACCTGTAAATTTCAAACTTTGGAAGATCATTCGTGAAACCCAGAAGAAGATAATGTCATAGCCAGTTACTAAAGTATTCGTTGGGAAATAACGTTTGTAGTCTTCTGAGTCTTCATCAGGCCAACCCATTGTTGAAAATGGCCATAAGGCACTTGAGAACCATGTATCCAAAACATCAGACTCTTGTTCCCAATTTTCAATGTCCTTAGGAGCCTCTTCACCGACAAAAGTTTCACCAGTTTGCTTGTTATACCAAGCAGGAATTTGATGTCCCCACCAGAGCTGACGGGAAATAACCCAATCATGAACATTGTCCATCCACTGAGTAAAGGTATCTTCAAAACGGTCAGGGACAAAGTCAACTTTATTGTCAGTCTGTTGATTCTTCAATGCCATTTCAGCTAGTGGTTTCATCTTTACAAACCATTGTGTCGAAAGTCTTGGTTCAACTTGCACACCTGAACGTTCTGAATGTCCAACACTGTGAACATAAGGTTCAATTCTGATCATATCGCCGTTATCTTCAAGGTCTTTAACGATAGCTTTTCTAGCTTCAAAACGATCCATGCCGTTATACTTGCCAGCATTTTCATTCATTGTACCGTCAGGATTCATCGTGTTAATTCGTTTAAGATCATGACGATTACCAACTGCGAAATCGTTAGGATCATGAGCTGGAGTGATTTTAACCATACCAGTTCCGAATGACTTATCAACGTAGTGATCGGTGATAATAGGAATCTTGCGCTCAACTAATGGTACGATAACTTCTTTACCAACAATATCTTTGTAGCGTTCATCATCAGGAGCAACGGCTACCGCAACATCTCCGAACATTGTCTCGGGACGAGTGGTTGCAATTTCGATGAAACCAGACCCGTCAGCGAAAGGATACTTAACGTGATAAAAGGCACCTTGGTCATCCTTGTGGATAACTTCAATATCTGACAAGGCGGTTTGTAGTTGTGGATCCCAGTTGATGATGTATTCGCCACGATAGATAAAACCTTCGTTGTATAGCTTAACAAAGACTTTGCGAACGGCTTTTGATAATCCTTCGTCTAATGTAAAACGTTCTCTTGAATAATCGAGCGAAAGGCCTAACTTACCCCATTGTGATTTGATGATTGAGGCAAATTCATCTTTCCATTTCCAGACTTCATCAACGAACTTTTCACGTCCTAAATCGTAACGAGAAACACCTTGTTCGCGCAATTTAGCTTCAACCTTTGCTTGCGTAGCAATACCGGCGTGATCCATACCAGGTAAGTAAAGCGTGTCAAAACCTTGCATTCGTTTATAACGAATCAAAGTATCTTGAATGGTTGTATCCCAAGCGTGGCCCAAGTGTAATTTACCAGTGACATTTGGTGGTGGGATAACGATTGAATAAGGTTTAGCTTTCTTGTCGCCAGAAGGTTTGAAGTCATCATCATCAAGCCATGTTTGATAACGTCCTGCTTCGACTTCTTGCGGATTGTATTTCGTATCCATGTCGATTTCTCTCATAATTTGGTTCTCCTTTATTATTTTTTTATTATTGCTTAATTACAAAACATTGGTGATAAAACTAATTAAAAATCGGAATATTGTCCGAATCTATTACAGTCTCTAAGTAGCTTTGCCACTAAAAAATCGGAATACGGTCGCACGAGGCGACCCCATAACAGTCTCTAAGTGGCACAGCCACTAAAAATCGGAATACGGTCGCCAAGGCGACCCCATAACAGTCTCTAAGTGGCTTTGCCACTAAGAGACTGTAAAAAAAAGAGCCCTCATCCAACAATAGGACGAAGACTCGCGGTACCACCTAAATTAAGAGTCAATATGACTCTTCACTCAACAACAGTTAACGATGGCCCGATCAATAATTTTGATAGCTCACAGGTAACAGTTAAGTAACTTGATTCGGCAATTCTCAACAACATGCCTTCTCTGAAATCTAACTACATAACACTCCTGATCAAAGCTGATATTTTGATAATAAAGCATAAAATGAAAAACGTCAATTATTATTACAATAAACTATTGATGTTTTCTTGGTCATTTTCCATGAACTTGTCGCCATGTTCGATGGTTGTGATCTTAATTCCATCTAGAGCTCTTTGAATCAAGCCTTCAATATCGAGTGAACTTTCAAATTTTCTAGTCTTTTCGATATTAGGGCGTGTCTTTGGTGATGGTGGTGCAAAGACGGTACAGCAATCTTCGAATGGTTGAATGGATAAATTGAAGGTGTCGATTTTTTCGGCTAATCTAATAATTTCTGTCTTATCCATGGTTGCTACTGGTCTCAAAATTGGGGTCGTGGTTACGTCATTAATGGCAGCCATGCTTTCCAAGGTTTGTGATGCTACTTGACCAACGGCTTCTCCGTTAAAGATTGCTAATCCATGACGTTTTTCTCGGATCATGTCAGTTAGCCTTAACATAAAGCGACGTTGGATCGTCATCAAATAGCCTTCTGGTACGTTGGCTTTGATGGTTTCTTGTATTTCAGCGAATGGCACTTCGATAAAATTGATATTGCCCCCGAAGGCAGTCAATTTTGAAGTCAATTCTTTGGCTTTATTCAAGGCTTGTTCTGAAGTATATGGTGGACTGAAGAAGTGAACCATTTCAATATCAACGCCTCGTTTCATAGCCAAATATCCAGCTACTGGGGAATCAATTCCTCCTGATAGCATCAACATTGCTTTACCAGCTGTACCAACGGGTAGTCCTCCAGCACCTTTGACAGTTAGGTAGGATAGATAAATTCCATCTTGTCTTACTTCCACTGAAATCTTGATGTCTGGCTTTTTCATCTCAACATCGATTCCTGGAAAGGCATCACAGATGGCATCCCCTAATTGTAAGTTGATTTGATTAGTATCGAGTGGATAATTGTGGTCTGAACGTTTCGTACCCACTTTGAAACTCATTCCTGGCTGATAAGCCTCATGCATCATTTCCACGGCTTTTTTCTTCACATCTTCAAAGTCTCTGGAAACTTTGACACTCAAAGAAAAAGTTTGAATACCAAAGACGTTTTGAAGCTTTTCCATAACTGGCTTGGCATCGGTACCGTTTAATTTAATATGTAACCGATCACGATGTGGTTGCATTCTTAGTTCGGGAAAGTCTTTCAAAACCTTAGCGACATTTCCGTGCAAACGGTCAATAAAACTCTTACGGTTCTTTCCCTTAGTTGATAGTTCGCCGTAACGAACCATAATTTCTGTATATTCCATCTAAATCTCCTAATTCAAAATTTGGAAATGATCATGAATCTCATCCAAATTCTTGATAAATTCATCCATTTCTTTTTCAGTATTGCTTTCATCTAAACTGACCCGAACAGCACTGGTAGCGACATTTTCTTGAATATTCATCGCTTTTAATGTTCCTGACTCAAGTCCCTTTTTGGAAGAACAAGCACTGGTAGTCGAAATATAAATATCTCGGTCTTCAAAGGTGTGCACGATTGTTTCTCCACGTACACCATCGATTGTGAAACAAATAATATGAGGTGCAAAGTTAGTCGCGATTTGTGAAAAGACATGGACATTTTCCATTCCTGATAAATGGTTGATCAGCTTTTCTTTCAATTGTTCCATCTTAGTCGCTTTTTGCGCTTCATTTTCTTTCAATAAACGAATTGCTTTAGCCATTCCGGCAATAGCAGGTGTGTTTTCAGTACCACTTCTAAGGTTGGATTCTTGACCACCACCAGCCATTAAAGGCTCCAGCTGTTTGCCTTCTTTCATATAAATAAAACCAATCCCACGTGGGGCATGGAACTTATGACCGGAGAATGTATAAAAATCAACTCGTGGATCAATAAATTGTGATTGTAAATTCTTACCGATAGCTTGAACGGCATCCACGTGATAACTGATACTTGGATAGTCTTTTAACACGGCTGCCACTTCATGAATCGGTTGAACGGCCCCAATCTCATTGTTAACTGCCATCGTAGATACCAAGATCGTGTCATCTCTAATTGCATCTTTAACATCTTTAGCACTGATATGGCCAGTCTTATCAACTGGTAAATAAGTTACTTCAAAGCCTAATTCTTCCAATTGATGCATCGTATTCAAAACTGACGGATGTTCAATCGATGTGGTAATAATATGTTTGCCAAATTCACGCTTCTTAAAAGCCGTGCCTTTGATGATCCAATTATTGCCCTCTGTTCCCCCACTAGTGAAAACGACCTCATCAGCTTTGAAACCCATCAAACTAGCAATTTGCTTGCGCGATGTCTCCAAGAGCTCATATGCTTTCAATCCTAGTTTGTGCAAACTGGAAGGATTACCGAAGTATTCTTGACTAGCAGCGTTATATGTTTGTAGAACTGAATCATTTACTTTTGTTGTAGCACTATTATCAAAATATATCATTTTTGCCTCACCCAAAACAAAAAGGCCTTAACGGCCTAAATTTTTATCTATTATAATTTAACACACTTTTTACAGAATTATGAATTAATTGTCTCTTTTATTCGATCGACTGATCCAGGTTCAACACTCTCTAAGGCTTTAGAAATAACCTCAACCGCTTCATCATAGTTATAATCGTCATCAAATAATGAGCGTGCTTTGTTAACTTGATCTTTAAAATCTTGATCACTGTCAGTAAAGCGATTTGAATACTGCAATAATTTTTCGGCCAATTGAACATTATATTTCAACTTCTGCGTCTTTTCGACCAAGTTATCTAAATCTTCTTGGGTCACAATCACTTGCTTACTAATATCTTCCATATTAATTTGCTTAGCATCTAATTCATCATAAAGCTTATTGATTTCATCATAAACCATGTAGAAGTAATCGAGATAATCATCTGGCAAACCATTTAAACGTAATTGTTCCATCATCTTCTTTTGGATCTCTAAACGTTTGGCATATTCATCAACGCTGTTACGAGCAATTTGTTCACTAGATAACATTTGATTCAAATCGTCATTGATGTTCTTCTCACCTGATTCGATCTCATCCAACTGTTTAACAATTTCTCTGAAATCTTTTTTAACTTGTGAAAAGATAATCTGCTTATCGGCAATCCCTTGAACGTCGGCATCATATTGATGATGCAATTCATTCAGGTTGTTAAAATTAGTCTGGAAAGTATTGAGAGTTTGTTCAGTCAAAATATAGTTCTCTTGCAACTTTTGAATCCGTTTATCCAATTGATTGTGTTGGAAAACTGCGTGATTCAGATAATCCAAAACAGGTTTTTGTTCCTTCAAAACATCCCGTCGACCATCAATCTCCAATGTCAAAGTTTCATATAGATCGTCGATTCTTTGTTTAATATCTTCATTATTAGTATTGACAGCATCAAAATTCAAATCGCCTAATTTAGTATTAGATTCATCGATCTCTCGTTGAACTGTCGCAATTAAATCAACAATGTCATCCGCAAATTTATACTGTTGTTTATCCAACTTTTGATAAACAAACTTAATTTCATCAACTTGTCCTGGAAAGACCTCGTTTAAATCGTGGAATAATGGCTCAATGATCTTGACTTGGTCAGCAATTAAACCTAATTTGATTCTCACGTCATCCAAGCACTGACTAGCCTCGATGTGATCACCCTTTTGGGTCAATTCTTTTTCTCGGTCTAAGAGTTTGGCAATCTCTGCGAGTTCGTCTTCTAACTTATCAGTTGCTGGACCATAACTAAATGATTGGGTTAAGATCTGCTTACGTAAAACTTGATATTGTTCTCGTAACTCTTCACTGTGAGTGGCATTTAACTCATTGCTTTTCGAGAGTTCATCAAAACCCTTAGAAATATCGTTGAGCGACTTTTCAAAATCAGACAACTCTGAATTCATTTTTTTCAAGTCGCTGGCAGCACCAAAAACTTTGAATTCAGTATTTTTATACTCGGCCGCACGAATTTGCTTCAAAATCTCTGGGAACTTATTTTCCATTTGGCGATGGTACTCAACTTTAAGTTCATTCAAGCGGTCATCACTCGCTCCAGAAAATTTCATTTCTTCTAATTCTTTAATCTTGTCATCTAATCGAGATTTCTTTAAATCATCAGCATGATCTTTGGCTTGATTTAAAGTTGAAGCATTGCGTTTTTGCAAAAACCACATATACCACAGAAAGATCAGAATGATTAAGATTATTCCAATAATAATTACAAACACATTTACACCCCTAATGACGATTCAGTCTTATCTTTCAAAAATTATAACAAATATTAGTCTAATAATTATCCAAGTTAACTTTTCATAATAAAGACTTAAACTATTAACTTAAAAAGCTTGTTACTGAAAATAACTTTGACTTTCATCAAATATCACGGTATACTAGCCTTCGTGTAAAATATGCAGCAAAGAGCGGCAAGAACGTCAACATTTATCGACGATTTAGTTCAACTAGTAACCTGTGGCTGCACATGGCGAAGACTGTAACGATAACTGCACGAATGCTAAGCTCTAGTTAATTATTTTACTCCAGACAAACATTTTGGAGGAATTTATTTTATGTCAAGATATACAGGCCCACGTTGGAAATTATCACGTCGTTTAGGTATCTCACTTTCAGGTACTGGTAAGGAAATCGCTCGTAGAAACTATGCCCCAGGACAACATGGTCCTAATGGTGGCCGTCGTAAGGTTTCTGAATACGGTCAACAATTAGCTGAAAAGCAAAAGTTACGTTTCATGTATGATGTTAACGAACGTCAATTCCGTAACCTATTTAACCGTGCCGGTAAGATGGAAGGTATCCATGGTATTAACTTGATGATCCTTCTTGAAACAAGATTGGATAACATGGTTTACCGTTTAGGTCTTGCAAGTTCACGTCCACAAGCTCGTCAACTTGTAAACCACGGTCACATCACAGTTGATGGCAAACGTGTTGATATCCCTTCATACGAAGTTAAAATTGGTCAAAAGATCAGCCTTCGTGAAAAGTCAAAGGACTTGGCTATCGTTAAAGATAACCTAGAAAATGTTGTTGGTCGTCCTGGTTTCGTTACTTTCGACGATAACACATTGACAGGTTCTCTAGTACGTAACCCAGAACGTGACGAACTAGAACCAAATATTGACGAATCACTTGTTGTTGAATACTACAACCAAATTCTTTAATATTTTGTCAAAATACATTCACTTATTGGTGGATGTATTTTTTTTGTGAAATAAAATAAAGTCTAGAAAATAAATTTTCTAGGCTTTATTTTTATCTCGAACTTTTAATATAAATTTAACTGCTTTTAAAAAAGTCAAGGATACTTTCATAAGTTTGATTATGACTAACTTCCTCGAAGTTATCAGTCTTCAGAATCTTGTACAAATGATTAAATAATTGCTTATAATCCTCATTTAAATCATTGACAATCACTAAAATCATCAAATGTATTTCAGTTCCATTTAGTTTTAAAGGTTCATTTAAATTAATCACAAATATTTTACTTGAATTTGTATCATTAACCGCATGAGGAATCGCAACATGATTAATAATTAACTGATTTCCTTCTTCTTCTCTACTATAGATTTTTTTAACCATCTCGTCATCTATCAGATTCTGGCTCTTCAAAAGGGTTAATACCTTATTTAAGGTTCTAAAATAATTATTTGATTTATTAGAAACTGACAAATAATTACTTTCTGGAAACATTTGTTCAATATTTTTATAAAAGTAATTATCTGACACCATCTTCTTCAAAAGAGACATCGTAGAGTCATCAATCAGTCCATCAAAAACTAAATCAGGATGATAATTTTTTAAACTATCACTTAGACCGTTAATTATTACAATATCATAATCATCCATTTTCAATCTCTTATCAAACTCTGCTTTATTAAAGATACTTGATAAATCAATCCGTTTTATGGAATCGGTTATGGAATTTTCATTAATATAAGCAATTGCTCTTTGAGAGGTAAACATCAGTATTTTGACTGGTTTAATCATAGATTTGGTTTCCATACAATCAATTATGTACAACGCTAAGAAGTCACAATTAACTAAAATGTGCCTGCTAGTCTTTTGTAGCTCCTTTTTTAACTTTTTCGCCATTTCAAAAGCAAAAGGTTCTTTGAGCTTTAAGTCATTTATTTGCTTTAATAATAAATTTGAAATGAATGTTGGAAACAAGTTATAGCGCTTTAAGTGTAAAGTTATTTTCTCTGACAGACTTCTTTTTGAGAGTTTAATAGAAAAATTATCTGATACGCTTTCGACGTGTTGCAAGATTTGGGAATAACTAATGCTGTTCAATATTTCTTGTTTTTGAAGATAAAAATCATTGTAAGAAATATCTTTGAGTAAGCTCAAAGCCGTTAATTGTGCCTTCATTTGATTATCTGTTATATACTCACGTAAATTTTCAGGATAATTACTCTGTATGAAACCATCATTAACTTCCTTAGGAATTATTAAGATAAGATACGCTAAAAGATCAACTCGATTACCAAAAGTAAGATTCAAACTATATCCTTGTCCGGGCCTGGAAATTATTTGCATGCTTTCAGCATTTCCTGTATTTATTCTTTCAATACTGTTGATAACGTCGTTTTTTGACATGAGTGTCTTGCTCATTAAATCATCTAAACTCAAGTGTTCATTAACTAATAAGTAATACAAAATATTTCTATCTTGATTTTCAAATTGAACAATTAATGATTGAAACTTGGAATAATCAAATATCTCCAAATTATACTTTCCCTTAGACGTTATTATTGCAGTTTCACTCTTTTTAAGTTCATCATTAATCGAATTAATATCTCTAATTATAGTTCTACGGGAACTATTTACTTTTTTGGCTAAATAGTCCCCATTGCAATCTTGATCCCACAGAAGTAATAATATTTGAACTTGTCTGGCATTAAACATAATGATCAGTTGAAGCTACTTTTCAGCCTCTTCAGTCCTTCCTTTAATTTTTCACGTGGGCACGCAACATTCATTCTTAGATAATTACTATCTCCATACACCGTTCCAGGCATTATTCCAACTTTGCCGATATTTACCAATCTATCCTGCATTACCTCCATTGTCATGTTTACATGTGTAACATCTATCCAAGCCAAATAAGTTGCACTAGGTTTAACAAAATTAAATTCCGGCAAATTTTGATCAAGAAATTTCTTAACAATATCCATATTACCATTTAAATAATTTACTAATTGAGTAACATAGTTTGCACCATCGTCACCATAGGCTGCCATTTGGGCGTACATTCCTAAAATACTAACTGATGATAAGGCATTCTTTTCTTTTAATTCAATTAAAAATTTTTTACGCAGATCTGGATCTGGAATCAAAATATAAGAACCAATTAAACCAGGGGTATTAAATGTTTTTGAGCTAGAACAGCATAGTACAACATTATCAGTTGTTACCTCTGTTATAGGGACATATTTGAAATTCGGATAAACGATATCTTTGTGAATATCGTCTGAAATCAAGAAGACATTATTTTCCTTACACATCACTGCTAATCTTTTCAATTCTAATTTGGTAAAAACCTTCCCCGTTGGATTATGCGGATTCGTCAAAATGAAAATTCTCGTGTTTTCTTGTGACAAAATAGTATCTAAGCTGTCCCAATCAATTTGATAGTTTTCTTGTGCACTTCCCAAACGAATTGGAACTAGAATCCTTTGATTTGATTCAACAGTTTTATAAAATGCATCATACATGGGCGTAAAAGTTGCAATAACCTGTCCAGGCTGTGAATTCATTCTGATAAAAGTTGCAATACTAAACACTACGCTTGGACTATAAACAATCCAATCCGATTTAATTGTTACTGAATTACTTTTTTCAAACCAGTTTATAATACTGTTCTTATAATCATTATGGTTCCATCTTGAATACCCATATATCGGATGATCTATTCTTTCTCGCAAAGCACTTTGAACGGAATCAGGTACTTTGAAATCGGTATCGGAAATTGAAAATGGTAAAATATCATTTCGACCAAAACGGTCTTCAATATAATCCCATTGTGTACTATAAGTGTTCTTTCGATCTATAACTTCATCAAAATTATATTTCTTCATGATTAGATCCTCTTTTCTAAAAAAGACATGCTGAATGCATGTCCATTTTAAAATTTATGCAATTTGCTTTGCTTTTGCCTCTTTTTCTTCCTTTCTCTTAAGCCAGATACTCTTGAAAGTGATGATAAAGAGAACATTCAATGCTAAACCAATCGCTACACACAAGTAGAACCAATACCAAGGTGACTCTAGGCCAAGCAATGGATCAAAGATTCCGATACCAGGGGCAGTACGTTCAACATTTAGCATTATTGTTAAAGCACCGGTAATCCCTCCTGCTAAAGTATTTGCAGTAATCATTGGTAGTGGCGCTGCTAAAGCATATGGAATAGCTGGCTCAGTAGCGACTGTGCTACCTACGATAAAGGCACTCCAACTTGCCGCACGTTCTTGTTTGGTAAACAAACTAGGTTTTATCCAAGTTGAAATGGCCGCTGCCATTGGAGGCAAAAGTGTAACAACACCAACGATTCCGTACCAATTGAATACATGTGAACTAAGTAAAGAAAAACTAAAGAACCAAGCGGTTTTGTTGATTGGACCACCCATATCAAAAGCAAGCATTGCTCCAACAATGAAACCACCAACAATTTTCATGGAAGTTGGAATGTTTTGCAAGAATGAGAGTAAAACGGACATCAACCAGGCCATTGCTGGACCCAATAAGTAGTATGTCAATAATCCGAATATCAATAGCGTTACAAATGGAATAATCATAAATGGTAAGATTGATTGAAAGTTTTTACCTAATTTAATCTTCTTAAAATATTTAACAAAATAACCAACTGATAAACCAATTACAATTGCACCTAAGAAACCAGCACCTGATTTTGTTCCTAAAAGATCAGAATCATTTGCAAGAAATGTTACTAGAAATGCTGGAGCAAATGCTGGCTTATCTGCTATAGCGTAAGCAATATATGCACCCATAATAGGAATCATAAATTGAAATCCCAAATTACCAATGCTGGTAATAATCCATGCAATTGAGGGCGATGTCCCTTTTCCTAAAGGTGTATTAGGCATCCCAAATTGAACCATTAAGCTACCAATAGCAATTAGGAGTCCTCCACCAATTACAAATGGTAAAGCGGCTGAAACACCTGACATTAAATAACTCATTATCCCTTCAGTTACAACTTCTTGGTCGCCACCTAATTTAACTTTAGATGAAGTCATAATATGGGAATTTCCCTCAAGGTCACTGAACAAACTATCAATATGCTTAAGTGCTTCGGAAACCGGAAGTTCTACAACTTTTTTCTGATCGAATCTCGCCTTATCCGAATCGGTCAATCCTTTTCCAATTGCTAAGATTACGTAATCTGCTTCTGCTATTTGTTCTGGGGTTAGCTCATTTTCTACACCACTGGCTCCCTGTGTTTCAACATGTACTTCATATCCCAAAGATTTAGCTTTTTCTTCAATGGCTTCGGCCACCATATAAGTATGAGCAATTCCAGCAGGACAATTAGTTACAGCTACAATTTTCGTCATAATTTTATCCCCTTAAAGTCATTTAATTATTTAAAACTTTATCAATTGCTTCAAAGACCTCTTGTTTAGAACCAGTTTTTAAAATATCCACAAAGTCTTTATGAACTAATTGACGGCTTAACTTTGCTAATAACTTCAAATGCGTATCACTTTGATCATTTGGAACAAGTAAACTAATTACTGTATTTACAGGCTTCCCGTCCAAAGAATTCCATTCAATATCATTTGAAATTCTACCGAATAAAATTGCGGCCGATTTAACATTATCAGTTCTGGCATGTGGTATTGCAACCCCATTACCAAACCCAGTTGTTGATTCTTTTTCCCGCTCTAAGTAATCATTAACCAAAGTTGAAGAGTTATCGACTATTTTCAAATCCAGAGCCATATCTGCTAATGATTCAAGTACCTCTCGTTGATTTTTTCCAGTCAAATTCATATCTAAATGGTTTAAATTAAACATTTCCAATTTAATAACCTCCATTTCATTTTTCAATTAAATTATATGTGATACCGTTTTCTTTTTTAATACTGTCTTTGTCACCTAACAGTGACAAATCTTTGACAAAAAAAAGCCGTAAGCAATTAGCTTACGACGTCAACTAAAAAAACTAAACTTGTAACTTACCAATCACTTTCAGTATCAAAATCATTCCGACACCAGACAAGATCAAATCGCCCCACCATAGTACGCTATAAGTCGATACGAAGAATAATTGGAAAAATGCCATAGTAATTAATATTCCGATCCAAAACTCAATTGATTTATACCATTTCATCTTGATCATCCCTTTAAACTATAACTTAATATCTAACTTTATTATAGCCACTTTCATTCAAAAGAGAAGCTTAATTTTCATAATTATTTTTATTTTTTTATTTCTGAATTAAACGTAATTAGCCAGTGGCTAAGCTTCATGAACTTATCGATCAATAATTGATCATAGTTTCCTTTTTGGACAATTGGATCTGTTTTCATTAATTCATAACCAATCACCAAATCGCTAGACTTAACTTTTTCGTAGCGGTCTCTGATTGCTTCTAATTTATTAGCCGGCAACATTTCACTAGAAGTGTGGTCATTTGACACGCTCCAGCTCTCTGTTATGATTGAATTCTGATGTGTTTTCAATATCGGATAATATTGATCACGATCCTTAATATCAGCCAATAAACTAAAGGTGATAAAATAGCGATCGGGCCATAAGCCTAACTCCAGATGTGGTGTCTTTTTGTAACCACGTTTGTCTTGATTGATAGCTAGCCAAGTATCAGGTGGCGGATTTCTCGTCCGGCGTTGATGTTTCGCTATTTTCATATAGAACTGCTGTTGATATTCGATTTCCAGCTGCTTCATTAATTCAGCACCAATTGCTTCGAACTTAGGATCTAAATTAGTTCTGATTAAATTCAAACGGCCCGACAAAGTCATATCTTCAAAAACTTTAAAATCATTTTTATCAAACATGTTCTCAATCCTTTGTTGTAAAATATACATATCAATTATATAGGAGGAGCTATGCAAAAACCATTAGCATATCGAATGCGACCAACAAATATCGACGAAGTCGTCGGTCAACAGCATTTAGTCGGTCCGCATAAAATCATTCGTCGAATGGTTGAAGCAAAAATGTTATCATCCATGATACTCTACGGTCCTCCCGGGATCGGAAAAACTAGTATTGCCAGTGCGATTGCTGGTAGTACCAAATACGCCTTTCGGATGCTGAATGCGGCTACTGACACTAAAAAAGATCTTCAGATCGTCGCTGAAGAAGCAAAAATGAGTGGCACAGTGGTTTTATTGCTGGATGAAATACATCGACTTGATAAGACAAAACAAGATTTTCTATTACCTTTATTGGAAAGTGGCTCCATAATCTTGATCGGTGCCACCACTGAAAATCCCTATATCAATATAAGCCCCGCAATTCGCTCTAGAGTCCAAATTTTTGAGTTGAAGCCTTTGGAAAGTAAGGACTTGAAAAAAGCTGTCAAAAGAGCTTTGACGGACGAACAGAACGGTTTAGGCAAATACCAGGTCCAATTAGATGACAATGCACTTGATCTATTAGTTAGTTCCACTAATGGAGACTTAAGAAGTATCTTAAATGGTTTAGAGTTATCTGTCCTCTCGACGGCAGCTGACAAGAATGGTCAGGTTCACATTGATCTGCAATCGATTGAAGAATCGGTCCAAAGAAAAGCTATCTCGTCTGACAAAGATGGCGACAGTCATTACGATGTGATGTCAGCTTTTCAGAAATCGATCCGTGGCAGCGACCCTGACGCAGCTATTTTATATTTAGCAAGGTTACTAGAAGCGGGCGATTTAACATCTGCCATTCGTCGTTTGATAGTTTGTGCGTATGAAGATGTCGGCTTGGCCAACCCTCAAGCTTGTGCCAGAGCTGTTCAAGCTGCCCAAGTAGCTCAAATGGTAGGATTGCCTGAAGCTAGGATTCCTTTAGCCGACGCAGTCATCGACTTGTGTCTCTGTCCTAAATCAAATTCTGGAATGAGTGCAATCGACTCTGCCTTGAGCGATGTTCGTGCCGGGAAAGCCAATTCAATTCCAGATGATCTAAAAGACGCCCATTATTCAGGAGCTAAAAAACTTGGTCATGGCGTCGGCTACAAATATCCACATGAATATCCTAACGCTTGGGTCGACCAACAATACCTGCCTGATAATTTACGAAATAAACATTATTATCAACCAAATGAAACTGGTAAATATGAACAGGCCCTAAATCTGAGAATTCAACAAATCCATCAATGGAAAATAAATTCAAAACGGAGTCAAAATAACCATGATAATTAAAGTATTGATGATCTTCTTTATCTTATTTTTACTAGCTTTAGCATATATTTTATGGAACCACAGCAATGGTAAATTCCTGATCTACTCCCCTGATGAAAACGTCACCTTGAAAAATGTGATGCGTACAACTTCGATTTTACTCATTTTAGTAGCAATCGCGGGAGCAGTCATAGCCTTTGTTGGCAGCAAGGAAGCTAACCTGATCACCTTAGTTTTAGGTAGTTTGATTGCTGCATCATTTTCAATTTATTTAGCAAATATTCGCTAAATCCCATCGGATGACTGTATTTATTTACTTAAATAAACTAAAATGAATATATAAAGACAGTAATATTACATTAACGGGGTGATAATTATGTTACAACAATATAAAAACATTCTCGTACCAATTGATGGTTCATTTGAGGCTGAGTTAGCTTTTAAGAAGGCAGTTGAGGTTGCCAAGAGAAACAACGCTGCAATTCACTTGCTTCATGTAATTGATACTAGAGCATTTCAAAATGTTTCCAGCTTTGATTCAACAATGGTAGAACAAATTACCGAAAAAGCTAAAGAGACAGTCAAAGGTTACGTTAAGACTGCTCAAGACGCTGGTTTAAACGATATTGATTACAGTATCGAATATGGCGCACCAAAAGCCATCATCGCTACTGACTTCCCTAAGAAATTAGGCGTTGATTTGATCATGATCGGTGCCACTGGTCTTAATGCGATGGAAAGACTATTAATTGGCTCTGTTACTGAATACGTAACTAGAACAGCTGCTTGTGATGTTTTAGTCGTTAGAACTGACCTTGATAACAAGACAATTAAGAAAACTAAGAAATAATTTTTATTAACCAAATCAAAGAGGACCGATTCAATTAAGAATCGATCCTCTTTTTTTGGAATTTAATAAATTGATTTTTTATTAAAAGATATTTAAATGCATATCTTTCACTTTAGCTTTTATTTTTTCAAAAACTTGTTTATTATCACTGATACTTGAAATGACGTATGCTTTGATGTAATCATCGTCAGTCTTTTGACCTTCACGTGTACCAGCTTCTGCTAAGTAACAATACATTTCATCAAGCTTAAACAATGTCTGTTCTTTTCTAGCAATCAAAATTCCTTCGTTCGCAAAGTCCATTGCATTTTGATTATCTTCTAGTTTTAATGACAAATCAGACATATTAGCATAAATTAAAATGCTGTCGTGATAATTTTCATCACCGATCTTATCGAGACTTGACTTGATCAAATCTCTAGCCTGGTCATAATAGACCTTTGCTTCGTCAACTGATTTTTTATTGATATAAGCCTTTGCAGTGAAAATATCAATCAAAATATCGTACATATCGACATTAGCGATATTAACGTTCATTGCACGATTAAAATCAAAAATAGCCTTGTCATAATTCTTGTTGATCTCATACTCAATCAAACCATGGAAAAAGTGGATCAACTTGATTTCTTGTTTATTGTTAACATTGATGTTTTGAAGCTTACCCAGTTTGTCATTAATACCATCAAAATCATCTTGATAGAATGATTCTTTAATGTCACTAATAATCGAATAAATTTGGCTATCGTCATTGACGATAACAAGGTTCATTGTGATACCCAGTCTTTCACAAATGCGAACCAGAATTTCCATACTTGGAATCTTGTCTTTTTTTTCAATCAGGCTGACAGTTGCCTGTGTACAGATGCCATCAGCTAACTCAGATTGGGAAAGACCCCTGAGTTTTCTGTAATGGCGAATTTTATCACCTAAGATTTTCATTCTAAACTATCCCCATTCATTTATTAATTCCAAGGATAATTTAAACAGTTATTAAAAAATATTGCAAGAAATAAGCAGTGATAAAAAGATAAATTTTAAAAATTTAATTATTTACTTCAAAGAACCAAGCGTCTTTTTCGTCACCATTTAATAATTCTGGATTATCATTTAATTTATCATTAACCTTAACAATCTTACCATCCACGGGCGATTCAAGCTCTATAACTGCTTTTTGAGCTTCAATTTCACCAGTAGATTGACCCTTTTTAATCTCAGAATCTAGATCAGGCAATTCCACATATTTGACATCGCCTAAAGTAGCTTGAGCTTCTTTTGTAAGTCCTATACGAGTTGTATATTGACCCTTTTTAATCCAATAATAATTTTTATCTGACATTATAATTCCTACCTCTGTGCAAAAGTCCCATTTTCAAACATGTAACTCTTATGATGAAATCTCATCGACATGACTAAACCAATTCCGATCATATTACCTAACAAAGCCGATCCACCTTGAGAGATAAATGGCAATGGAATACCGGTCAATGGTAATAGACCAACACTCATACCAATATTTTCAAAAACGTGGAATAAAATCATCATAATAACACCAGTTGAAACATAGGCATAAAATTCATTTTTAGTATCAAAAGTTACTTGAATCATTTGATAGATCAACAAGAAATACAGCAAAATCAAAACACAAGAACCGATAAAACCAAAGTTTTCGCCGATAACTGAAAAGATCATATCTGATTCACGAACTGGAACATAAACATTTGAAACGTTGAAGCCTTTACCAAATAACTGACCTGAACCGATGGCTTTCATATTCTGCCAGATCTGATACCCATTCTCAGAAGTATCAGCCGACGGATTCATCCAACTATCGATACGAGCAAATTGATAAGCTCTGAAGCCGAAATGTCCAAGGATCTGCCGGCCCCAATCAGTTGTCGCTAAAACTAAAGCTGTTCCACCGACGATAGCTAAAACCACAAAACCTGGCACTAGGATTTTCCAACTTATTCCAGAGACTAAAATCATTCCTCCTAGAATCGCTACGAAAACCAAAATAGTACCAAAGTCGTTTTGCAATTTTAATAAGACCATTACTGGTACAGTCCACAGCAACAACTTCCCAATCAAGCGAAAATCGTTTTTGATGGTGTGAACTTGATACTGACTATTATGATTGGTAATTACTTTCCCCAGCATCAATATATACGCCGGTTTCATAACCTCCGAAGGCTGGAAAGTGAACGAACCAATAGCGAACCAACTCTTGGCACCAGTACTTGCTGCATAGGCCCGACTATAAAAAATCAAGACTAAAAATAGTAATGCGATACCGGCATAATAAGCATAATTAGCGACTTGCCATAGTTGTTCAGCATCAAACTGCATAATGACCGCTATGATAACGGCTCCAATAACGTACCAAGCCACCTGCGAAACGACGTTCTTTAAGGGACTTTGCGAATCTTGAACAGTTGCCACATAGATCGATAATAATCCGATTATTGCAAGCATCATTACGGAAAAAATTATTCCATAGTCGATTCTTGAATCAACATCATTTCTTCTTCTATTTTCTCTTATTTGCATTTTTTACACCTGCTAATGATTATGTAAGTTATATTGCATTAGCAATTCGTTAATTGCATCGTCCAATTTTACTGATTTAAAAGGTGTGTCGTTACTTTCGACAAATGAAAGATAACGATCAGCATCTTTTTTGATAGTACCAATGTACTTCTTGCCATCCCACAATTCGTATGTTTCAGGATCGCTACTGACATCTTTTAAACTAATTTCAACTGCTTTTTTTCTGTTAGACATTGAATCTTTCCTATTCTTATTTATTGTGAAATTTCTTTGCAATAATTTCGTCTTCATATCGCTCTGGATGAGGATTTCTAAAGATAGTGAAATTATCGGGTACGGGATCTACGCCACCACGGACAAAGGGATTGCAACGTAAAATTCGAGCAATCCCCATGATGGTTCCTAAAATTCCCCCGTGCATTTTTACTGCATCGATAAAATAAGTCGAACATGTTGGGTAATAACGACAACTCGGCGGCAATAGTGGTGAAATAAACTTCTGATAACCACGTACTAAAGAAATCAAAATTTTCTTCAGCATTGCACTACCTTAAAAAGTCAAACATGTGCATCCAAGTGCCTGGCCAAAGAACTGCCAAGGGATTTGAACCACCTAAGCCTGACCCGATCAACATGCCCAAAACTAAGAAGATCAGCATCAATAGTAATACCCAACCTATCTTTTTAAAAATATCACGACGATATTCTTTACCAAAGTCTCTTTTCATTTTTCATCCTAGTATTTCTTATGTTTTTCGATATTCTCTAATAATACACCAGTTCCTAAAGCAACGGAATCTAAAGGACTATCAGTTAGCAAGACTGGTACTTGAAGTTTTTCAGACAATAACTTGTCCAAATTCTTCAACAGTGCACCACCACCTGTAAGCATGATACCACGGTCAATGATATCACCTGACAGTTCTGGTGGAGTTTGTTCCAAAACGCTTTTAGCGGCGCTGACAATTTGATCTACGCCATCTGAAAGGGCATCTTGGATCTCAACTTCATTGGTAGTGATCTCTTTTGGCAAACCAGTGACGATATCGATCCCGCTAGCAGAAAATGTTTTATCTGCGTCAGCATCCATAACACAACCGATTTCAATTTTAATCTGTTCAGCAGTTCTTTCACCAATAATCAAATTATGATGTTGCTTGATATAGGCTTGAATAGCTGCTGTCATCTTATCGCCGGCAAAACGCAGTGAACGGCTGGTAACGATGTCTCCCATTGAAATAACGGCAATATCACTTGTACCACCACCAATATCGATCACCATGTTACCTTGTGGTTTAAAAATATCCAAACCAGCACCAACGGCAGCGACCTTAGGCTCAAGTTGAAGATAAACCTTACCACCACCAGCTTGTTCGGCTGCTTCGATAATAGATTTTTGCTCAACTGGGGTAACATTCGTTGGCGCACAGATCATAATAGTAGGTTTGGCAAAACGGCCACCAACATTTAATTTTTCAATAAAATATTGCAACATTTTTTCAGTGATATCAAAATCAGCAATCACTCCATCTTTTAAGGGGCGAATGGCCTTAATATTAGCTGGGGTTCTACCTACCATCATGTAAGCATCCTTACCCACAGCCACGACATCATTATTATTTGTATTAATTGCTACGACGGAAGGTTCGTTCAGAACAATTCCCTCGCCTTTTACATCAATAAGTACATTAGCTGTACCCAAATCAATTCCTAGATATTTCGACATACTATATCCTCCAAGACTTAAACACAAAAAGTATATCATAACCAGCTTATTCATCAAATCATCAAAAAAAAGAAAGTGGGGATTCCACTTCCTTAAATCAGATTAAGCCAATTTGGTCACACTTGATACGGTATTTAATACTAAAGTCTCGCGTCCAGCTTCATCAACTGAAACACGTCTAATTTTAGCACCTAAATTTCTTAATTTTTCAGTGAAATGATAATATCCACGATCCAAATATTGAAGGTTGGAAACTCTAGTTTCACCTTCAGCAACTAATCCTGCTAAGACGAGTGCTGCAGCAGCACGTAAATCTGTGGCAGCAACATTAGCACCACTTAGTTGAGCTGGACCAAACATAATAACAGAATTACCTTCGATCTTATAATCAGCTTTCATCTTACCAAATTCTGGGAAATGCATGAAACGATTCTCAAACACTGTTTCAGTCATCACTGTTGTACCAACACTAAGCAACTGAGCTAAAGTCATTTGAGCTTGCATATCAGTTGGGAAACCAGGGTGTGGCAAAGTTTTAACATCAACTGGTTTAAGTTGTTTCGTTCCTAGAACATGAATTCCCTCATCTGTTTCTTCAACAGATACACCCATTTCAATCAATTTTGAAATCAATGGACGGTTATGAGCCGCAACAGCATCCTTGATGAAAATATCACCTGCTGTAACGGCAGCTGCAACCATAAAAGTTCCAGCTTCGATACGGTCTTGCATGATTGAGTGTTCGCAACCATGCAAGGAATCTACACCATTGATCCGAACGGTATTAGTTCCGGCACCAGTCACTTCCGCACCCATTTTACTCAAGACATTAGCCAAATCGACAATTTCAGGTTCTCTAGCAGCGTTATCGATCACTGTTTCACCATCTGCCAATGTTGCGGCCATCATAATGTTTTGCGTTGCACCAACACTTGGAAAGTCCAAATAGATGTTGGCTCCGTGTAAACCATCAGTCTTAGCATCGATATAACCGCCATTTTGACTGAAAGTTGCACCCATGGACTCTAATCCTTTGAGGTGTAAATCAATTGGTCGAGAACCGATAGCACAGCCACCAGGCATCGCAACGTGTGCTTCTTTATTTCTAGCCAAAAGTGGTCCTAAAACTACAATTGAAGCACGCATTTTCTCAACTAATTCTTCTGGTGCAGTTGTCGAAGTACCCTTACTTGTATCAACGGTCAATACTTCGTCCACTTCATCATATGAAACATCGGCATCTAACGCCTTTAAAACTCTAGACATTGTTATTACATCGGATAACGGAGGGATATTAGTTAACAAAGTTTTACCTTCAGATGCTAAAATAGTCGCTGCTAAGATTGGCAAAGCGGCATTCTTGGCACCCTCAACTCTGACTGTTCCCTTTAATTGCGTAGGTCCATTTACGATTATTTGTTGCACAATATTCTCCTCCAAAAACCTGGAATCATTTAAAAAGTAAAGTTATATTTTGAGATAGACTAAAAATGCTCATAAAAAAAGAGCTTACTGTATAACCAAGAGCGATTGCAATAAACGCTACAAGTAATTGTAACATTTTAGGGTTGGTTTTGTTATATATCTTTTTCCAATCAACAACTTGTAATAAATTAAAACTCAACCAAATGAATATCACATGGCTCACAAGCGTAATTATTGCATTGATTCCAATATTTGTCATTTTTTAAACCTCGCTTTTTTTAAGAATAACACCTGAAAAATGTTGCCGCCTTCTTTTGATTAATTCTTTAAAATAATTTAACGCAAAAAAAAGAGGCCGAAAAATCAGCCTCCCCGTTTTTAAACATTTCTATGTGAACTAACATTAATTCTGTTAATTGCTTTACGTAAGGATACTTGAGCACGAGCCAAGTCATCAACGTTGTGTTTCTCTTCCGCAACCTTGATTGTTTCTTCAGCTCTTTGCTTAGCGTATTCCGCACGTCTTAAATCAATGTCTCTAGCTCTTTCGGCACTGTTAGCGACGATTGAAACTAGATCATTGCTAAACTCCAAGAACCCGCCATTTACAGCAATTGAGTCTTCATGATGAGGCTTGTCGACACGACGAACACGCACTTCATCAATTATCAATGGTGCAATAATTGGAGCATGGTGAGCCATGACACCAATTTCACCATCAATCGTACTTAAAACAACGAGTTTTGCATGATGATCGTAAACAACACCATCGGGAGTAACAATATTGACCGTCATAATATTTTCAGCCATATTATCTCCTCCTATCCTTAATTGGCAACAGCTTGTTCAGTATTTTCATCTTGTCCATCGGCTGGTTTCCAACCCATCTTCTTGGCTTTGTCGATAACATCTTGAATTCCACCGACACCGTTGAAAGCATCTTCTGGAATATCGTCATATTTACCATCCAAGATAGCACGGAAGTCCTTAACTGTTTCAGAAACTGGAACATAAGAACCTGGTACACCAGTAAATTGTTCAGCAACACTGAAGTTTTGTGACAAGAAGAATTGAATTCTTCTGGCACGAGCAACGACAGTCTTTTCTTCATCAGATAATTCATCCATACCCAAGATAGAAATAATATCTTGCAATTCATGATATCTTTGAAGAACTTCTTGAACCTCTGTGGCAACATCATAATGTTCTTGACCAATAACATCTGGATCAAGAGCTGAAGATGATGATGCTAGTGGATCAACGGCTGGATAAATACCTTGTTGTGTCAATTTACGTTCCAAGTTAGTTGTGGCGTCCAAATGGGCGAAAGTTGTAGCTGGAGCTGGATCAGTATAATCATCAGCAGGAACATAAACGGCTTGAATTGAAGTGATTGAACCCTTCTTTGTAGAAGTGATTCTTTCTTGCAATTGACCCATTTCTGTAGCCAATGTTGGTTGATAACCAACGGCTGATGGCATACGACCAAGCAAGGCTGAAACTTCTGAACCGGCTTGGGTAAATCTAAAGATATTATCAATGAACAATAGAACGTCTTGTCCTTCAACATCACGGAAGTACTCAGCAATTGTCAAACCGGTTAAGGCGACACGCATACGAGCACCAGGAGATTCGTTCATTTGTCCATAAACCATGGCTGTCTTAGAAAGAACACCTGAACCCTTCATTTCATAATAAAGGTCATTACCTTCACGGGTTCTTTCACCAACACCTGTAAATACTGAAATACCACCATGCTCTTCGGCGATATTGTGAATCAACTCTTGAATCAGAACGGTTTTACCAACACCGGCACCACCGAACAAACCAACTTTACCACCACGAACATAAGGTTCGAGCAAGTCGATAACTTTGATACCTGTTTCAAGAATTTCTGTTGATGTATTTAATTCATCATATGCAGGTGCTTGACGGTGAATACTATTTCTTGGGAAGTCAGCAGGGAATTCCTTGCCTCCATCGATTGATTCACCTAAGACGTTAAACACACGACCCAATGTTTCTTTACCTACTGGTACAGTGATTGGGCCTTCAGTATTAACGACTTCAGCACCTCTTTGAAGTCCATCGGTAGAACTCATGGAAATAGCACGCAAGGCGCCATCACCTAATTCTAGGGCAACTTCAAGGGTAATCTCATTTCCAGAGCTGTTTTTAACTTTTAAAGCATCGTTAATTTCTGGCAAATCTCCATCAATTGGAAATTCAACATCAACAACTGGTCCGATTACCTGAATAACTTTACCTTTGCTACTCATTAATTTGGCTCCTTTCTAAACTATTCAAGTGCAGCAGCACCACCGATGATTTCAGTGATTTCTGTAGTAATTTGAGCTTGACGGGCACGGTTATAATGCAATGACAAACTTGAAATAAGATCGTCGGCATTATCAGTCGCACTCTTCATCGCTGTTACAGAAGCAGCATGCTCTGCTGTTTTTGCATCCATCATTGCTCCTAAAACTAAACACTCAATATATTGAGGCACAATTGCAGATAGAACTGCTTTAGGGTTTGGTTCTGTGATATATTCACTAGCAACTTGTTGCTCTTCAGCTGTAACATCATCTGGTTCTGTCAAAGGCAATAACTTATCAGTCGTAAAGTTAGAAACCAATGAGTTAACGTGATGATTATGACAAATATCAATTTCATCGAACAATTCTGCTTGATACATTTGTAGAATCGTCTTCATAATTGGTGTTATATCTTTTACAGTTGGAATATCTGGTAAACCACGATATTCATAAGAAACATCGAAGCCACGTGCTTTAAAGAACTCTGTTCCCGTTGCACCAAGTGAAATAATTGTAAATTGACTCTTGTCGCCATGATGCTTCTTTTGAATCAGATCCATCATCGCTTTCAAGATATTACTATTATATCCACCAACAAGACCACGGTCTGATGTAATAACAACATAGGCAGTCTTTTTGACTTCACGAACTTTGAGCAGACTATTTAAACTGAGCGGATCAGTCGAATCATCAGCAATTGACAATTCTTTGAAAACATCAGCTGCTGTTAAATGTCTAACAATGTCCTCAACCTTTTTAGCATACAATTGATAAGCAATAGATTTCTTTTCAATACGAGAGAGTTTAGCACCAGAGACCATTTGCATGGCTCTTGTAATTTGACCGGTTTTCTTAGTAGAAGAAATTCTTCTTTTAATATCCATAAGGGACTCAGCCATTTTTTAAACCTCCTGTATTAGTTTGCTTGCTTGCTATCTGAATTATCAGAACTATCTGACTTAGATGCCAAGAAGTTTTCTGTAAATTCTTTTACAGCAGCTTTCAATTGATCTTCATCAGGTAAAGTACCTTTTTCTTTGATTGTTTGTAATAGATCTGAATGATTTGCATCGAAGTATTCAGAAAGTGAAGCTTCATATTCTTTAATATTCTCAACTTTAATGTTATCGAGGAATCCTCTTGTCAAAGCAAACAAGATCAAAACTTGTTTTTCAACTGGAACTGGTGAGTGTACTGGTTGTTTAAGAACTTCTTCAGTACGACGACCACGATCTAGTTTTGCTTTAGTTGCTTCGTCAAGGTCAGATCCAAATTGGGCGAATGATTCCAATTCATGGTATGAAGAAAGGTCCAAACGTAAAGTACCGGCAACTTTCTTCATCGCTTTGATTTGGGCATCCCCACCAACACGAGAAACAGATGTACCAGCATCGATAGCTGGACGTGTACCTGAGTGGAACATATCACTACTCAAGAAAATCTGTCCATCAGTGATAGAAATAACGTTTGTTGGAATATAGGCAGACACATCACCGGCTTGTGTTTCAACGATAGGTAGAGCAGTCATTGAACCGCCACCTAAATCGTCACTCAACTTAGCAGCACGTTCTAGTAAACGTGAGTGCAAGTAGAAAACATCACCAGGATATGCTTCACGCCCAGGTGGTCTACGAAGCAATAGTGATATTTCACGATAAGCATTAGCTTGCTTGCTTAAATCATCATAGACGATTAAAACGTGCTTGCCGTTATACATGAAATATTCACCCATTGCTGCACCAGCATATGGTGCAAAGTAAAGCATTGGGGCTGGTTGACTTGGACCAGCTTCAACGACGATCGTGTAATCCATGGCACCATGTTTTCTCAAGGTTTCAACTTGTGCTCTGATTGTTGATTCCTTTTGTCCGATAGCAACATAGATACAGATCATGTTTTGATCTTTTTGATTTAGAATTGTATCAATAGCAATTGATGTTTTACCTGTTTTACGGTCACCAATGATCAACTCACGTTGACCACGACCAATAGGAACAAGCGAGTCAACAGATTTCAAACCGGTTTGCAATGGTTCGAAAACTGACTTACGTTGCATAACACCAGGTGCAGGTGATTCAATAGGACGTGTTTTATCAGTCTTGATTTCGCCTTGACCGTCAACTGGTTCACCCAATGAATTTACGACACGACCAATCATTTCTTCTCCGACTGGAACTTCCATGATACGACCTGTTCTCTTAACAGTATCGCCTTCACGGATCTTATCGTAAGTACCTAAAATGATGATACCAACATCATCACTTTCAAGGTTTTGAGCCACACCAAAAGTACCGTCTTCGAATTCTAGCAATTCATTTGCCATAGCATTTTCAAGGCCATTAGCACGAGCAATACCATCACCGATGTATGTAACTGTACCTACTTCATCAACTGAGAGTTCATCTTTATAGTTCTTTAACTGTTCTTTGATCAGCGAACTAATCTCTTCAGTTTTGATGCTCATTCTTTTCACCTCGACTTAATTATTAACCAATAGCGTCTTCTTGATGTCATTAAATCTCTTAATAACACTACCATCGATAATTTGATCTCCAACACGGATTATAACCCCACCGATGATAGATGAATCAACTATTTTCGTTAAATTTACTTTATTTACTGAAAATCTACTCTTGATCACAGATTCAAGATTCTTAACTTGAGCCTCATCCAACTCAATAGTCGTAGTAACTGTAGCTTCCACAATCCCGTTTTCCTCATCATATCTCTTGATGAAAGCATCGGCGATTTCTTCCACACAGTCCATGCGGTTATTGTCAAAAATCATACCCAAGAAATCTTGCATTAATTCGCTAAATTGGCTCTTCAATGTATCCAAGATCTTAGCCTTTTCAGTGCGAGAAATAGAACGTCCTGCTAGAGCAAAGCTCAAACTAAGATTTTCTTCGTAAACCTGCTTTAAAGACTTTAAATCATCAAGCATTTCGTCTACAGAATTCTGTTCTAAGGCGACTTCATAAAGTGCCTTACTGTAACGCTTTCCCACTTGTTCTTTACTTAGATTCATTTGCCGTCAACTCCTTAATATAAGAGTCGATCAGTGACTTTTGATCGTCTGCATTAAGCTCTTTAGAAATAACTTTTGAAGCAATTTCCAAAGATAAGTTTGCTATGTCATTTTGTGCACTAGCCATAGCATCCTCTCTAGCTTTAGCTGCATCCGATTTAGCTCTTTGTCTTAATTCTTCAGCTTCGCTATGTGCATCGGAAACGATAGACTTCTTTTGAGTCTCGCCACTTTCCTTTGCTTTATTAACAATTTCCACTGCTTCAGCACGTGAATTCTTAAGTGCATCTTCACGTTCTTTTGCCAACTTTTCAGCACGAGAGCGTTCTTGGTCCGCATAATCAAGATCTCCACTGATCTTTTCAGATCTAGCATCCATCATCTTGGTTACAGGTGCCCAAGCAAAACGCTTTACTAATAGTGCTAAAACGATGAAAGAAATAAGAATGAAAAGCATGTCACCCAAAGCTACTTTACCAGCTCCGAGAACTAATAAACCTGCCATTATTCTTCACTCCTTCCTTTCTTAATAAACATATAACGTAAAAAGGCGTCTATCATAGATCGCCAAGTTTTTGGTTGTATGTATTAAACGAAAAGAATAACGAACGCAATAGCAATTGAAATGATAGGAACAGCTTCAATAAGACCAACACCAATGAACATTGTTCCTCTTAATTTGTCAGCTACTTCTGGTTGACGGGCCATACCTTCAAGAGTTTTTGAAATAACAAGTCCGTTACCGATTGATGCTCCAAGAGCAGCGATACCAGCTGCAAGAGATGCTGCAAGATACTTCATAATTTAAATCCTCCAATAGATGTTATTCTTGTTCCATTTTACGTGAAATATAAACCATTGATAAGGTGGTAAATACGTACGCTTGGATGGCTCCAATAAATACTGAAAAGCCTTGCCATACCATTTCTAATGGCATTGCTCCAACAAATGTCACAGCACCAAGACTATTAGCAACAGTTCCAATAAGTGCAAGAAGTACTTCACCGGCAAAAATATTACCGTAAAGACGTAATGACAATGTTAGGAAGTTGGTAAACTCCTCCAGAAGGTTAATTGGGAGCAAAAACTTAACAGGTCTCGCATAATTGGACAAATAACCACCGAATCCAAACTTCTTCACAGCATAATAGTGTGAAAGCAACAATGAAATCATCGCAAGTCCCATTGTAATCAAGGGATTAGATGTTGGTGACTTTAGATATGTGAAACCGTCGACCTTTACTTCTAAGATTAAACCTAATTGGTTCGAAACGAAGATAAATAGGAATAATACAAATGCGTAAAGATTGAATTGCTTACCTGAACCGTCTGGCATTGCTGATTTTACGATACCGTTCGTAAAATCGATCATCCATTCGAGTACATTCTGTGCTTTACCTGGTCTCATTGTGATCTTACGAGATAATGCAAACACCAAAATGAAAACAAGGACTGCAGAGACTAGAATTGACAAGTCATTTGCAACATTGAATTTTAAGCCTAAGAAATTGACATACTTATAACTTTCATTCAATTATAACCCTCCTTTCTTTGCTTATTGAAAACAATTGATACCTCAAAATAATAACACTAAATTTTATATATTCAAACAATGAAATGTTTATTTTGTCCCAAATAATCTGTCGCCAGCGTCGCCTAAACCTGGGAAAATATATCCACTGTCGGTAATCTTTTCATCAAGCGAAGCAGCGTAGATATCAACGTCTGGATGTGCTTCTTGAACAGCCTTTACACCTTCAGGAGCAGCCACTAAAACTACCAAACGCATGTGTTTGGCGCCACGTTTCTTCAAAGCTTCGATCGCCATATTGGCTGAACCACCAGTAGCAAGCATTGGATCAACGATAAATAGTTCACGTTGGTCGATGTCGCTAGGCAATTTAACGAAGTATTCATGTGGCTTCAAAGTCTTTTCATCACGATACATACCGATATGACCAACCTTAGCAGCAGGAATCAATTCAAGAACACCGTCAACCATACCAAGACCAGCACGGAGAATTGGAATGACAGCCAATTTCTTACCTGCTAATACCTTTTGAGTAGACTTACCCATTGGTGTCTCAACTTCCACATCCTTCAAAGGCAAATCACGGGTAATTTCGTAGACCATCAATTCACCAATTTCGTTGGCAACTTCACGGAATACCTTAGTACCTGTGTGCTTGTTACGGATAATTGTAAGTTTGTGTTGGATCAATGGATGGTTTAATACTGTAAATTTAGACATTTTAAATCTCCTTAGTTTTTATAATGTGCATTTCCTGCTGATTTATTCAAACGATTGCTATAGGCAGCTCCATGGCCTTCATCAGGGAAACCTTGCGCCAAAATATATTGAACGTGGTCATTATCTAATTGACGCAGACCCGCAAATAATTGCCGTGAGGCACTGATAACATCATCACCCAATGAGAAAGTTTCAATGTCGTCAGGTACCTGACTCAAAACTTCATCAGTGGCTAGAACTGCCATGGGAACACCCTTAGCACTGTATTCAGCAATCGCTGCCCCAAAGTCATTTTCGTCATTGACGATGACCACCTGAGCGTTGGGAGCATAGTGTTTGTATTTCATACCTGGTGCCTTTGGAACTTCGGTGGCGGTCACTTTATGATGATCAGAATTAACGTTATCGATCACTTTCAATAAGTCATCTGAATCGATCATCCCCGGGCGGAGAATAGTTGGAATATCAACTGATAAGTCGATTACCGTTGATTCAACTCCTAGCTTCGTTGGTCCATCATCTAAAATCGCCGCAATCTTTCCATGCAAGTCATGATAAACGTGTTTTGCTAGGGTTGGACTAGGTTTACCACTGGTATTAGCAGATGGCCCAACGATTGGCTTACCAAATGTTTTAATTAAATTCAAGGTAGCTTGGTTGTTAGGCATTCTAAAAGCTGCAGTTGACAATCCACCTGTCACTTCTTTAGAAAGCTTCCCCGGTTGAATTGGCATAATGATCGTCAATGGACCAGGCCAAAATGCTTTCATCAACTTTTCAGCCAATGGACGATAACTGGTATCGGCGTATTCCCACACCATCTCCGGTCCGGAAACGTGCACGATCAACGGATTATCGCTTGGGCGTCCCTTAGCAGCATAGACATCTTTGACAATATCTGGTCTGGTGGCGTCAGCACCTAAGCCGTAGACAGTTTCAGTTGGAAAGGCAACTAATTGCCCTTTGGCTAAAAAATCTGCCGCTGCTTGAATCTGTGTACTCTCTAGTATCTCAGTATCCAATACTACATCTCCTTTTTAGCTTTTAGATATCGATAATTTCCACTCATATCTTTATGAAATTCTACAACATAATCAGGCAAATTATCACGAAAAATCTGATTTATTGCATTTTTTTGTCGAAAACCAAACTCCATATACAAAATTCCATCATCGGCTAAATATTTTGGTATTTTTTGCGTGATAGCTTCATAAAATTCCAAGCCGTTATCTTGACCATATAAAGCTAAATCAGGCTCATATTTGATAACGCTAGTATCCATATCAACTTTTTCTGATTCAGCAATGTATGGTGGATTAGAAACTATGACATCGAATTTTTGTTCAGGAATATCTGCAAATAAGTCGCTTTGTTTAAAAAAGACATTGTTAGTTTGGTAATTATCGGCATTGAGCTGAGCAACTCGGAGTGCCGATTCAGAAATATCGGTTGCTAAAATCTCATCGTCAGGAAACTCCAACGCGAGACTGATAGCGATTATTCCTGAACCTGTCCCGATATCGCAAATTGATTCTACTTGACTCGAGTGCTCGTCGATAATTTTTTGGACCATTTCCTCGGTGTCTTGTCTAGGAATCAAAACGTGCTCGTTAACTGTAAAATTACGATTCATAAAATAAGCGTAACCTAAAATGTATTGAACTGGTTCATCCAACAATAATCTGCTTAGACCATCACGAAATTTACGTTTGACATCACTAGGCAATTCATCATTTCGATGCAATTGTAATTGCGTATAGTTAAAGCCTGTCAATTCTTCCATTAAGTACTGTGCGTCTTCCGGAAACTTATCATGGCTCTTTAACATAGAAAAAGCCCTTTTCAGGGCATTAGAATAACTTAGCTTCTCCACTTTGAATCTGCTCCAACTTCTTGGTTTGGTCATCAACGATCAAGGCATCAATGATTTCTTCCAATTCACCATTCATAATTCGATCAAGTTTATTCAAAGACAAACCAATTCTGTGATCAGTCACACGATTTTGAGGATAATTGTAAGTTCTAATTCGTTCTGAACGGTCACCTGTACCAACAGCAGACTTACGTTGCTCATCATACTCGCTTTGATTTTGTGATTCATAATAATCATAAACACGTGACTTCAAAATTTGCATCGCTTTTTGACGGTTTTGTTGTTGTGAACGTTGATCTTGCATGGCAACAACAATACCAGTAGGCAAATGGGTCATTCTAACAGCTGATGAGGTCTTATTGATATGTTGTCCACCGGCACCAGATGAACGATAAACGTCAGTTCTAATGTCTTTTGGATCGATATCAATATCAACTTCATCATATTCGGGCATAACAGCTACTGTGGCAGTTGAAGTATGCACACGACCCTGTGATTCGGTTGCGGGGATACGTTGAACACGATGTGCCCCATTTTCGTATTTGAGTTTTGAATAAACATTAGTACCAGTAATCATCACGGCCACGTCTTTGTAGCCTCCGACTTCGGTATCAGTTTCATCAATTATGTCAAAATTCCAGCCTTGCTTTTCAGCATATTTGCTGTACATACTCAATAGATCTGCGGCGAACAGACTGGCTTCATCTCCACCAGCAGCTCCACGGATTTCCATAATGATATTTTTGTCATCATTAGGATCTTTAGGCAACATCAAAAGTGTAATCTGATGTTCAACATCATCAAGTTCTTTTTTCGAACTCTCCATTTCGTCTTTAGCCATAGCCTGCATTTCAGCATCATCAGTTTCACGTAAAATCTCATCACTATCGCTAATACTTTGTTTTAACTCTTTGTAACGCTTAAAAGCAGCTACGACATCACGCATATCAGCTTCTTCTTTTGAATAAGCCATATATCGCTTCGTATCATTAATAACTTCAGGGTCACTCATTAACTCTTGAAGTTCTTGATATCTTTCAAGCAGTGTTTCTAGTTGTTCAAATATTTTATCCAACTTAACTATCCTTTCTTAATTAATCTTTTTGAAGCATTGGAGGATGGTTATAATGTCGACGGCAAACTGGATAATACATTTCGTTTCCACCAATTGCGACTTGTTCACCCTCAAAAACCGGCTTACCATCAAGCATGCGCATATTCATTGTAGCTTTTTTGGTACAGAACCAACAAATAGTTTTCATTTCTTCTAACTTATCAGCATACAATAGTAAATACTTTGAGCCCTCAAATAATTCATTGCGGAAATCATTCTTTAAACCAAAGGCCATCACAGGAATTCCTAAGTCATCGACGACTTGTGTTGCTTGAATCACTTGCTCTTTAGTCATGAATTCACATTCATCAATTAACACGCATGATGCATTAGGATTCTCTGATTTGACAATGTCAAAAACGTTTGAATCATCTTTTAAAGCAATAGCTGCACGGTCTAACCCCATACGACTGACAATTTTTCCAGCTCCTGATCGAGTATCCACAATACTGGTCATCAGAATAACTGACTTACCTTGTTCCTCATAATTATGTGCCACTTTCAAAATCTCAACTGATTTTCCACTGTTCATAGCACCGTATTTAAAAAATAATTGAGCCAAATTTACGCCTCCAAAATTATGTCCTACAAGATTATAACGAAAAAACGTCTCCTTGAACATATTAAACATTTTTCATTTTCAAACAAAAATGGCTAAAATGGTTGGTAGGTGTGATAATATTATTTTAATTAATTTAATTTGGGGTTTTGGTAATGACATTCAAATCAGGAATAGCAACACTTACAGGAAAGACATCTTATTTCATTTTGAGTAAGTTTTTCAACGGTGGTTCTTCATATCCCGGAAAAATTGCTTACAAAATTGATCCAGATATTTTAAAGAGCCTGGGCAAAGATTACGACTTGATCGTCGTTACAGGTACAAATGGTAAAACATTGACGACATCTTTGATCAACAAAATGTTGATTCAGAAATTTGACGACGTATTAACTAATCCAATGGGATCGAACATGATTCAAGGTATCGTCACAAGTTTTGTCACTCATCACAAGAAAAGTAAACGTCCACTTGCCGTTTTGGAAGTTGACGAAGCTAACGTTCCCATTATTTGTAGCTACATTAAACCAAAGTACTTCGTTTTGACCAACATCTTTCGTGACCAAATGGACCGTTACGGTGAGATCTATACTACCTATCAAAAGATTCTCGATGGTATCAAATTAGCGCCTGAAGCAACGATCATTGCAAATGGCGACGCTGCTATCTTCTCATCTAAGAAATTGCCTAACAAGGTCGTTTACTACGGCTTTTCTGATAAAGGCCATGAAAATGAAGATTTCAAAGTACCAACTAACACTGATGGCGTCCTTTGTCCTCAATGCAACCACATCATGCACTATCATATGATTTCTTATGCAAACTTGGGCAGCTACTTCTGTCCTAACTGTGGCTTCAAGCGCAATGAGTTGAAGTATCAAGTTACTGATATTTCAACCCTACTACCTAATAAAACGGAATTTTCGATCGACGGTCATAAGTTTACAATGAATATTGGGGGAAAATACAACGTTTACAATGCCTTAGCTGCTTATGCTATTGCTTCTGAAATGGGTATCAGCATTGAACAGATGCAAAAGGCCTTCGCTTACGATGAAAAAGTCTTCGGTCGTCAAGAGACAATCGATGTCGATGGCAAAGATGTTAATATCATTTTGGTCAAAAATCCTGTCGGTCTAAATCAAGTTATTGAAACGGTCCTGAGTGATAAAGATCCTTATACTTTAGCCTTTCTTTTGAACGCCAACTATGCTGATGGTATCGATACGAGCTGGATCTGGGACGCTAATTTTGAAGATTTTGACTACGATAAATTACCTTTAGTTATTACTGGTGGTAAACGAGTTAAAGATGTCACCTATCGCTTTAAGATTGCTGGTCTCGATATGAAGAAGAATATCGAAACGGTTGAAATTGAGGACTTCGTTAAAGAAATCCCTAAGATTCCAACTAAAAAACTCTATGTCTTAGCAACATACACTGCCATGCTAGGATTACGTAAAGCTTTAAAAGATAAAAACTATCTCAAATAATAATAACCTCTGAATTCGCATATTATATGCCGACTCAGAGGTTATTTTTGATTACGATAAAATTATTTAATTACTTTCTTGCAAAAAAGTATTCAAAATTGTCTCCCGACGCTTTAAGAATAATTGATTATTCTGTATCGGATGAACTCGATTAGTCATGACGACCATGGCGTTTTGATGTTGAAAGTCAACGGCAATAAATTCACCAGTATAGCCTGTATGGAACAAAACATGACCAAAACCATCAGGTTTAACGTCCCAGCCCAAGGATCGACCAGGATTTAAAGATGTGAAATTATGGTACAAAAACTGCTTGTCCGGCAACAGCATATCTTTAGCAAACTGCAAAACATCATCTAAGTTAGCAAACATTCCTGCCGAACCACAATCTTTTCCAAGTTGGCGTGCTTTAGGGTCATTGGCGATTCCCTGCAACATTTGCCCGTTCACTTCATAAGTTGGTAGACAAAGATCTGGATCTGGATCAAAAGTTGCACTCGTCAAACCTTCTGGTTCCATGACATATTTCATAATCGTCTTTTGCACTGGTATTTGATAAAACTTTTCAATAATAAATCCTAAAAAGATCAAGCCGGTGTCAGTGTATACCACTTTTGTATTAAAAGTATCAGTTACTGGTAACTTCAATAATGCACTGATCAACTCATCATGGCTCAAAGAATCTCGATTAGGGATATAGCCATGAATTCCGGAAGTATGTGTCAACAAATGAAAGATTTCAACTCGCTTGTCACCAAATTCTGGTAAATACTTGTTGACTGGGTCGTGCAAAGTTATCTTTTTTTCGGCGAGCATCTTCACTATCAAAGGAACAGTCCCCATCACCTTAGTTAAAGACGCCAGATCGTACAATTCATCACCTTTAAGCGGTAAAATTTCTGGGACCCATGATTTATTACCATAGATGAATTTTTGGCTCTGATGTGAATTAATGAAGCCAAAACTGGCTCCTGGAACAATTCGTCTATTCACAAGATCAATAATCTGTGCTTTCGTCTCTTCAAATTTTGCCATACTAGCCCACCTTCATAAATTTCAAAAAAAGAACGTGCCAACAGCGACACGCTCTCATTATATAGCTATTAATTTTACAATGCGACATTTCCAGCAAATTGAGAATTGTAGAGATCGGCATAAAAACCATTCTTGGCCATCAATTCTTCGTGATTACCAGTTTCAACAATTGAACCATGGTTCATCACGATAATCTTGTCAGCATTTTGAATAGTTGAAAGTCGATGAGCAACAACGAAACTGGTCCGATTCTTCAGGAGTCGTTCCATCGCATGTTGAATATGCAATTCAGTTCTAGTATCGACTGAAGAAGTAGCTTCATCCAAAATCAAAATTTCAGGGTCAGCCACAAACGCACGCGCAATTGTGATCAACTGTCTTTGACCTTGAGAAATATTTGAAGCCTCTTCGTTCAAGACGGTATCGTACCCATCTGGTAATTGACGAACAAAGTTATCCACATGAGCTGCTTTAGCTGCTTCAATGATCTCATCTTTAGTGGCGTCTTCACGACTATACTTCAAGTTGTCGTAAATTGAACCTGTAAAGAGCCAAGTATCTTGAAGCACCATTGCGTAATGACTTCTGACATCCTCACGAGTCATGTTACGGATATCTTTGCCACCAATTTTGATCGAACCACCATCTACATCGTAGAAACGTTCTAGTAAGTTGATAATGGTTGTCTTACCGGCACCAGTAGGTCCAACGATAGCCACCATCTCACCCGGCTTGACATTGAGATTATAGTCCTCAAGCAATGTAGGACGACCTTCATAACCAAATTTAACGTGATCTAAGGTTACTTTGTCATCAGTCTGGACATCAGGAACATCGACCGACTCATCTTCCATTTCTGGTTCATCAATGATTTCAAAGATACGTTCGGCAGAAGCCACTGTAGCTTGAATGGTATTAGTCAAGTTTGCTAGTTGGGCGATAGGTTGCGAAAATTGATTCATATACTGCAAGAAGGCTTGAATATCACCTAAAGCAATTCGACCATTGGCAACTTGAATACCACCATACATAGCAACGAAAACGTAACCTAAGTTATTAACGAAAGTCATCAATGGCATTACGATACCAGAGATTAGCTGAGCTTTCCAAGAAGCCTTGTAAAGTTTGGCATTCTCTTGTTCGAACTCATCGATCGACTCTTGTGCATGGTTAAAACTTTTAACGATTACATGTCCAGCATAATTCTCTTCAACTTGGTTATTCAACAAACCAAGTGAGGCTTGTTGACGCTTGAAGAATTTTTGTGATTGTGGTGCGATAAGTCCAACAACAATCAAACTCAAGGGCACCGTAGCCAAGGCAATCAGCGTCATTTTCCAACTGATGGTAAACATCATCCAAATAACACCGATGAAAGTGACCGTACTAGTAACAAACTGCGTTAAACTCTGTTGCAAAGTTCCGGCAATATTATCCATATCGTTGATCGCACGGGACATAATATCACCATTTGAATGTGAATCATAATAACTGATTGGTAAACGACGCATCTTAGATTTCAAATCGCTTCTTAGTTTGTAAACGGTTCTTTGAGAAATTCTCGTCATCATGAACTGTTGTACAAAACTAAAAGCAGCCGAAGCAAGATACATCAAGATTACGATCATAATTATTTGTTCGATCTTATTAAAGTTGATGGGCAGGCCATTGATCTTCATACCCGCTTTTTGTTGGGCCAGACCAGTCATCAAACCTTTATAGATCTCTGTTGTTGCTTCACCTAAAATTTTAGGAGTTTCAATTTGGAAAACTGCTGAAGCAATCGCTAGTGCTAGAACTGCGATTAAACCGATGACATAACTCGACATATAACGAGCAAGACGTATAGTAGTTCCCCAGAAGTTTTTGGGTTTCACCACAATTGCAGGTCCACGATTACCAGGACCATGTCCAACTGAAGGTGAAGATTGAGGTTTTTTATCAGCCATTACTTAACCTCCTTGATCTGTGACTCAATAATTTCTTGATAGGTCTTATTATTTTCTTTCAATTCTTGATGAGTACCCAAACCGACCATCTTACCTTCATCCAAGACGACGATTTGATCAGCATCAGCTACAGTTGAAATACGTTGTCCAACAATTACGATGACTGACTTGTTGATTCTTTCATCATTCTTCAAGGCTGTCCGTAAATTCAAATCAGTCTTGAAATCAAGTGCAGAGAAGGAATCGTCAAAGACATAGATTGAAGCATCTTTAACTAAAGCACGAGCAATAGCTAAACGTTGCTTTTGACCACCTGAGAAGTTATCACCAGCTTGTTCAACTTCGCCATCTAATTGACCATCTAAATCTCTGACGAAATCAGCTGCTTGGGCAATATCTAAAGCATGCCAGATCTCTTCATCAGTGGCATCTTCTTTACCATAGGCCATGTTGTCACGAATCGTACCTTTGAACAAAAAGGCTTGTTGTGGCACCATTGAAACTCGGCTATTGATATCATCAGTACTCAAAGCCTTAACATCAGTACCATTGACACTGACAACACCAGTTTCGGCATCATAGAATCTTGGAATTAAGTTGATCAAAGAACTCTTACCAGAACCAGTTCCACCAATGATTGCTAGTGTCTGTCCTTGAGTTACCTTGAAATTCAAATTAGACAAGGCCAAGTTTTCAGCGCCTTGATATCTGAAGTTCACATCATTAAAACTCAATGAAGCTTCATCGCCAACTTTAGCTGGTTTAGCCACGACATCAATTTTACTTTCAGTTTCAAAAACCTCTTGAATACGAGCTGCTGAAGCTGAAGCACGAGGAACGAAAACAAAGACCATTGATAGGATCATAAAACTCATCAAGATCTGCATAGCATAAGTCATAAAGGCAATCATATTACCAATTTCCATAGATTGGTTAGCAATATAATGTGCACCTAACCACGTGATTCCAACGTTAGTACCACTCATAACCAAAGTTACGACTGGGAACATGATCGCAACGATCGTGAAAACTTTGACCGCATTGTTAGTGTAGTCAGCGTTAGCATCTTTGAAACGATCTTGTTCAAATTGATCCTGACGGAAAGCCCGGATAACACGAACACCAGTCAATCCTTCACGAAAGACCAAGTTCAAACGATCAGTTTTCTTTTGCATAGCTTTAAATAGCGGCACGGCAAAATACATAACCAATCCAACAACAATGATCAAAATAGGGATTGAAATCAAGAAGATCTGTGTCATTTCAGTGTTCTTCTGATATGCCATAAAACTAGCACCAATCAACATAATTGGAGCCATGATCATCATTCTTAACATCATGATCATAACGTTTTGGATTTGCACAACATCATTGGTAGTTCTAGTTGTTAATGATGAAGTTTCAAATTTATCGAATTCATCATGAGTAAAGTTTAATATCTTGTTGAATAAGTCAGAACGAAGCTTTTGACCTAAACCTTGTGAAGCTTGTGAAGCCATCAAAACATTTCCAAAGGCGGCGACAACCGTAATAAGTGAGACAATAATCATCTTTATCCCAGCATTTACGATATAATTAGTATCACCAGTGATAACACCTTTGTTAACAATGTCAGATGTAATATTGGGGATATATAATGTTGCAACTACTTGGAAAATCATGAAAATGACTGCACCAAGAACTTGCCAACGATTAATCCTACCTCGAGCAATCTTGAACATTTATTCACTCCCTTTAAAACTCAATATAGCATTATAGTATTAAAGCACTAATCGCAAAAAAATTCTAATAATTCTGTTCGAAAAGGCGGTATTTCTATGAATAATCAAAAAAATACTTATCAACCTATAAAAGCCATATCTCATATTATAGCCTTTTTGGGACTGTTTTTGCTGGAACAATTACCACTAAGTTTCTTGATTTTAGACAAAAAAGATCTCGGTAAAAATTACTCCATCTATGAAAAACTTGCTCCAGTTGCTACTATTATATGTCTAATCATCTCTGCAGCCATAATTATTTATACTTTTAAAAGGGTCAATAAGTTCCCAAATTACAAATTCACCAAGAAAACTTGGACAATAATTTTGGTGGGAACACTGTTAACCGCGCTGATTAATTTAGCTACGGTACCATTTATTCACGGCAAAATTGACAATGTGGACGCTTTGAATCAAGTCGCAGGAAAAAGTATTATTATTTTACTAATTTTTTCTATTCTTGTAGCACCAATTTTGGAAGAAATTATTTTTCGGGGGATATTCATGAATTGGTTCTTCGTTAAACAACCGCTGATAGCAGTAATTGCCAGTGGCTTGGTTTTTGGCTACGTTCATGCGCCATTCAATGCCCAGACAAATTGGTTATATGCCCTCTCAAAAATTCTTCTTGGAATAGTTTTGGCTGGCGTTTATTACCGCACTAAAAATATCAAGGCAAATATTACAGTCCATTTTCTCAATAATTTATTGGCCATCCTTAGTGGCCTTGTTATGTCAGGAGTAATTTTATTTTGAAAAATAATAATCAAAAAAAATTCAATGAAATATATCAAGATTTGCTAAGACGAGTCGTGATGTTTGGTGTCTTAGCAATGCTTCTGATTGCCAGCGCCCGAGTAACTGGTTGGATTATTATGGAATATGCTGGTTTCGCTAGTGCGATATATACGATTGTTTTAATTGGAATGATGATTTACGTGCTGATTATTAAGGAAAAAGATAAGAAATGAAGTCGTTAATTATATTTTGTGATTTTTGGAAATGACTTTGCTTTCAGTTTGGTTACAAAAAAGCCGTAAACTCAACGTTTACGGCTTTTTTATAAAGTAATTGTGTTGGATATTAGTACAAAATCACCCGTATGGGAATCGAACCCATAACTCCACCTTGAGAGGGTGGCGTCTTAAACCATTTGACCAACGGGCAAATTTAACAACATCCATAATTTTAACTGTAAAACATGGTTTCTGTCAATATCAATATTGATTTTATTTTCTAGAATTTTTATTACACGCATAATCAATAAAAATATCTACCAATTCTTCAAAATAACATACACAAATACAACCCGAATCTTAAAACTATTCTGAACCTCTGTTCTGAACCTCTTTAAGATAATGAAACTCAAAAATTCATTGTCCTTTTCCTAACACAATATTCAATCAGAGTAGTAAACACCATTAATATCTTAGTTACTTCTCAATCTAATTATTGTATAAACATACAACTGTTCCATATGGAGATAAATTAATCTCTGAACGGGTAATCTCATTATCAAAGTTACTGATAATTAGATTACCTTTTTTAAATTGTAAATCATCAGGTAATCTAACTACTTGTTTCTTATTCGTAAAGTTACCTGTCACTAGTAGCGTCTGTTTATCCGTTTTTCGCAGATAAGTATAAGTATCTTCATTTTCCTTATCTAACAGAATATATTTTCCAGTAGTTATAATTGATAACTCATGTCTTAACTTAATTAACTTTTGATAGTAATAAAACACGGAATTCTGATCTAAAAGCGTTTCTTTAACATTTATCTCTTTATAGTTTGGATTTACTTTTATCCACGGTGTTTGATCGGAGAAACCCGCATTTTTCTCTTTTGACCAAGGCATTGGCGTTCTGGCATTATCACGAGATTTTAAATAAATAGACTTCATCGTATAGTCTTCGCTGAACTTTTTATTATTTATAAAGTCGTTATAAATATTCTTTGTTTCAATATCCTGATAATCTGTGATAGCATTGAACCTTGCATTTGTCATACCAAGTTCCTCACCTTGATAAATAAAAGGAGTTCCTTGTTGCATATGCAAAATCGTACCCAACATTTTAGCAGATTGCTCGCGCCATTTAGTATCATCGGCACCAAATCTAGTGACAGGACGTGCTTGATCATGATTACTCCAGTACAAACTGTTCCAACCATCATTTTGAGACATACCATCTTGCCATCTTGTGAAAACCTTTTTTAATTCGGATAATTTAAAACGTTTTGTTGAAAATTTACCATTTTCATCATAGTCTAAGTGCATATGATCAAAATGAAACACCATATTAAGTTCATGGCGCTTAGCATCTGTATACTTCACAGCCTCATTTATATTTGTATGAGGTGTTTCTCCAACCGTCACAATATCATATTTACGTAAAACTTTTTGATTCATCTCTTGGATATACTTATGAATCTTTGGACCATTCGCAGCACCTTTGTAATAACTTCCATACTCTTTATTTTGAATTACTGGTCCATTTGGATAGGATGGATCTTTTGATAATAGACTAATAACATCCATTCTAAAACCGTCAACACCTTTATCTAACCAAAAGCGCATGATGTCATATACTTCTTGACGAACCTTAGGATTTTCCCAATTTAAGTCAGGTTGTTGTTTGGCAAACAAATGCAAATAATATTGTCCTAATTTATCAACATACTCCCAAGTTGATCCACCAAAAGATGAGCCCCAATTATTAGGCAGCTTCTTGCCATCGCCGTTCTTCCAAATATAATAATCATGATATGGATTATTTTTGCTAGTTTTTGCTGATTTAAACCATGGATGCTGATCCGATGTATGATTTACAACTAAATCTAAAATTATTCTCATATGTCGTTTGTGAGACTCATCCAATAAATTTTTAAAATCAGCCATTGTTCCAAATTTTTCGTAAATTTCCCGATAGTTACTAATATCATAACCATTATCAACTTGAGGAGATTTATAAATTGGATTTAACCAAATAATATCTACTCCCAATTTTTTTAAGTAATCTAACTTTTCAGTTATTCCCGGAATATCACCAACCCCGTCGTTATTACTGTCATTGAAACTTTTTGGATAAACTTGATAAACGATACTTTTACGCCACCACTCTATATTATTCATCGTCATCATCAACATCCACCTTCATTTCATTGACATAAACAATGGCTTTCTTAGCTTCCTCAACAATTTCATTCATTCTCTCAGAAGTAATTTCGTGATCTTGCGGTTCCAATGCGACTGCTAGAGCCAATGGTAAGTTCATTCCGCTAATAATGTGTGTATGTGGGCGATTGCGATAATTAAAGAATTGTTGATTAACACTACCAGATAACATATCGGTTAAAATGACTACCTCAGTTTCATTAGGAATACTATCCATAACTGACCTAACTTGTTTATCAACTGGTTGATTATCCATATAAGCTGAAAGATCTGTTACATCGGCTATTCCATTAGAAATAAAATTAAGTGTGTCCGCTAAACCCGCGGCTAATTTGTGGTGTGATGCTAAAATTATTTTACGTTTCATTTTTACTCCCCTATGCCTTAAAAATTCCAAAGAATGTGCCAACTAACGAAATAGCAATAACAAGAAGAATTATTCTAGTTGGCGTCCATTTCTTATTACCCAATAACTTGTAAATCAGTAAAGTTAATAATGCAGGTAAAAGTGCTGGCATAATTTTGTCAAAAACACCTGTTTGCAAATTCAATTTAACTTTTCCAAATTGGAAAATTACGGGCATTGAGATTTTAACTACTGTTGCGACCAAAGCACCAACGACACTTAATCCAACAATCGACGCAGACTCAGTGAATATATTTAATCGCTCACCTAAAGATGTAATTAATTTAGTACCAGAGGTAAAACCAACATCGAACATTTTTAATTTGACAAACCAGAAAATTATATTGGCAATCAGCCATACAATAGCACCTAAAGGATTTCCTTGTAACGCCATATATCCAGAAATCGAGCCCATAATTATTGGCCACAAAACCCAAACTAAGGTATCCCCAACTCCGGCTAATGGACCCATTAAACTAGTCTTAAGTGATTGAACCGCATCTTTAGCACCAATTCCATCACGCTCTTCCATTGCAAGAGATGCACCTAGTATAAGTGATGACATCACGGTTGTTGAATTATAGTAATTAAAATGATTCTCAAGAGCCATTTGATACTCATCATCATCAGGATATATTTTTCTCAATGCTGGTGCTAAGGCCCAAGCAACTGCTGGTCCCATTTGTGACTCGTAATTAAAAATATTACATGCCATAAAATTATAACGGACTGCGGCATGACGACGATCCTTTTTTGTCAATTGAACTTTCTTTTCATCACTCATCATAATCGTCTCCTTCATCTTCAGTTTCATCTGCCGTTACAGCTGATGCTGTGACTTTCTTTGACTCACTGATGAAGTACCAATATGCGGCAGCAAAACCAATCAAAGCTACTCCTAAAACACCAACTTTTAAATAAGCTGCTAATACAAATCCAACAATAATATAACTGAGAAATTTTCTTACTGGCATATATCTTAATAACATACCAACACCAACGACTGGCAACATACCACCTGCGACTGTTAAACCATCAGTAACCCAAGATGGAACAACATTCAAAATAAATTTAACTACATCTGGGCCAAAGAAAACGATCAGAATTGCAGGAAGTCCAGTTTGTAAACTGAACAGTGCTGGTCCCCACCATGCTTCACGTTGCATCTTTTTAAAATCATGATTTTTGACATCAGTTAACATTCTATGTGCCAGAAAGTTTACAATAATTCTAGCAACTACCTCTAACTGAATGGCTAACAAACCTACTGGTAATCCAACAGCTATTGCAGATTTGATACCCGTACCGGTTCTAACAGCAACAAAAATACCAACAATTGTCGCCAAACCATAATTTGGTGCAGAAGCACCACCTAAAGCTGCAACACCTAACATCATTAATTGAAAAGTACCAGCAATAGTTAGAGCTGTCGTTAAATCACCCATGATAATCCCAGTAATTGTTCCAACAATAACTGGGAACCAGGACATGATAACTAATCCATTTTGATCAATGGTCATATATGCCGCTAAAATAATAATTAGTATATCTTGAATAAGATTTATTCCTGACATAATTCGTATCTCCTCTATGCGTTAAATGTTTCCTCATTGTCTGTAGGAACATATTGAATAACTAATGGAATTCCCTCAGATTGAATATTTTTTAAGTCCTGACGCTCTTTATCATCTAAAGCCACAAATTTTGAAACTGGTGTACGTCCGTTTTCATTAAAGATAATTCCTAAATCGACCTTTGGTATTTTAACTCCACCGTCAATTAACTTAATTAAAGTTTCTGGTTCTTTTACTAAAACAAAAACTCGTTGTGAATCGTACTTCCCAGCATTAAAATTAGTGATAGCTTTTTGAGTATCAATAATTGACATACCTGTACCAGTTGGTTTTGACATTCTCATACTTGCTTTAATGGATTCATTAGTGCTTAATTCATCATCCACAACCATAAAACGTTTAACATGTAATGATTGAGCCCACTGATTAACAATCAATCCATGAATCAATCTTTGATCTATTCTTGCTAATACTACTGTCATAATTAAATCCTCCATTTTTTGGTATCGATACCAAATTTCATTTTTAAAAAAGAGCTTCTATATAGATGCCCTTTTGACAATTTTTAATTTAAGTACTTTTGGCTTCTCAACCACATCCCCTGACATCAACTCCAGCATGGCCATAGCTGATCTAATCCCCATCTCATTGACAGGTTGTTTAATAGTCGTCAGTGGAATACTTAAGTTAGCTGAAACGGGTTGATCATCAACCCCAAGTACTCCTAAATCGTTTGGAATCTTTATTTGTCGTTCTTGTGCTTGTTGAATTATTCCCATTGCTACTTCATCACTACCCGCAATTATTACATCAGGCCGATTTTTTAAAAGCATTATTTCATTTAAAATTTTTTTTCCATCTTCTGCCGTATGAGCACCTGTAAACAGCCAATCATAGTTGAAACCTGTTCCATGTTCATTTAATGAATCCTGAAATCCTGCAAAACGGTCAGAATCAAAATTTTCACCTCTTTTCATAATTGTTATAGCTTTTCGACCAGTCGCATAAGCTATATTTTGATATCCATTTTCAAACAAAAAATTAGTAGCCTGATAAAATCCGGAGTATTGATCTGCTTTTATTGTGGGCACTTTTATATTTTCTTTAAAGTATTCATTAACTAGAACAATTTTTCCATATTTTAAATAATCTTCTATAACAGACCAAGGATTTTCGATTGAACAAAGAATCACTCCATCAACCTGCTGATTCTTCAATAGATTTAAAGCCGTAATTTCCTCTTCAGGTCTACTGAATGTCTGTACGATCAATGTACTATAACCTGCTTCATCTAACTTCTGTTCAATTGCATCCACTAGGTACGAAAAAAAAGGATTAACAATTCTTGGAATTGTAACAGCCATGGTATTTGTTTTCGAACCACGTAATTGGCGAGCTGCGGGAAGTGGTACATATCCGAGTTCTTGCATTGCTGACTCAACTAAACTTCTTTTTCTTTCGGATACGTGAGGACTATTATTAATCACTCTTGACACAGTTGAAACTGACAATCCTGCCAACTTTGCCACATCTGATATTGTTGTCAAAAAGCTCCCCCCTTTTTATTGAAATCGTTTCCATATGCATATAATATTAGCTTCTTACTTGTTTGTCAAACATTTTTTGATATCGTTACCATAATTTTTTAACTATTCTCAATATCTTGAATTTCTACCTCCATTCTTTAATCATTAATATTAAACAAATTTAGAATTGGGTTAATGAATGAATAAAAATACTTGGTAATTATCTCAAAACAAAAAACGCTCAACATGATAATTCTGAACGCAAAGAAGCATCAAAATCACCATAATGATTTTGATGCTCCTTTTAGACGAAGTTTTTATTTTAAACAAACCCGAAATATTATTCTTCAGTTTTGTTATTTATCTTTCCAGCAACTTTATCCAACATATCGTCAGCTTTTTCCTTAGCTTGTCCGACCTTTTCTTGGACCTTGCCTTTCAGTTCTTTCTTTTCATTACCAGTTGCCTTACCAACTGTCTCATTTGTTTTACCTTTGATCATGTCTTTTTTACTTTCAATACTCATTTTGAATTCTCCTTTAAAATATATTTTAATGAATCTTTTTTTGTAACTTATCGCCTACGTTATCAATACCTTTAGCGGCGACAACGGTCCCTCCAATTAATACGCCACCAACGATCAACGTACTAACGGCCATAAACTTAAAAACATTCTTTAATACATCCATGGGATTATCCTCCTCAAGTACTCTTTTTTAAGAAAAATGATGCAATCAATACTAAAATTATCGCACCGACTAAAGATGGAATGATTGCCATTCCTGCAAGTTGTGGACCCCATGATCCTAGTATTCCTTCACCAATGAAAGATCCCACAATACCGGCAATTATATTAGCAATCCACCCCATCGATGCTCCTCGATTAGTAATTGCTCCAGCAAGGGCACCAATGATGGCACCGACGATAAGAACCCATAACCAATGCATATAATCACTCCTTTTTTTTAGTAATAATAGCGTAATATATTGCGAAAACTTTAACAAATTATAAGCACACGAATAAAGTCTACTAATATGATTTTAAAAAAATATTATGTGTTAGAATAATCACCACTTTTAAACAAGATACAGCCTTAAATAGGCCATACTTTCAGTGGTTGTATTACAATTTACTTGATACAATTGCTCAAATTACGAAGGGAGAACTATCTTGGCATTTAAAACACCATTAGCCGACCAGATGCGGCCCCAAAAATTAGCACAAATGGTCGGTCAACAAGAACTGTTAAAAGAAGGTCAACCACTCCGTCAAATAATCGATCAGCACATCAACATCCCATTAATTCTCTGGGGGCCTCCTGGGACTGGTAAGACTACTCTAGCCAAAATTATCGCCACCCAAAATAATTATCCGTTTGCTTCCTTTAATGCGTCGATTGACAATAAAGCCAAATTGGTTCAACAGATCGAACAGTATCCTGATGATTCATTCGTATTGCTGATTGATGAAATTCATCGTATGACAAAAACTTTGCAAGACTTTCTCTTGCCACATTTGGAGAACGGCCATGTAATGTTGATTGGTTCGACGACTGAGAACCCAATTATGTCAATTGTGCCCGCAATTCGTTCTCGCTGTCAGATTTTTGAATTTAAGCCCCTTAGCGACAAAGATATTTTGATCATGCTACAGCGTGCTGGAAAGGATGTTTATCAACTCGACGACCAGCACCTTGAAAGTGACGCCTTAAATTTAATTGCTATTTCAGCAGATGGCGACTTGAGGGTTGCCTTGAATATGTTAGAAACAATTCATGCCATTAATCCGAATGAAATCACCGTCGCTGATGTAAAAAACTTTGCCCAACAACAACACTTTAGTTACGATAAAAAGGCTACTAAGCATTACGATTATCTTTCGGCTTATTCCGATTCTATGGCTGGTTCAGATACTGATGCCGCCCTCTATTATTTGGCTGTCCTCTTGAAAAATAATGATTTACCCTCAGTAGTTAGAAGATTGCGTGAAATTCCGTACACTTATATCGGTTTAGCCAATCCCGAACAAGCGACCCAAATTGTGATAGCAGCTAATCAAGCGGAGAAAGTCGGTATGCCCAAAGCTAAATATCCCTTGATGTTTGCGACTATGTTTATGTGTATTTCTCCTAAGTCAGGTGCCTTCGATGAAATTTGGGAGAAGGTTGATCAAGATAGCGAGCATCCTAATGAGCATCCGATGCCTAAAGGTTTACGAGATATGCACTACAAGCATTCTGAAGAAATAACTGGTGGTGGGCTTATCCAATCACCTTTCACTGCACCTCATCAAATTGCGTCTCAAAACTATATGCCTCAAGGACTTGAAAATCGCCGCTATTACTATCCCAAAGATAATGTCAATGAGAGAAAACTAGGTGAACAATACCTGAAACTACATCGTCTGATTTATCAAAAAGATTATCCAGATGAACAATCTGAAAAACATCACTAAGAGTTTAAAAGCAATCCCATTAGTAACAAGTGTTATCATACTAAGATATGTAAAAATATGGGAAGAGGTTTTAAAATGAATCCAACTATCGAAAAAATGCTTCAACACGTTTCGGTCCGTGACTTTACCGACCAACCCGTGACAGTTGAGGAGAAAAATGCTTTATTAACAGCTGCTCAGCATGGTTCATCTTCTGAATATATCGAGGCTTTTTCTATCATCGAAATTACGGATCAAAATTTACGTAACAAATTGGCTGACATTACTATCAGTTCCCCTCACGTCAGAAAAGCTGATACTTTCTATGTCTTTATTGCCGATCTACACCGTCAAGCAACGATTTTACGAGCACACCATCAAAGTGTCGACAGTTTAAAGAACATGGAGTCTTTACTAGTCGCCACGATTGATACTACGATTGCTGCTCAAAGTATGGCTTTGGCTGCTGAATCAATGGACCTTGGAATTTGTTATATCGGAAGTCTTCGCAACAATATCAAACAAGTAGCACAACTTTTGCAGTTGCCTGACTTTACAATTCCTTTATTTGGAATGGCAATCGGTCATCCCCAAACCAAAAATCAATTGAAGCCTCGTATGAAAAAAAATAATCAAGTTGCAACTAATTCTTATAATGAGACTCAATTCACAGATTTAACTGAATTTGATCAAACAGTAAAAGACTATTATTTAGAACGCAAGACAAATCCCGCCACAACTACTTGGTCTGAAAAAAAGTCTCGGCATTTTTAAAGATATTCGTCGCGCTGATGTGGCGGACTTTTTGAGGGAACAAGGTTTCTCATTAAACTAATAAAAAGGTGAAACAACATTCATAAAAAATATGTTGTCTCGCCTTTTTTAATTTTCTTTACACAATTGATACAAACCTTTACATTAATTGAACAAAAAATACACACTACTTTCTTATCATTAATTTATAGCAATTAATAAATTATTTCACTGATAAGTAGGTGCAGAAAATATGGATAATTTAGGTGATATTTTAAAAGAGACCCGGCAACAACGTCAACTTTCTCAACTGGAAACATCTGAAGATATTTGTTCGCAATCCACGCTCTCCGAAATTGAACACAATAAATACATCCCCAATACCAAACTATTGATCAATCTCTGTGAAAGACTTTCAATTGCATTCGATGATTTAACCTTAGCTTCTAATTTCAAAATAAGTAAGGAGAAATACTTCAACCAAAAAGTAAATTACTTCTATAAAAAACACGACTTTCGACAATTACAATCATTTCTAAACCGCCCCACGGTGACGGAAACGGTCAAAACCGGCAAACAAACTCAGGCCTATTATTTCTATCTTGCCTTATGTTCTTTAAAGCTCGAACGTAAATTCGATACTCCCAAAGAGTTCTTAAAATTATCTTTGGCCAGTGCTAGTCACAGTCGTAAGCAAACAACTTTAACCAGATTGGGAAATATTGCTCTAGCTTACGTTTATGCTCAACAAGGTTTCAAAACTTTTGCTTTATACCAGATTCATCTAGCTTTTGATGATCTACTGTCAGTTGAATACGAAGAAAATCTCAACCTAATTTTGTATGTCGCTGCCCTATCATATTTTCAACTTTCTAAATTCGATTTGGCCTTACAAACGATTCAGCAAGGGATAAACTTCATCCGTCAACACGATTCACACTTCATGTTGCTGAATTCACTTTATCTGATGGCTAACATTGAGGAAGATATTCATCGCCACAACCCTCAGTTAACTATTAGTAGTTATGCCGATTTCGTACACCGCTTAACTTTTGAAAACGCCAATTGATGAAAGCGTTCTAATGTTATAATCCCAATAAGGGGTGGTAACGATGGATGAAACAGAATTATTGTTAGAGCAATTGCAGGCGATTGCTCAAAGTGGCAAACACTATGGAAAAGACGTCTTTGACTTGGAAAGATATCAGCAACTAGAAACAGTGGCTAAAAAACTGACGGCTAGACTAGTTAAAAATTCCACGCCCAAAGCTTTGGACATATATTTTGATGCTGACACTGGCTATGTAACTCCTAAAGTCGATATTCGAGCTTGTACTTTCAAAGACGACAAAATCCTGCTGGTTAGAGAAAAAAGCAGTGGCCAGTGGTCGATTCCCGGTGGTTGGGGCGATATTGGCTACTCGGCTTCAGAAATCGCTGTTAAGGAAACTTTTGAGGAAGCCGGTATCAAAGTCGAACCACTCAAATTAATCTCCATTAAAGATATGCAAAAAAATCATTATCCAAAGAAAAATCTCAATTATATTTACAAACTCTTCTTTGAGTGTGCTCCTAAAGAAGCTGATATTCACAGTGGCGTCGAAACATCTGATGTCCGATACTTCACACTAGACCAGGCATTAAAATTGGACTTATCTTTAGCCCGAAATATGCCAGATGATTTTCACCGTGCTTTTGAGTGTCACCACCAAAAACAATGGACAACTTATTTCGATTAAAAAGGGCCCCTCTGATTCCGCAGATAGAATCAGAGGGGCTCTTCGTTTAATAATTGAAAACCGATCTTTTTAATACAGCTTTCTTCAGGCACATATTATTTAGAGAAGGTGTGCATCCTTCAGTAATTCTTCAATATAAGTACCATGGATCTTCTCCATAGCTTTCTTTTCAACCATTCTTTCCTTAAATGGCAACTTGATATCAGTCAATTTCTGCTTGCCATCCAAGTAGTAGATTGCTCTCATCAAAGTCCGGGCATCAAAGGCTGAAGCAAATACCTCTGGCACTCCACGGTCGACATCGAGCAAAGTGTATACAGCTTCCATTGCTGTTCTAACTGAATATTCAGTTGTAAAGACGGTGTCACGTTCTGTTTCAGCGAAGTTACCAATAAAGGCTAAATTCTTTGAGCCTTCAGGTACTACCAATGGACGGTCGCCGACTTTTCTAGGCATGAAGTAGGAAGTGATGTAAGGCATATGAGCTGGAATCGTATTAGCATGATTTTCAGCAATATCTTTGATCTTATCTACTGGCACACCGATATGATAAAGCCACTCTTCACAAAGTTCATCACCAGTACATTCAGTAATCTTCTTGTGAACATAATTACCTGGTTTATCTGAGAACAAACCATAAACCCAAACAATCAACTCGTTATCCTTTTGTTGCTTAAAATGCTTCTGACGACTAATTGAATAACCATAAAGCCAATTAGAATCCTTAATACTTACGGGTCCACTAGTTACAATGGAACCGCTGTGAGGATCTTTTTGACTGATTTTTTCGATATATGGTGTTACTTCATCGTCTGTTAAAGTGATCGTTCCGGAAATTGTCCAGTTAGCTTCAGGAATATTCTTGCAAAAAGCATCAGGATTACCAAAGGCTTTATCTTGTTTAGCCAAATTTTCCCACAATGACCAACTGCTGCCGAGTTCATGCTCTGTTGGTGCTGGATGAGTTTTATCACCATAAGTTGTACTTTCAGTAATGGAACCATTGGTTACAAAGACTAAGTCATTTTCAGTCAATTTGACCGTGCTATCTTTACCATCAGTTGTCATATCAATTTCTGTAGCAACTTTAGATCCATTTGTCGTATCAACTTTAATGTTATCTACATGTGTATTGTAAGTAAATTGAACTCCTTTACCTTCCAAGAATTTGATCATTGGTTGGATCAAAGATTCATATTGATTATATTTAGTAAATCTTAGTGATGACAAGTTGGAAAGTGAGTCGATATGGTGAACGAAGCGCATCAAATAACGTCTCATTTCCATGGCACTAGCCCAAGGTTCGAAAGCAAACATCGTTGACCAATAGAGCCAGAAGTTTGAATTCAAGAAGTCCTCTGAGAATACCTCATTGATCTTCTTACCATCCAAATCTTTTTCAGGAGTCATGACTAAATCGATCAATTCTTTAATTGCAGTTGGTGTCAAAGTCAATTGCCCTTCTGTTGGTAACTCCTTACCTTGTTCCTGAATAACACGGCCATGTGAATAACTTGGGTCTTTCTTATTCAACCAGTAGAATTCATCCAAAACGGAAACATCAGGATTTTCAAGTGATGGAATTGATCTAAATAAATCCCAAAGTGTCTCAAAATGGGGTTCCATTTCACGTCCACCACGAATGATATAACCTTTCTGTTCATTCCAAATACCATCCATACTACCGCCTGGTAAAGCTAATTCTTCCAGAACATGGATTTTATCGCCTTTCATTTGACCGTCACGAATCAAAAATGTCGCAGCTGCCAAACCTGCCAAACCTGAACCTATGATGTAAGCCGATTTATCATCGACCCCAGCTGGTTTCAAAGGTTTTGCGAAAGCCTCATAATTACCATTACTTCTATACATAAGAACCACCTCTTGTTTAAATAGTATCCGTTATGTAACTGCTTACAGGTAGAATATAGTTCTTATTTAGTTAAAATTCAATAGAGAATCTGTGACTTTTTTGTGAATTTTAGATTTAATATTTATCATATTTTGAGACAATTATTTAAAAATGTAGTATTTAAGATAAAACGAAACATCAATCTCTTTTTATTAATGCTTATACAACTGGACTATCCACTCTTTTGTATTAGAGCAATGATTCAAATGATCTCAAAGCGTTAAGGCCCAGGTTCAAATAACAAAACTTTTAAATTAAAAAAAACGACAAAAAAAGTCCCACATCAATCCGTGATGTGGGACTCTAGGCTACTTTGCAGTAAATCTTTGGAATGTACAAAGCAGTCATTTTTAATTCACAGGTAGGCTACCTGCACATACAATCATACAGACTTTTCACCTAAAATACCAGTTAATATTTCTCTGTTTGAACCATTTTATAAATTTGTGAAACCATAGGTTTAGCATCTGCGGCTGTTCGTGAATAGTTTTGTAACGCTATGACAGCATTATTGCCATCATCAGAAAGATGGACAACGGCTTGATAACCATAACCCCAGCCATTAGCAAAATTATCATTTTTGAGATGATACATCCCACCGCCATAAGTACTGCTGCTACCGGGCGTAAACAAAGTCTCTCTCGACTTCTCAGTCAACATACTGCCGGTTGCAATATACTTCTCTGTCTTATAGAGATCATAAGCACTCATATAAACCTGACCAGTACCTAATTCATCATATTCAAAATACTTCTTATAGTCGAAAGCATTTTTATAATCCAACTTGCTAGACAATGGATCTATATTGTTGTAACCCGTAGCCTTTAAGAGACCGGAACGTTGGTTATAAGCAAAGATCGTATGCTTCAATTTTAGTTTTTTAACGTAGGTTTCTTCAAACAACTTCTCATACGATTTACCCGTCACTTGTTCCAAAATTCCACTCAATAAGTTGAAGTTGATCGGTTGATAATTCCACTTATTGTAATAAAGTCTCAAAAAGTGAATCTTACTAATATCAGCTTTAATTATATCAGGGTCTGATAAAACTTGGTTCGGACCAGCATCACCCATCGTCAAGCCAGAAGTCATATCTAGCATCTGTCGAATCGAAATATTTTGACTATTTGGTACTTCAGGATAAAACTTACTCAACTTATCACTGAGACTTAGTTTGTTTTCCTGTACTAATTTCATGATCATTGCTGCAGTCATAACCTTTTGTACCGAATCTATTTCATAAGCCGTATCCTTATTATTGTAAGTTCCCGCGGAAAAATCTGCATGGCCACGACTGGTCAGATAAACTGGTTTGCCGTCTTGAATAACTAATAATGTACCAGAGTAGCCTTTTTGGGCAATCAAATTGTCAATATCTGATCCCAATTGGCTACCAGCAGTTGAATCAACCGAATCATCAGCTAAAACAGTGACTGGCATTGAAGCCGAGCTCACTAAAAAAGCCATTAAAACGGACAAAAATAATTTTTTCATATCATACTCCACCTATGAAACCTGTTTCCCAGAACCTCTCTATTATTTAATTATAAATTATTTTTCAAAAAATCTATACTAATTAAACCAACTTAATCAAAGTTGCTTAGCTTTATACTTGCTAACTTTCGATATGGTAAAATAGGCATATTAAGAGAAGAAGGAGATTTACATGAAAACCATTATAATTATTATCGTTATACTATTAGTAATCTTCATCTATGCTGGTATGTATAACAGTTTAGTTAAGTATCGTAATCGGGCTCGTGAATTTAGTTCTCAAATTGACGTACAACTAAAACGTCGGACGGATTTGATTCCTAACTTAGTTGAAACGGTCAAGGGTTATGCTAAGCATGAAAAAGAAACTTTGGAACAAGTTGTTGAATTGAGAAATAATGTTACTAATGCAAGTTCTCTTCAAGACAAAGTTGACGCTGATAATCAACTGACGGGAGCCTTACGTCAAGTCTTTGCTTTAGCTGAAAATTATCCTGATCTAAAAGCTAATCAAGAATTTTCACAATTAATGGAAGAACTCTCCAACACTGAAAATAAAGTTTCTTATGCTCGTCAAGCATATAACAGTCAAGTACAAGCATACGATACGGCAATTCAAACTTTCCCTCGCAATATCGTTGCAGGAATTCACGGTTTCAAAGAAATGGACTTCTTGCAGATTCCTGATGTTGAAAAAGAAGCACCTAAAGTTAAGTTTTAATCGAGGTAGCCTATGATCTATGAGCAAATCGATCGCAATAAACGTAAAACTTACTTGATATTCTTCATTTTCTTTTTGATTCTAGCAGCAATCGGTAGTTTTTTTGGTTTGTATTTTTTTGACAATTTGTACGCTGGTATCGTTATTGCCTTGATCATTGCTATCGTCTACACTTTGATCACTTATTTTCAATCGACAAGCATTGTCATGCAAATGAATCGAGCTAAAAAATTAAACTCGGAAAAGGATGCCCCCGACCTGTGGCACATCGTAGAAGATCTGTCGATGGTCGCTGATATTCCGTTGCCTGAAATCTACATCATCGAAGACGACAGTCCCAATGCTTTTGCGACCGGACGTGATCCTCAGCATTCGGCAGTTGCCGTCACTAGAGGACTTTATAAAATGATGAACCGTGAGGAACTTGAAGGTGTCTTAGCTCACGAAATTTCACACGTCAGAAACTATGACATTCGTGTCTCCACGATTTCCGTGGCTTTGTCATCGGCAATCATTCTCATCTGCTCCATTATCGGAAATGCATACCGTTGGTGGATTCCCTCTCGAAATGATCGAGATGATAGAAATTCTGGAGCGATTCAAGCAGTCTTATGGATCGTGGGATTGCTGTTTGCAATTCTCGGACCATTGATTGCTAGTTTAGTTCAAATGGCAATTTCTAGAAACCGTGAATACCTGGCAGATGTTTCCGGCGCTGAATTGACGAGAAATCCACAGGGATTGATCAACGCTTTAGGCAAATTAGAGACCAGCACTAAGCCAATGAAACGAGTTGACGATGCCAGTGCGGCACTCTACATCGATGATCCGACTAAGAAAAAACATTTTTCAGGATTGTTCGACACACATCCACCATTGGATAAAAGAATTGCCGCTTTAAAAAAGACTTTTGAATAATATCAATTATCATGTCCAGTCATCTTGGATCAAATCCACTGATTATTGACTAGAGACAACAAAAAGGCCACAAGAACTTGCTAAAAGTCCCTGTGGCCTTTTGAATTAAGAGTTTATCCACTTATCAATTCAAATTACTTCTTTAAATTCTCTTTTCGTTTCAAATAATCATCATCAGAGACATTACCCTTGGCATATTCTTGATCCAAAATATCCAGAGCACTGTTAGTAGTAACTTTTTGGCGGTGATTATTCTTGGTTAAAGATACGACGATCAAGACCAAAAAGGCAATAATACCAATCACGTACCAAAAACCTCCACCCATGAATCCTAGACCCATGGGTCCACCACAACTCGCAAAACCCATCATATCAATCATCTCCTTTTTATAACAAAGTATAAGAATTAATTTTCCCACCATCAACAATCTTGCCCACTAGTCAGTGGAAACTTTTGAGGAAACGTAATCCAGAAATCAACTAAAAATAGTGCCTGTTTTTCAGAGAAATATTACAAATCTTATATGTTTTTACCAATTATATATTATACGAATAAAAATTAGCAATTTTGGAAATATAGTTCTTGATTTCTGAAAATCTATGCTAAAATCAAACATGAAGATAACAAATCTTCATAGTGAGGGGATATTTTATGTATATGTTGTTAATGGTTGTTTTAGGGGCAATCGTTTTGTTTACAACTTTTATGGTTAAACCAAAACGACGAGTTCATCGCCGTTTAGTTTCCTTAGGTATTTTACTGGTTGTTGTTGGTGGATCTGGTATTTACGAATCGTATCAGAACCAAGTACCTGCGGGTGACAATCCACGACAATCAACCACGGAGCCTAATTCAACCAACACTGATTTGTCGAAGTTGAATTATAATGGCAAACAAGAAATTGTCGTCAACAACAATACGCCTACTTTCACAAAATCCGAACTAAATGTTTCAAACGGTCCTTGGCAACGTTTCGCTGATTTGGATAATCTCAACCGAGCAATTCAAGCTGATGCCTTATTGAGTAAAAGCTTGATGCCTACAGCAAAACGGGAACCTCTTTATGTCAATCCTACTGGTTGGCACAACAAGAAACTCAAGGATGGCTGGCTATATAATCGTTCACATTTGATTGGTTATCAATTAAGCGGGCAGAATAACAACCCCAAAAATTTGATGACTGGAACTCGCTCACTGAACTCTCCCGAAATGCTCAAACACGAAAATGACATTGCTTATTATCTTAAACAGAATCCTAATAATTACATTAGATATCGGGTCAAGCCAATTTATCGTGGTAATGAGCTTTTAGCTAGAGGTGTTCAGATGATGGCAGAATCGTTAAATAGTAATGGTCAAGCTGATCAGCAAGTTTCCTTCAATGTCTATATTTTTAACATTGAAAAAGGTGTACAGATTAATTATAGCGATGGTACTAGTGTAGTTAATAACAATTATTAGGGAGATGGTCGTAGTGCAATACAGTACAGGTGATAAAGAAATATTCGATCTTATTAAGAAAGAAGAAAATCGACAAAATAGAAATATTGAATTGATTGCTTCTGAAAACATCGTTTCTGACAATGTTAGAAAAGCCCAAGGTTCTGTTTTGACTAACAAATACGCTGAAGGTTATCCAGGGCACCGTTACTATGGTGGCTGTGAATACATCGATCAAATTGAGCAAATTGCCATTGATCGTGCTAAGAAACTTTTCAACGCTGAATATGTTAACGTTCAACCACACTCAGGCTCACAAGCTAATGCGGCTGCTTATCAAGCTGTTCTAAAACCTGGCGATTCCGTTCTTGGTATGGATCTTAATGCGGGTGGTCACCTAACACATGGTTCCAGAGTCAACTTCTCTGGTAAAATGTATCAATTCCATTCATACGGTGTTAATGCCCAAGGTTTGATCGATTACGATGATGTTCAAAAGATTGCACAAGAAGTCCAACCAAAACTTATCGTTGCTGGTGCTTCAGCTTACAGCCGAATCATTGACTTCAAGAAATTCAGAGAAATAGCTGACTCCGTCGGTGCCTACTTGATGGTCGATATGGCTCACATCGCTGGTTTAGTTGCCGTGGGATTACACCCTACTCCAGTTGGTGTAGCTGATATTGTTACTACAACTACTCATAAAACTTTACGTGGACCTCGTGGTGGTATGATTTTAGCCAATGCTGAACTCGGCAAAAAATTGAATTCGGCCGTTTTCCCTGGTACTCAGGGTGGTCCTTTGGAACACGTAATTGCTGGTAAAGCTGTTGCCTTTGGTGAAGACCTTCAACCAGAATTCAAAACTTATATGGAACAAGTTATCAAAAACGCTGCTGCCATGGCTAAGGTCATCAACGACGCTGACAACCTTTCCGTCCTAACTGGCGGAACTGATAACCACTTGCTCAACGTTGTTTTGACAGACTGTGACTTGAACGGTATGGAAGTTCAAAATCTTCTCGATACAATTCATATCACAACTAACAAGGAAGCAATTCCAAACGATCCATTGCCTCCAAAATTGACATCTGGTTTACGTCTTGGTTCTCCTGCCATTACCTCAAGAGGATTTGATGAAGAGGATTGTAAAGAAGTAGCACGTATTATTGTTGATGCTATCAAGTATCATGATGATGCTGAAAAGCTTCAAGAATTGGATGCACGTACTAAGGCTTTAACTGACAAGCATCCCGTTGAATTTAACTAAAATAATAACCAAAGAGACCGGTTTGAAATTAATCAAACCAGTCTCTTTTTTAGTAATTGATGGAAATTTCATTAGTCAGATGATGACCTATTCAGCAACGGCATCTTTTGACACAAAATTAGTATCAGGATTTGATCCTGTATAATTGTAAATATCCCGGAATCCTTGGCCAACTTCTTGATTCCATTTTGCCTCAAAGGCTGTTGAATTATCTGACATGCCCAACGAAGCTGGTGAGCCACTATAAATCAATTCAGCACGATGGCCGAAATGACCAACTTCACCTAGATTTGCCGATACATTATTATTATCGTCGTACCAGTCTTTTAAGAGATAATAAGCGACATCCCTGTCCGATGTCATGCCTTCGTATTGGCCGTATTTAAGAATATAACTATAACCAAATCCGCACAGATTTTCTTCAGATGCTAAAGGTGAATCAGTATCGTGGTTCATAGTGTCACCCACCTGCTGATAAGCTCTCAAGTTTGCGTACTCAAACAACTCTGGCGTTGAATAAATTGTTGGAACGTTATTTGCAACATGTAGCGCATTAATATATTTCATAAAATACTCATTGATTCGCTGAATATTAGGTGTGTAATTCAATGATTCATTCGCATTGTCAAACAATTTCTCCGACTCATTTGCCTTCAAGTATTCATTGGTAGCCACTTGATAATAAGTTTCATTGTTATGAGTGAAAATTCTACCAACTGCCCAATCAGTTTTTGGAGCTAAACCACGGTTGGAAATCTCCTTACCATCAACAGTATACAAACGATAATAACTTGCATCATTATTTGTTCTGGTAACTGTCTTCGCATCTGCTTGTCGTTGTGAACCCATTATTGCACCTGTCGCACCAATTAAAAATGTTGCTACAAGGATAACTGTTTTTTTAAACTTCATAAAATAACTCCCCCTAGAATATATGTATCTGTCTACATTTACAAGGTATCAAATTGGCATGTCACGTTATGTCATTATAATGATTTATCAAAATTAACTTTATTCTGGCACAACATCTTTTGACAAAAATTTCGTATCTGGATTTGATTCAATATAGTTATGTATACCATTAGTGACAAACATCCTGTTGAATTTAATTAAAGATAATAGAAATAATTCCCGTTGTAATTATTCCAAAGTGGAAATTAATTACAGCAAACATCCTTTATTTTTTGCGATAAATGTCTACGATTTTTTTATTTATTGAATATCACTAGCCGCTACCCATTCATCAGTAGCAACACGATACATCTTTTGACCATTGATTGTAGCTGATCTGTCCGTAAACCAAACAGTATTCTTGGCTAAGGCACGGTTAGTTATTTTAATACCCTTTGAATTATATAAAATGGCTTCCGAACTTGTTGTTACTGTTCCTTTATTAGGAATAACCTCCAAACCATCATCTTTTTTGACCCACTCATCTGTGGCTACTCGATAATAAGTTTCGCCGTTAAGCGTCATCGTTTGATTAACTGCCCAAACAGTGCCTTTAGCAAGAGCACGATTTGAAATAACTTTACCCTCTGAATTGTACAGTAAAGCCTGAACAGATGGTGAGTAAACCTTTGTCACGTTTGAAATATTGGTTGGTTTATTATCGTTATTCTCCGTAACATCAGTAGTTGGTGTTTTATTGGTTGAGGAAGTATTGCTTCCAGCATTCGTATGATGATTGTGATTTGTTGTTGGTGTATTTATTTTTGTATAAACTATTGGCGCACTAACTAGGGTCACTCCATTATAATTATAATAGCGCAATGCAATTGTAGCCTCTGGATACTTCAATGTATAACCTTCATATGTTGGTAGAGTGAATGTATAACTGTCTATGTTACTTAGATGATTAGCACCTTTAACTGGGATTTCAATTTTCTTACCATCCTTTGTTGCTGGAATACTGCCATTGAAAGTATATGAACCATCTTCATTCTCAGTTATGCCACCATCGATATAAACATAATGCTTAGGATCATAGCCACCATCGTTTGGAATTCTATCAATGATTTGAGTTGCGACATAATTACCATCATCCGTCTCAGAAGCCTCACCGGTCTTGTTATAAACAGGTTCATTGCTCAAAGTAACAAATCCGATAACTTTTCCTTGAGCATCATATTTCAATCCCATCAGTTCAATCGAATAATCAACTGATTTTCCATCACCAATGGTGTACCCCTCAATAGCAGGCAATTGTAATTTAACTTCTTCATAATCTTTCTTATTATCAAACATAATAGGATTGAACTTAACGTTCTCGAACTTAATTTCAATTTGTTTACCATCTTTTTTAGCTGGAAATGTTCCGCTAACCGAATAGGATCCATCTTGATTACAGACTAAATTTGTTACGCTATAACCATTAGTGCTCTTTGCTTCTTCAGCCTTAACAGTATTTTCAGTACTACTTTCAGCGTTGACATTCATAACTGGTGCAACAGCTAACAACACAGCTGCTGTAACTCCCATATATCTAATCCCTTTTTTCAAAATCCATTCCTCCAATAACATTTAAATTACACCTTTAGGTTAACAAATCAGAGTGACACCATCTGACACTGCAACTTTTTTCCAAAAAAAAATAGACCTTATCAAATTGATAAGATCTATTTTTTTACTTAGTTGCTGATGCATCAATACTTTCAGCATTTTTAGCATGTTCTTTATGTTCATATCTGTAATAGAGAATGAATCCAACTAATCCAAAGACTACTGGTCCAAGAATTGTCCAAAGAGCGTCAGTATAAGCACCCTCCATTAATGGTTGTAACAAGGTAAAGATAATTGCGAAAGCTAAGACTAAGAAGACAACGATTGAAACAGTCCACATAGCTTTTTTATTCTTATAGAATAAGTATGGCTTTTCGATATCTTTATTCATGTTAAAGAATGGATAAGCACCAACTAAGAATAAGTAAGGTACAGTTGTTGAAACATTAGCCATCAGTGTCAAAACATTATACAAGGCTTTGGCGTTTTTACCACCCATATCGACAATCAAAATTAAAACGATAACCACGATAGCCTGAACCCACATTGCGTAAGCGGGCATACCGTGTTTGTTCAAACGAGTAACTTTTTCTGGCCAAAAATCCTTTGGCGTACCCATAACGAATGATTTCAATGGTGAATAAATCAAGACGAAGAAGGCACCCATATAAAGAATAAACATGTCAAAACCAGTAAAATGAGCTAACCATTCACCCAAAGTGATGGCAGCTGCACTGCCTAAACCGATATGTGTTCCAAAGGTATAACCAAGGTTACTCATCATAACATAAGTAATATTACCCAAGTTAACGTTACCTTTAGCAATAACCGCATTCCAGTTAGCACTCATTGACCAACAGAGAATTGTTAGTGAATAAAGTAATGTGATAACAACCGCTGAGATCAAGACACCACGTGGGAAATCTTTCTTAGGGTTCTTCATACTATCGGTCACACCACCAACTGATTCCATACCACCATATGCAAAGATTGCATAAACGATGAACGATACCATCCCTAGTGGTGAAGCGAAGGCTGGATTAGCTGAATGGATAAAAGTATCCAAACCAGAAATTGGTTCAGCTGTATGGAAGCCTGACATAAATAGAACTGATAAACTCAATAGGAAGAAGACAACTTGTAAGACAATCGTCATAATTCCCCCGAAACTTGAAACTTTTGATATCTTATCCATACCTTGACTAGCAGTGTATGTAACAAAAATGATCCAAAGTACCGCTAAAAGACCGATTACTTGAGTAGCTGAAAGTCCAAACATTCCCCAAGTTTGCGTTGTATCATGACCGGCAAACATAGTTGAAAGTGGAATCCAAACTTTAGAAGAAGTTGACACCAGCCATACTTCCCAAGAAGCTAACCACATAAATGTACCGATGAAAGCCCATTTTGCACCCACAGCTCCATCGATCCAAGAATAAATTCCACCTTTAGCTTCATTAAAAGCGGAACCATACTCTGCCATCATAAATCCTACGGGTAGGAAGAAGAATAAAGCAGCGAAAACATACCAAACAATACTTGCTAATCCCATCTGTTCGTAAGCAACAGTAGTGTTAGCAAATCCAAAGATCGCCGTGAAGATCATCATTATTAAGCCAAACAATGTGATTGTTTTTGTCGGCGAATTACCATCATTCATTTTTATAAACCCCTCAGTTAATATTCAATGTATAAAATTATAATTTCTATAAATTCATATCTGTCTTGAAGTTTAGAGGTGAAAAATCAGTCGAGTCCGTAATTAATTGAGCAATTAGCTCTTTATAGCCATCAAGTGAAATTTTTGCCATTTCAAATGAAGCTTCTGTTAAATAATTAGGTAATTTATCATCATCTTTGCTCAAGGCTATTTGATCAAAATCATGCAACTTTTTACGTAACGTGATATTGATTTCCTTTTGCTTTGCTTGAAAATCTTTGCCAAGCTCTTGGTAATGACCGTCTAAAAGAACTCCGGCCAACTTATAAGTCCAATAGGCTGACTTACTATCGTATGGCAACTCACCAAGTTTGTATTCTTCCGGAGTATCGTTGATCCCCATATAAAATGGAACGTAAATACTCTGTGAAGCTACGCCCATGGCTAACCATTGCACACAAGCTATCTCAGGTTTCATGTTTGGTCTAATTTGTAAAACATGTGACTCCTGAGTCTTAGCCAAACTTATTGGACGATAGCGTTTGTTATTAGCTGACTTGTTCAAAGGATCGAACTCGGTCTTTTGATAATGAGAAGCTAGATAATCTTGCGCATCATCAACACTCAACAACCGATTAGCTTTTTTGATAAAAGCTAAGTCTTTACTTTCGGGACTCTCTGAAGTTTTCCCAGAAAATTGTTGTTGACCCCACCAAACACGAGGCGTGCTGTAAATCTCATCAGACAAATCATGTGTGCCAAAAATTTGTCTAAAGTTAAAACTATCAGGTCGGTTGTTCAAATGATTTTCTTTCACAAAATCCTCGATACCTTGGTGATACATAAAATTGTCAGTATCATTGAAATCAATCTCTTGAATCGCCAATTGATTAGCAACCACGGCATAACTATCGTCGGGGATACGTTGTGCCACCCAATAGTGCCCTGATCCACTTTCGAAGTACCAAACTTCTTCTTTATCAGAGAAAAGTACCCCATTCGTTTCACAAGTACCATAATCTTCAATAATCTTACCTAAGCGTAAAACGCCTTCCCTAGCGTTTTTGATATAAGGCAAAACAACTGTGATCATGGCTTCTTCACCAATACCATTTTCAACTAGAGGATCGACACCTAAAACACGCTGATTGGAATAAGCACTTTCTGTAGCACTCATCCCAACCCCGTATTCATTAAAACCATCCTCTTCAAATAATCCTTCTTTGAAGGTCCATTCTGGAGTAGCAGAATATTTATAGCGAATTTTAGGCAAATCTAATTGAAAGTCATTGGCTTTAGAGATAAAACGTTGATCCTCGGTAAATTCTTGATGCTGATGAACCACGAAATGTTTAGGCCAAGAAGCTTTGGCATCCTCATTTCTACCTATAATAGTTGATCCATCGACGGTTGCTTTTTTCCCGATCAAGATACTAGTACAAGCTGATAAAGAACTCTTGTTATATTCCAATGCCATTCTAACCACCTTACTTAAATTTGACTGCAGTACCATAGGCTGCAACTGTTTCCATGTCTGTGCTGATCGAGTCAGAATCAAAACGCATCATTACCACTGCATCGGCTCCCATATCAGCAGCATTACTTCTCAGACGTTCAATTGCAATATCACGGGCCTCAGATAAAAGTTCGGTATAAGCTTTTATCTCACCGCCGACGATATTCTTTAATCCAGCACCAATATTTGAACAACATTTTTTGATTGAGTGGTTAAACCAAAAACTTCACCAATAATCTCATAATCTTGTCCAGGAATATTTTCAGTTGTAGTTACTAAAATTTCGCTTTTCTCCATAAATTCACCTCACAAAAATAATTATTTCACTCCATAAATAATGTAACACAATTAGGCTCTAAATTGGCTATATCCTAAGAATTAAAGCTTTTAATTTACTCTAATTTTTATTGAATATTTGCCACAAAAAATGCCCCTCACCTTATGACTTAAGATGAGGGGCTTGAACAGTTTATTTATCGGCTGATTAGAATAATTTTAACCTAATAATATTCTTACACCTTTGCAATTAACGTTACGCAGACTATTTACAAGTCATTTCTATAGATGAAAACACTTTTTCAGAAAATTTATTGACTATCCTATTTCAAGGTTCTAATATAAATACAGTTACAATTGATGAGATTAAATACAATATATGTGTGAATTATATCGGAGGATCTTTTTAAATGAAAATATCTAAAATTTTGACGTTGTCTGCCATTTTCCTAATGGCAGCATCTTCTTCTGTTGCCATGACACAAGAAGATGTCAAAGCTGCGTCTGTCGCAACCACAAATGCCAGTGGAATTGCTCGACTATATACTGCTGATGGGAAGCTCATTTCCAATCGTGCCCTTGCGCCAAAAACTGACTGGGCCGTTGGGAAGGTTATCACTATTGATGGTACAAAGATGTACCAAGTTGCTACCAGCGAATATCTGAAAGCTAGTGATGCCACACTAACTGGAGATACAGTTCAAACCGCAGCGACAAATAGTGCTGAAATCAATAATGCTGAAACTGCTCCTGCCAAGAACGGTCAATATACACCCAACATCAGTAATATAAATAAATACTTCGTAGCTTACGTAAATGCCTTACACCAAGCTAACGGAACTAGTCCAGTTCACTCTACCAATGACCTTATTTCCTATGCTGGTCAAAGAGCTGACCAACAAGATGGGAATCATTTAGATCACAGTACCGCTGCTAGAAATATGTCAGAATGTCTATCTGGCGCCGGCTATAACTATATTATCAATCACAACGGTGCTAAGTCTGACAAGGAAGTGGCTTACTTCCTATTAAAAGAATGGTATGACGAAGATAACTGCGTTGACCCATTAGGTACACTAGGACACTTTGGCCACCGTTCTTCACTAATTTATGGTGGGCCCAACGTTGGATTGAACATTAATGACAAAAACTCTGCCTATGAAGCAGATTGGGACATTAATACCCTTGATAAAGCAAAAGCACTTTATAATTTTACTGGAAGCAACCCAAATACGAAGTTTATCTCTGAAGATTCCGTTCAATAAACTCCGCATTAACTACGACCTAGGAGGACTAAACTCTGCCTTGGGTCTTTTTTATTTATTTTAAAATTTGAGATCATCATCTGATCTAACTCTAAAAAAATTGATGAGATTAAATTAGTGTGTAATATCGGATGACTTCGTTTAACTATTTTTAAATACAATTAGTATTGTACTAGTCATTTTTACAAAAATAGTTCCACTTTAGAAAAGAATTCTTTTCCAAATATGGAACTACTTTTAGAAAATAACTTTGGCACATCTAGAACACTTCATTAAAAACATCATCACAGGGGCATGCTATTCTTTATACCTATTTTTCTACGGCAAGCTTTATAATCAAGTTCACCACTTTGATTTTTGTAGAATTGTTCCTGTTGTGGCAATAATATCGACTCTTACAACCATCAAATTTCATAAAAACAAATCTTTATTGACAAAAAAAGAAACTGCAAAAAGTTCTCAAGTTATGTGAGTTTTTAAGCTCGGACAATAACTCGGATGCTTTTCCAGTTTCAAGTGTTGAAACCCTTGAAATAATAAGGGTTTCTTGTTGTATATATTGGGCATATTGGGTTCGAACCAATAAATTGCGGATTCAGAGTCCGCTGCCTTACCATTTGGCGAATGCCCATTAACAATAAATCGATAACAGTAAAATGTTATAAAAGATTGAGTTTATTGTCAAGGGCTGAATCACCTTATCGAGCAATAAATTTATTAAAAATGCCTCAAGCAAAAATTAGCAGTAAACTTACGATCACTATCACTGCCAAGCAGATTTTTAAATTATGACGATTACGTATCGAAACAATAATTTCTTCATCCCCATTAAAAAGTTGTGCTCTAACTGGCCAAAAAACTCTCACAATGTATGCAAAGGCCATCAAGAATAACATCAATTCCAGAATAGTTGCTACTCGCATGCAAATTAATCCCCATTTCTTCTAAAATACTTTTTCAATTATATCTGAAAGGATAAATTTCCGGTGTAGTTTTTTAGAATTCAAGCATTGTTATTCAATAT